>DATLLV010000161.1:0-9387 GCA_035537655.1 Miltoncostaeaceae bacterium
CAGGTTGAGCCGGATCGTGGTCGTGGCCCCGACCTCGCCGAGGCCGTCGCCCGGGTAGACGGCGACCTTGCGGCGGCAGAGGGCCACGGTCAGCTCCTGGGCGCTGGCCCCCAGGTCCGAGACGTCCACGACGCACGAGAAACCGTAGGCCGGGTCGACCACCGGCCGGGCGACCGCCCGCAGGGCCGCGAGGTTGCGCCGGATCACCTCCTCGCCGCGGCGCAGCCAGGCCTCGTCGCGGAGCGCCGCCGCCGCGCCGACCTGGGCGAGGCGGTTGGTGTTGAGCCGCACCACGGCGATCTTCACCTGCAGGCAGGCGCGCACCAGCGCCGGCGGCCCGCCGAGGGCGCCGATGCGCGCGCCGGCCATGCCGTAGCCGTGGGCCAGCCCGCTGGAGACGAGCACCGTGGCGCCCGGGTGGGCGGCGGCGACCGCGGCGACCGGGTGGTGGCGGGCCGCCGGGTCAACGCGGTGGGCGGAGTGGGTGGTGTCCGCCAGCACGACCAGGCCGCGCTCGGCCGACAGCCGGCAGAGGGCCTCGAGCTCCTTGCGCCGCTGCACGGTGCCGAAGGGGTTCACCGGGTCGCAGACCACCACCATCTTCGTGCGCGGCGTCAGCGCCGCCGCGACCTCGCCCGGGTCGAGGCGCCAGCCGTTGGCCGGCCCCAGGCGCACCCAGACCGGCTCGGCCCCGGCCAGGCGCAGCGCCGGCACGAAGTGGAAGTACCCCGGGTCGGTGACGATCACCTCGTCGCCGGGGTCGAGGCAGGCGAGCGCCGCGTAGCCCACGCCGGCCTGGGCGCCCTCGGTGCCGATGACGTCGAAGCCGTCGTCGCGCGGGCGGCCCAGGAGCGCCTCGGCCATCAGGTCGCGCAGCCCCGCGTCGAGGTCGGGCGAGTAGGGGCCCACGTGGTCCTCGTCGACGGCCGCGCGCATCGCCTCGAGCGCCCGCGGCGACGGGCCCAGGTGGTTGGCCATCCAGCCCAGGTCGGCCCACTCGCGCCGGTCGAGCGCGATGGCGCCGTCGCGGTAGACGTCGGCCGGGTCCCACCCCAGGATGCGGTAGGCGTCGCGGTAGGTCATGTAGTTGCCGAAGCCCTGGGGGTCCTCGAGCAGCGCGCGGGCGCGCGCCGACGCCGCCGGCACCTCGGCGGCGGGCGGCGGGCGCCAGGTGAGGACGGAGCGCCGGCTCACGCGACGATGCGGGTGCCGGTGTCGCCGGCCATGGCGTCCGCCACGCGCTCCAGCGAGGTGATCACGGCCTCGCGGCCGCCCGCCTCGATGAACTGCGCCGCGGCCTCGACCTTCGGGCCCATGCTGCCGGCCGGGAACTGCCCGTCGGCGAGGTGGGCGCGCGCCTCGGCGATGGTCATCCGGTCGAGCGGCCGCTCCTCCGGGGTGCCGTAGTCGAGGGCGACCCGGTCCACCCCGGTCAGCAGCAGCAGCGAGGTCGCGCCCACCAGGCCGCCGATCAGCGCGGCTGCGAAGTCCTTGTCGATGACCGCGTCCACCCCGACCAGCTCGTCGCCCTCGCGCGCGACGGGCACCCCGCCGCCGCCACAGGCCACCACCACCTCGCCCTCGTCGAGCAGGCGCCGGATCTCCGAGGCCTCGACCACCTCGACCGGCTCGGGCGACGCGACCACGCGGCGCCAGCCGCGGCCCGCGTCCTCGGCGACGTCCCAGCCGCGCGCCGCGGCCAGCCGGCGCGCGCGCCCCTCCGAGAAGAAGGGGCCGATCGGCTTCGTTGGCCGGGCGAAGGCCGGGTCGTCGTGGCGCACGACCACCTGGGTCATCACCGCCGCGACCGCGCGCGGGCGGCCGCTCGACGCGAGCGCGTCGCCGATCGCCTGCGACAGCAGGTAGCCGAGCTGGCCCTGGGTCATCGCCCCGAGCACGAAGAGGGGCTGCATGGGGATCTCGCGCGCGACCGCTTCCTGGGCCATCGCGAGCGCGCCGACCTGGGGTCCGTTCCCGTGGACCATCAGCAGGCGGCGCCCCGAGTCGAGCAGCGCGACCGCCGTCTCGGCCACGCCCCGGGCCCGCTCCTCCTGCCCCGCGAAGTCGCCGAGCCCGGCGGGCGCGAGCGCGTTGCCGCCGATGGCCAGCACGACCGTTTCGCTCACCCGCAAACCCTTTCCCCGTGGCCGATGCCGAGATGGTGTCGTTTTCTCCGGTGGGCAGCTTGCGTCCGCCCCACCGGGGGAGAATGATCACACCTTCCTCAAACCGCCGTGGGTGCCCCCACAACGCCCCCACACCGACTGCCGGGAGGACAGCGTGGCGAAGATCGAGGGAATGAAGCCGGAGGCCGGCCAGGAGCTCTACGACGTCGCGGAGAAGGTCTTCCCCGACATCAAGGCCGAGCCCGGTGAGGAGGCGTGGATCTTCATGCACACGGTGCCCTACGAGGGCTCCGTCGGGCTGGTCAACCTGCTCACGGCGACCCGTCTCGGCCGGAAGGGCTTCAAGGTCAGCCTGGTGCTCTACGGGCCGGGCGTCCTGATGGCGTCGGGCACGCGCGGGTACCCGGCCGTGGGCCAGGAGGCCTTCCCGGGTCACATGGCCATCAACAACCAGCTCAAGACGCTGCTCTCGGAGGGCGCGACGATCTACGCGTGCCGCTTCGCCATGGGCGCGCTCTACGGCTTCCGCGAGGACGACCTCATCCCGGGGGTCACCCCGTTCAACCCGCTCGACGTGCTCGACTCGGCGCTGACGGCGTGGCGGAACAAGGCCTTCCAGCTCAACACCTGGACGGTCTAGGGAGCGTCGCGGACGGAACGTCTCGGTGGACGAGCGCGAGGAGGCCGAGCGCCGCTGGCGGCTGGGTGAGGAGCGCCTCTACCCGGTCGCCACGGTCCGCCCCGACCTCTACGAGGCCGTCATCGGCATCGTGCGCTCGCTCGTCGACCACCTGGCGTCGGTGCCGGACATCGACGCCCTGGTCGTGACCTACCGCACCTCGGTGCGGGACACGGAGCTGGCCGATGCCGGCCTGACCGCGGCGGACATCCCGCCGGAGGTCGACCGCGACCTGGTGCGCGACGCCGCGTACCAGGTGCGGGCCCGCGAGCTGCGCCAGCGCTCGGCGGCCGAGCGGGCCGAGACGGCGATCCGGCGCGCGCGCGCCGCGGGCGAGCCGACGGTCACGATCTGGAGCGAGGGCGAGCAGGAGCTGTGGCCGCCCTACCGCCGCGTGGAGATGGCCCTGGCCAGCGGCCGGGCCGTGTCGGTCTCGACGACGATGGACCCCGAGACGATGACGCCGCGCTTCGAGCTCGAGGGCCTGGAGCTCGACCCCGAGACCGGCGCGGCCGCCGCGGCCGAGCCGATCGCCCCGCGGCGCGAGTTCACCGACCCTGACGAGTGGCGAGCCGCGGCGTCCGAGCTGCGCCGCGCCCTGCTGACCACCTGAGGAGGGAGTCCGCGTGCCCCTGCCCGACGGCATCAAGCGCAACGTGATCGACGGCCACAGCCACATCGGCGAGATCGAGGCGTGGCCCTTCTACGGGATCGACTACCCCGTGAAGCCGATCGTCTACGACTTCCCGCGCACGAAGGACTTCCTCACGTACATGGACCGGTACGGGATCGAGCGCAGCCTGGTGATGTCGAACTACGGCATCCCCAAGCCCGAGCAGCCCTTCTCGCTCAACCCGGTGGTCATGGAGGCCGCCACCTCCACCGACCGCATCCGCGGCCTGCTGTGGGTCTCGTTCCTGCCGCGCGACCGCGAGCAGACCGTCGAGGCCCTCACGCACTGCGGCGAGGCGGGGATCATCGGCCTCAAGACCACCTTCCTCCTGGGCGGCAACCCGAACCCGGAGGAGTGGGACGAGGAGACGAAGGAGATCGCCGACATGTGCTTCGACGCGGCGGAGAAGCACGACTACGTCTTCCACTTCCACACGTCGGCCGGCGGCAACAGCGACATCAACAACTTCATCCCGATGGTCGAGACCTACGGGAAGCGCTGCAAGATCCACCTCGTCCACTTCGGCGGGGGAGTCAGCGGCCACATCAAGCTCGTGCCGAAGTTCCTCCAGTGGGTGAAGGACGGCTACAGGGTCTACACCGACACCTCGTGGGCCATCGGCTTCGGCGCCCGCTGGCTGCTGGTGGAGATCGAGAAGCAGGGCATCGGCGGCGACCGGGTGATCTTCGGCTCGGACGAGCCCTGGTCGGACTTCATGGGCGAGTACTGGAAGATCGAGGGCGCCCCGGTCTCGGAGGAGCTCAAGCGGATGGTGCTGGTGGACAACTTCCACAACCTGCACGACAAGCACTGGTGAGCACCGCCCAGGCACCCGACCTCCGCACCCTGGCGGTCGAGCTCCAGTCGCTCGGCGTGCGCACCACCCACCCCGACGAGGGGCCGGGCGCCACCCGCGCCGGCGGCGCGGGGCCGTCCGACGCCGGCTTCATCTGGTTCGACGGCGCCCCCCTGACGGTGCCGGTGCACGGCGACTACGTCGCCTCGTCCCCCTACGAGCTGGTGATGAGCGGGAGCGGCCGCGCGGGCACGCTGCTGCGCGACGGGGTCGAGGTCGGGCCGGTGCGGCTGCACCCGCGGCCCAAGATTTACGACCTCGAGACGGCCGACGGCGTCCCCTACTGGAAGATCGCCCTGATGCACCTGGACAGCCTCGCGTCCACGGTCTTCCAGCGCTGCGTCTACTGGGGCACCCACGAGCAGTGCCATTTCTGCGCGATCGGCACCAGCCTGCAGAACGGCCGCACGGTGCCGGTGAAGACCCCCGCCCTGCTCGCCGAGGTCGCCGAGGCGGCGGCCCGCCTGGACGGCGCCAAGGACGTCACGCTCACCACCGGCACCCCCAACCGCGACGATCGCGGCGCGCCCTACATGGCCCGCTGCGCCGAGGCGATCCGCGACGCCAGCGGGCTGCCGGTGCAGGTCCAGATCGAGCCGCCGGCCGACTTCTCCTGGTTCGGCGCGCTGAGGGCGAGCGGCGTGGAGGCGCTCGGGCTGCACCTGGAGGTCTGGGACGAGGAGGTGCTCGCGCGCGTCGCCCCCGGCAAGCGCGCCCAGGGCCGCGACCACTACCTCGCCGCCTGGGAGGCCGCCGTCGACGTGTTCGGCCGGGGCCAGGTCTCGACCTACTTCATCCTCGGGCTCGGCGAGACGCCGGAGTCGGTGATGGAGGGCTGCCGCGCCGCCATCGACCGGGGCGTCTACCCGTTCGTGGTGCCGCTGCGGCCGGCGCCCGGGAGCATCGTCGCCGACGGCCTCCCGCCCTCGGCCGGGTACGTCCGCGAGGTCTACGAGCGCGTCGCCCCGCTGCTGGCCGA
This sequence comes from Miltoncostaeaceae bacterium, assembly GCA_035537655.1. Classification (GTDB taxonomy): domain Bacteria; phylum Actinomycetota; class Thermoleophilia; order Miltoncostaeales; family Miltoncostaeaceae; genus DATAGF01. The sequence goes on from DATLLV010000161.1 coordinate 5,314, forward strand.
GGCCGGGATGATGAGCCAGGACGCGCGCGCGGGCTGCGTGCGCTGCCAGGCGTGCTCGGCGCTCAGCACCTTCGAGCGCGCCTTCGGCGGCGGGCGCGACGGCGTCCCCGCGGCGGCGGAGGACCGGGCCCGGTGACGCCGATCGACGTCCGGGTCGCCCTCAGCGACGAGGACGTCGCCGCGCACCACGCGGTGCGCCACGAGGTGTTCGTGCGCGAGCAGGGCATCTTCGCCGACCACGACCTGGACGTCTGGGACGACGGCGCGGTCAAGGTCATCGCGGCCGCCGGCAGCCTGGTGCTGGGCGCGGTGCGGCTCTACCCGCTCGACGAGGCCGGCCTCTGGAAGGGCGACCGCCTCGCCGTGCTGCCCGAAGGCCGGCGGCTGCGCATCGGGGCACCGCTGGTGCGCTTCGCCGTGCGGACGGCGGGCCTGCGCGGGGGCACGCGGATGATCGCCCTCATCCAGGCGCGCAACGTCCTTTTCTTCGCCCACCTCGGCTGGACGGCGCTCGGCGACGCGACGGACTACCGCGGCGCCACCCACCAGGAGATGACGATCGCCCTCGCGGGCGCGCAGCCCGCCTTCGCCCCGACGGGCTACGCTTGGGCGCTGGGGGCCTCGCCCCCCTAGGCCTCAGGCCGCCGCGCGCTCCACCCGCTCGGCGATTCCGCGCCGGGCCATGTCGAACGCCCGCGGATCGCCGGTCAGCAGATAGACGCCGTTGGCCTCCGCGAGCATGGCGTTGAGCTCGAACGTCAGCTGGGCGGGGTCGACGGACCGGTCGAGCTCGCCGCGCTCCTGCGCGGTGCGCACCGAGTCCTCGAGCAGCCCCGTCCACTCGCCGTAGACCGCGACGATCCGGTCCCGCACCGGCCCCGGACGCGTGTCCAGCTCCGCCGCCGCCGACGCGAAGAAGCAGCCGCCGGGGAAGACCTTGCGGTCGACGTGCGAGAGGAAGCGCTCGCAGAGCGCCTCGAGCCGGGCGCGCCCCTCCTCCTGCAGCGCCGGGCGGAGGACGTCCTCCTCGTAGATCTCCTCCGCGGTGTCGATCGTCGCGAGCTGGAGCTCCTCCTTGGAGCCGAAGTGCGCGAACAGCCCGCTCTTGCTCATCCCGGTCTCGGCGGCCAGCCGGCCGATCGTGAGCCCGTCGAGCCCCTCAACGGTCGCCAGCCGCGCGGCCGTGTGGAGGATCACGCTGCGGCTGCGCTCCCCCTCCGGTCGTCTTCGTCGCGTCTTAACCGTCGCCACGTTGACAGGCTAGCACGAACGTTCGTATTGTCCACAGCGTTAGCACGAACGGTCGTGCTGCCGAATCTGAGGAGACGAGCCGATGCCGCCCACCATGACCGAGACCGCGACGCCCGCGCGCCCGGACTACGAGGCCATCACGACGCGCCAGCGCACCGTGTGGGCCGCCGGCGACTACGGGGCCGTCGCAGCCCGCATCCCGATCATCTCGGAGACGCTCTGCGACGCGGCCGACCTGCGGTCGGGCACGCGGGTGCTCGACGTCGCCGGCGGTACGGGCAACACCGCGCTCGCCGCCGCCCGCTCCGGCTGCGAGGTCGTGTCGCTCGACTACGTGCCCGCCCTGCTCGACCGCGCCCGCGTGCGCGCGCAGGCCGAGGGCCTGCCGGTCGAGCTGGTCGAGGGCGATGCCCAGGCGATGCCCTTCGCCGACGCGTCCTTCGACGCCGTCGTCTCGGTCGTCGGCGCGATGTTCGCGCCCGACCAGCGGCGGACGGCCGCCGAGATGCTGCGCGTCACCCGGCCGGGCGGGACGATCGCCCTCGCCAACTGGACGCCCGACGGCTTCGTCGGCGAGCTCTTCCGCGCCGTGGCCGCCTACGCCCCGCCGCCGCCCGGCCTCGACCCGCCGCTGCTCTGGGGCGTCGAGGCGCACGTCCGCGACCTGTTCGGCGACGGCGTGACGGACCTGCGCGCCCGGCGTCGCACGTACGCGTTCCGCTTCGACGCGCCGGAGGGGCTCACCGCCTTCTTCCGCGAGCACTACGGCCCGACGGTCGCCGCCTTCGCCGGCCTCGACCCGGCGGAGCAGCACGACCTCGCCGTGGCGATCACGGCGCTCGCGCGCCGCTTCGACCGCCTCGGCGGCGAGGGCCCCTCGGCCATCCAGGCCGACTATCTCGAGCTGGTCGCCACGCGCGCCTGACCCCGCGCGACCCCCGCCCGCCGGCCCGCTCAGGGCGCCGGCGGGCGCAGGCCGGTGAGGCTCTCCTTGGTGAGGTCCCACACCGGCGCCTCGTCGCCGCCGGCACGCAGCCGCAGGACGCCGGTCGCGTCCAGCTCGCCCAGCGGCGCGTGGGCCAGGCCGACGGCCGCGGCGCGCTCGGCGAGGGCCGCTGGATCGCCCACCAGCAGGAAGGCGTAGGAGGGAAAGGTCAGCAGCCAGCGCTCGAGCGGCAGGCCGGCGGGGACGGGCAGCGCCTCGAGGTCGAGCGCGCACCCGAGCCCGCCGGCGCTCTCGCAGAGCTGCAGCAGCGACCCGGCGACGCCGGGCATCGAGACGTCGCGCGCGGCCCAGGCCTCGCCGGCCTCGGCGGCGTCGGCCGGGAGGGCGAGGTCGTCGGCGGCCCGCTCGCGCCGCGGCCCGCGCAGGTGGCTGAAGAAGCTGCTGCCGGCGCCGACCATCATCTCCCCCTCCAGGCAGGCCACGAGCGTCACGGCGTCGCCCGGGCGGGCGTTGCGCGCCGACAGCGGTGCCCGGGCCCGGCCCACCGCGAAGGTGGAGAGTGACGGCGGCGCGCCGTCCTCGACGGTGGCGTGGCCGCCCAGCACCGGCACCCGGTAGAGGGCCGCGCCGATCCGCAGCCCCTCCAGCAGCTCCTCGGCGACGCGACGCGCGCCCGCCACCAGGCAGTCCAGCAGCGCCAGGGGGCGGGCGCCGGTGGCGGCGAGGTCGTTCACGACCGTCACGACCCCCGCGACGCCCGCGGCCCGCGGCTGGGCGGCGACGAAGGCCGGGTGGATGGCCTCGGCCGCCAGCGCCAGCGCGCCGTCGGCGTCGGGGAGCAGCGCGGCGTCGTCGCCGTCGCCGCCCAGGGCCGCCGCGACCAGGGCGAGCTCGCGCTTGCCGCGCAGGCCGGGGTGCTCGCGGACCGCCCGCGCCAGAGCCGGTAGGTTCATGGCGTGAGCAGCCTACGCGTCGTCACCGCGGGCCTGGACCTGATGGCCGATGCGCTGCGCGACCAGGGCGCCGACGTCACCGCGCTCGACTGGCGGCCGCCCGCGGGGGGCGACCCGGAGGACGTCGCGGCCCTCGCCACGACCTACGCCGACGACCGCGTCGACGCGGCCAACGCCCTCGCGCTCGAGCGCCTGCAGGAGGCGCGCCCGATGATCGTCGGGGCCGGCGCCGCGGGCGAGCTGATCCCGGGCCTGGAGGGCCGCACCGTCCTGCACGCCGGGCCGCCGGTGGAGTGGGAGCTGATGTGCATGCCCCAGCGCAACGCCGTCTGCGGGGCGGCGGTGCTGGAGGGCTGGGCCGGGACCCTGGAGGAGGCGGCGCGACTCGTCGCCGAGGGCGGCGTGCGGCTGGCGCCGGCCCACTCCCTGGACGCGGCCGGCGCGATGACGGGGGTGATCTCGCCCTCGATGGCCGTCTGGGCCGCGCGCGACGAGGTCGGGGGCGGGGTCGGCTACAGCCCCTTCAACGACGGCCCGGGCGAGGCGTTCTGGCTCGGGGTCGGCACGGCCGAGGCCATCCGCCGCCAGCGCACGCTGGCCGAGGCGGTCGCCCCCGGGTTCGCCGCCGCCCTGCGTGCCGAGGGGCCGATCGACGGCTTCGCGCTCGACGCCCAGGGCATCGCGATGGGCGACGACTGCCACATGCGGCACCAGGCCACGACGATGCTGCTGCTGCGCCAGACGCTGCCCGCGATCGCCGAGCGCGCCCCCCGCAGCGTGCTGCCCACGGCGCGGCTGCTGGCGGCCAACGGCCACTTCGCCCTGACGATGACGATCGCCTGCGCCCGCGCGGCCCTCGCCGGGATCCAGGGGACGCCCTGGTCGAGCCTGATCGTCTTCATCAGCCGCAACGGCATCGACGCG
>DATLLV010000162.1:0-7923 GCA_035537655.1 Miltoncostaeaceae bacterium
CCCCAGGGCCAACCCCGCGCCTGCGCCCGCGCCTGCGCCCGCGCCGGCTCCGGTGGAGCCCGCCCCGGCCCCCGAGCCGGACCCGCAGGCCACTCCGAACGAGCCGAGCACCAACGAGCCGACGGCCGCCGAGCGCGAGGCGGCGCGCGAGCGCGCCCGCGAGCGTGCCGAGGCGCGTCGGCGTGCCGAGGCGCGCCGCAGGGCGGCGGCCGCCGCGGCCGCCCGCGAGGCCGCCGAGGCCCGCCGCCGCGCGGCCGCGGACAGCATCGAGGCCCGGGCGCGCGAGCAGCGCGAGCGCGAGGCGCTCGCCGCGTCCCGCGCCCTGCGCGAGAGCCCCAACGCCGCGGCGACCCTGTCGACGCCCTCGGACAACGGCGGCGGCGGCGGCGGCTGGACCGTCCTCGCCGTCCTGCTGCTCATCATCGCCGCGGTCAGCGGCCTGCTCTCCCTCTTCCCGACCGCCGCCCGCCGCTACGACATGGCCGGCCACCGCGGGGTCGTGCTCCTGACCCGCCACCGGCTGGAGCTGGGGACCCTCTGCGTGGGGACCCTGGCGATGCTGGTGCTGGTCCAGGTGCTGCTGCGGTAGCACTCGCGCCCGCGCCCCGGCGCCCGCCCCCGCGGTTCCCCCGCGACGTACCTACCCGTCCGACCCGCTCGGTCTGGACGGGCGACCGGTTGGCCGGAGGTGGCCCCGGGGCTAGCTTCGGCCTTGTCGGTCACGGAGGGAGGACGACTTCCTGATGCGGCGTGCCTCGATCCTGATGTGCCTGCTCCTGGGCCTCGCCCTGCCCGCGGCGGCGCTCGCCCACGGCGACGAGCCCCACGGCGTCGCCGCGGCGAGGTCGCTGCGCGACGTGGCCACGCAGTGCGCGAGCGACAGCCCGCGCCAGGAGGCGCGCCTGCATCGGGTCGAAGCGCTCGTGCTCGGCCCCGAGCACGCCACGGCCCACGCCCGCGAGCGGGCGCGGGACCGGCGCGAGGCGTGCACCGTCTCGGGCAAGGTGCGCCCGGCGTTCGCGAAGCAGCTGCGCCGCGCGGCCGCGGCCAAGCACGAGCAGGCGGTGGGCGACCCGTCCGTCGTGGGCACGTGGAGCGGAGGGTTCCCGCTGCCGGGCATCGTGGCCATCCACTCGACGCTGATGCCGAACGGCAAGATCCTCTTCTTCTACAACAACCCCTCGTTCGGCGACGAGGACCTCGCGAAGGTCATGGTCTGGGACCCGGTCACCAAGACCGGGGTGCGCCGCGACGTGCCGTCGAACATCTGGTGCGCCGGCCAGACCCTGCTCGCCGACGGACGCGTCCTGGTGGTCGGGGGCAACCTCCAGTACCAGACCGCACCGGGCACCCCCGGCGGCTCATTCAAGGGCCTCAACGAGATCTGGCTCTTCGACCCGGTCACCGAGACCTGGTCCCAGGGGCCCAACATGCGCCACGGCCGCTGGTACCCGACGGCGACCCGCATGGCCGATGGCCGCGTGCTCATCACCGCCGGTTGGGACGAGACCGGCAACGGCTCGTCGGCGAACAACCGCGACATCGAGGTCTACACGCCGGCGGCCGACGGCAAGGGCCCCGGGACCCTCCAGCTCGTGGGCTCCGAGGACCTCGACTACTACCCGCACCAGTTCCAGCTGCCCGACGGTCGCGTCCTGATCGCCGGCGGGCGCATCGACGACACCTTCTGGGTCAACCGCCAGTCCGACTTCAGCCTCGATCCCGCGCCCCACCTGAACGTGGACCGCGCCTTCGGCTTCGGGGCCGGGGTCCTCCTGCCGGGGCCGCCGTCGGGCTCGAGCCGGGTCATGCTGATCGGCGGGGCGTACGACAGCCACGCGGACCTGTCCACCGCCACGACCGAGAGCTTCGACGCCGCCCAGCCCGGTGGGACCTGGCAGCTCAGGGCGCCGCTGCCCGAGAGCCGGCGCAACGTCAACGGCGTGATCCTGCCCGACGGCAACATCCTCGCGGTCGGCGGCAACGACGAGGGCGCGTCCAACGGCTACCGCGAGGAGACGCTCTCGTACAGCCCCTCGGCCAACGCCTGGACGCCGCTCGCCTCGCAGACCGAGGGGCGCGGCTACCACTCGACGGCCCTGCTCCTGCCCGACGCCAGCGTGCTGTCGGCGGGCGACGACACCGACGCCGGCGGCGGCTACCTCAACGACGTCGCCGAGATCTTCTCGCCGCCCTACCTCTTCCGTGGCGCGCGGCCCGCGATCACTGCGGCGCCGGCCTCGGTCGGCTACAACGCGCCGTTCACGATCGGCGCGTCCGGCCAGGTGAGCCGGGCGGTGCTCATGTCGCCGGGCGCCACCACCCACGCCAACGACATGAACCAGCGGCACGTCGAGCTGGCGATCGCCCCCAGCGGCGCCGGGCTGGTCGCGACCTCGCCGCCGTCGCCGAACGTCGCCCCTCCGGGGCCGTACATGCTCTACCTGCTCAACGCCCAGGGCGTCCCGTCGACCGCGCGCTGGGTGTGGGTCGGCGTCCCGGTGCCTCCGGGCTACGCCGGAGCGGGCCCGGGCGGTCCCGGCGCGGGCGGCCCCGGCGCGGGCGGCGCGAGGATCAGCCCGCCCAAGGTCAAGCGGCTCCGCGTGGGCGTCAGGTTCGCGGGCCGCGCGGCGACGGTGCGCTTCGTCCTCAGGACGTCGGGCGCCTTCCGCGGCGCGCTGGGCCTCTACCCCGTCAGCAAGGGCAAGAAGGCGAAGGCGCTCAAGCGGGCGCTGGTCAGCAAGCGCATCGCCGGCAAGGGCGGGCGAAACGTCGTGCTGACGGCGCGCTTCTCGACCACCGGCAAGCGCTTCCCGCTGAAGCTGCGCATGTTCATGCGGCTGCGCGACCCGCGCGGCGGCGGCGACCGCGTCATCACGCGCAGCCTGCTGCTGCGGCGCTCGCCGCCCTCGGCGCGCTTCCTCGGCTAGCCCTCAGGACCCCGGCGGGGCGGCCGCGCGCGACGCGGCCACCTCGTCGAGGAACTCCCCCCACGGCACCGCGACCTCGGCGAGGGCCGGCGCCAGCGCCTCGAGGTCGTGCCAGCCGTCGTCGGCCTCCCAGGGCAGGTGCAGGGCGAGCGGCAGCCAGACGCCCGGCCGGCGCCCGGCGAGCCGGCGCAGGGCGCCCAGCAGCGGTCCCGAGCGGTCGTAGAGGGGCGGGTAGGCCGGCAGGTAGACCGCCTCGCCGCGCCACAGCGGCGTGCCGTGGAAGCCGAGCAGGGCGACCGTCTCCGGCCCGCCGCACACGACGTCGAAGCGGTCGGCCAGCGCCGGGTACTGGCGGGCGTCGAAGCGGTTGAAGGGCGGCACGAACACCGGTGCCTCCACCCCGGCCTCGGCCAGCGTCTCCAGGCCCTCGTCCAGGAGCGAGGCCAGCGCCGCCGGGTCGAGCCCGCACAGCTCGGAGTGGCGGCGGGGCTCGGAGCGGCGGGTGCGGTGGTCCAGGCCGTGCAGGGCGAACTCCACCCCGTCGGCGCGGAGCGCCGCCAGGGCCTCGACCTCGTCGTCGCGCAGCGGGCGCGACGCCGCCCCCGCCGGGTCGAGGTAGTCGCGCGCCACCCGCGGCGTGATCGCGATCAGGTAGGGGACGCCCGCGCGGCGCAGGATCTCGTGGAAGCGCATCATCTCGGCGACGGTGTCCGGCGCGTCGTGTGCGCCCGCGCGAGGGAACTCGTCGACGCGCACCAGAGCGCGCGGCGGCCCCTCGCCCGCCGTGCCCAGGGCGGCCCGGCGGGCCCGCGCCATCGGCTCCAGGACATCGTCCTCGTAGCCCAGCCGCCCCCGTTTCATGGCGAGCCGCTGCAGGATCCGCACGGGCGCGGGCGGCACCCCGCGCGAGCGCACCGCCGCGGCCACCTCCGGCGACGCCGCGTCGCCCGAGGCCCGCCCCAGCAGCAGCGCGGCGCTGCGGCGCTCGTCGGCGGTCCGGCTCACGACCCCGCCGGCACCCCGCGGGTGCGCGCGATCGCGGCGGCGTAGACGGCCCGCGAGGGCTTGGCCGACCAGTCCGAGCGCAGCACCCCGAACTGCTCGCCGCCGTCCAGGGCGTCGCGCACCGAGTACCAGAAGAAGCCGCCCAGCCAGGGGTAGCTCTGGGCGAGCTCGGTCGCGCGGCCGAGGATCTCCGCCTGGCGGGCCTCGCTGACCGGCGTGCCCAGGTCGCCGCCGGTCGGCGCCGCGAACTCGGTGATCCAGATCCGCCGCGCGCCGTCGCCGTGGTCGACCATCAGCTCGCGCATCGAGGGGGTGCGATCCTCCCACGGGCCGGCCATCTCCAGCCAGGAGTAGGCGGCCGGCACGTTCTCGCCCGGCAGGTCCGGGTCGGTGTACGGGTGGACCGAGATGGCATCGAAGTTGCCCTGCAGGCCCTCGTCGTACATCGCGGCGAGCCAGTCGTTCGGCCGGCCGCCGACGGTCTCGCGGCGCGACAGGGCGCCCACCAGGATCGTGCTGCGCGGGTCGGCCGCCTTCATGCGCGGGTAGGCGGCCTTCACCAGGTCCATGTACTCGCGCACCGCGGTGTCCGGGTCGTCGGCCGTCGGCCAGGTCTGGGGGAGGTTTGGCTCGTTCCAGATCTCGTAGTGGTGGACGCCCAGGGGCGCGAACTCGCGCACGAGCGCCTCGGCGCGGTCCGCGTACGCCGCCGGGTCGCGGTCGCCGCCCGTGATCACGCCCATGACCTGCAGGCCCGCGTCGCGGGCGGTCCGCACCGCGCGCCGCTCGGCCGGGGCGTCGGCCAGGTCGAAGCGCACCATCGGGGCGCCGATCCGCTTCATCTCGGCCACCTTTCGCGTGATGGTGGCGGGGTCGCGGTGCAGGTTCTCGGCGAAGCCCCAGACGACCGGACGCGGGTGGGCCGGCGCCTCCGGCTTGGGGGGCGAATCGGAGCCGCACGCCACGACGAGCGCCGCGGCCGCGGCGAGGGCGAGCGCCCCGACGGCTCGGAGGCCGGCCGCGGGCCGGCGCGGGGCGATCCGCATACGGCGGCAACCCTACCCGAGCCCTCGCGGCCCCGGCACCGGCCTCGGTCCGGCGGCTAGAGTACGGCGTCCCGCGCCTCCGCCGAGGGGCTGGACCCAGCGACGCGCCGATCACGCGGAGGCCGTATGGATCTGTTCGAGTACCAGGGGAAGCAGCTGCTGGGCGCCCGGGGGATCCCGGTCCCCGAGGGCGAGGCGGCGTCCACCCCCGAGGAGGCCCGGGCGGCCGCGGAGCGCATCGGCGGCCGCGTCGTCGTCAAGGCCCAGGTCCAGATCGGGGGCCGCGGCAAGGCCGGCGGCATCAAGCTCGCCGAGTCGCCCGAGGAGGCCCAGGCCCGCGCGTCCCACATCCTGGGAATGGACATCCGCGGCCACGTGGTCCGGCGCCTCTGGATCGAGGAGGCCTCGGCCATCGCCCGGGAGTACTACGCCTCGATCACCTTCGACCGCGCCGCCAAGCGGCCGCTGGCGATGCTGTCGGCGGTGGGCGGCATGGACATCGAGGAGGTCGCCCGCACCCAGCCGGACGCCCTGGCGCGCCGGCACATCGACCCGCTCATCGGCTTCCAGGCGCACGACGCCCGCTGGCTGGCCTACCGGGCGGGCATCGACCCCGAGGGCGTGGGCGGCGTGGTCGCCATCCTGGGCAAGCTCTACGACGCCTTCGTGGGCCTCGACGCGATGCTGGTCGAGATCAACCCCCTGGTGCTCACCGAGGACGGCCGCGTGGTCGCCCTCGACGCCAAGGTGACGATCGACAACAACGCCGTCGGCCGCCACCCCGAGCTCGAGGAGCTCGGTGACATCGCGCCCGAGGACCCGCAGGAGGCGATGGCCCGCGAGCGCGGCGTCACCTACGTCAAGCTCGACGGGGACGTCGGCATCCTGGGCAACGGCGCCGGGCTGGTGATGAGCACGCTCGACGTGGTCGCGAACGCCGGCGGCCGGCCGGCGAACTTCCTCGACGCGGGCGGCGGCTCGAAGGCCGACGAGGTCGTGACCGCGCTGGAGGTGCTGCTGAGCGACCCGAAGGTGAAGGTGCTGCTGATCAACATCTTCGGCGGCATCACCCGCTGCGACGAGGTGGCCGAGGGCCTGCTGACGGCGCTCGACCGCCTCGGCGCGGACCTGCCCATCGTCGTGCGCCTGGACGGCACGAACGAGGACGAGGGCCGGGCCATCCTGGCCGAGCGCGCGCCGGACAACGTGGTCGTCGAGGCCACCATGCTCTCGGCGGCCGCCCGGGCGGTCGAGCTGGCGGGGGTGGCGGCGTGAGCATCCTCGTCGACGCGGGCACGAAGCTGGTGGTGCAGGGCATCACCGGCCGCGAGGGCGGCTTCCACGCCACCCGCAACAAGGCCTACGGCACCCGGGTCGTCGCCGGCGTCACGCCGGGCAAGTCCGGCCAGGAGGTCGAGGGCATCCCTGTCTTCGACACGGTCGACGACGCCGTGAGCGAGACCGGCGCGAACACGGCGATGGTCTTCGTGCCGCCGCGCTTCGCGGCCGACGCGATCCTTGAGGGCCTCGACAGCGATGTGCAGCTGGTCGTGTGCATCACCGAGGGCATCCCGGCCCACGACATGCTGCGCGTCTACGCGCAGCTCAAGCGGGGCGACACGACCCTCATCGGCCCCAACTGCCCCGGCGTCATCAGCCCGGGCGCCGCGACCGTCGGCATCATGCCGACCCAGGTCTTCGAGGCCGGGCGGGTGGGCGTCGTCAGCCGCAGCGGCACGCTGACGTACCAGATCTCCAAGGAGCTGGGGCTGCTCGGCATCGGCCAGAGCACGGTCGTCGGCATCGGCGGCGACCCGGTGGTCGGCAGCGGCTTCATCGACATCCTCGAGCGCTTCGAGGCCGACCCCGGCACCGACCTGGTCGTCATGGTGGGCGAGATCGGCGGCACCGAGGAGGAGAAGGCCGCCGACTACATCGCGTCGACCATGTCGACGCCCGTGGTCGCCTACGTGGCGGGCTTCCAGGCCCCGCCCGGCAAGCAGATGGGCCACGCGGGCGCGATCATCACCGGGTCGACCGGTACGGCCCAGGCCAAGAAGGAGGCCCTGGAGGCCCGCGGGGTGGGCGTCGGATCGAGCCCCACCGAGGTCGCCGAGCTGGCCAAGGAGCGCCTCGGCTCGCCGAGCTAGTCGCGCCCTCCCACAACGAATTTATACCTGACCCGCGGGCCTCATGAGGCCCTGATTCCTGCCGCATAATCGCCCTCCGCACCAGGGAGGTGAGCGGATGGGCCGCTACGTGTTGGGGTTCCAGGAGATCGACCGGACGCAGCTCGCGGTCGTCGGCGGCAAGGGCGCGAACCTGGGGGAGCTTTCGCGGATCGAGGGCATCCGCGTGCCGGCCGGCTTCTGCGTGACGACGGAGGCCTTCGAGCGGATCGTGGCGGACGCGCCGTCGATCGACGATCGGCTCGATCGGCTGTCGCGCCTGAGGCCGGACGACCGGGAGGCGATCCGCGCGCAGAGCGCGGAGATCCGCCGGGCCCTCGAAGGGGTCGCCATCCCTGACGATCTGGCGGCGGCGATCACCCGCCCGCTCGCCCGGCTCGGCGAGCGAGCCGCGTACGCCGTCCGCTCCAGCGCGACGGCGGAGGACCTGCCGACGGCATCCTTCGCGGGCCAGCAGGACAGCTACCTGAACGTCGTGGGCCCGGCGGGGGTCCTACGGCACGTCAGCCGGTGCTGGGCCTCGCTCTTCACCGAGCGGGCCGTCACCTACCGCCTGCAGAAGGGCTTCGATCACCGGCAGGCCCACATGGCCGTGGTCGTTCAGCGGATGGTCTTCCCGCAGGCGGCCGGCATCCTGTTCACGGCCGACCCCGTCACCTTCAACCGGAAGATCGCCTCCGTGGAGGCCGGCTTCGGCCTCGGCGAGGCCTTGGTCTCCGGCCTGGTGAACGCCGACGTCTACAAGGTGCGGGA
>DATLLV010000163.1:0-6932 GCA_035537655.1 Miltoncostaeaceae bacterium
CTCGACCTGGACGGCGTGCTCTGGCGCGGCGACATGCCGATCCCGGGGTCGGCCGACGCCGTCGCCCGCCTGCGGGCGCGCGGGGAGCGGGTCGTCTTCCTGACGAACAACGCCGGCCCCCGGCTGGCCGATCACGTCGCCAAGCTCGAGCGGCACGGCGTGACGACGACGGCGGACGACGTGCTCACCTCCGCCCAGGCCGCGGCGACGATCGTCGAGCCCGGGGCGACGGCGCTGGCCTGCGCCGGGGAGGGCGTCCGCGAGGCGCTCGCGGCGCGCGGGGTGCGGGTCGTCGATGAGGGGCCCGCCGACGCGGTGGTCGTCGGCTTCCATCGCGAGTTCGACTTCGACCGGCTCGCGCGGGCGGCCGACGCGGTGCGGGGCGGGGGGCGGCTGATCGGGACGAACGAGGACGCCACCTACCCGACGCCGCAGGGGTTGCTGCCGGGCGCGGGCGCGATCCTGGCCGCGGTGGCGGTCGCCTCGGGCGTCACGCCCGAGGTGGCGGGCAAGCCGCACGAGCCGATGCGGCGGCTGGTGGCCGAGCGGGTCGGCGCGGTGGCCGTGGTCGTGGGCGACCGGCCGTCGACCGACGGCGCCCTCGCCCGCGCCCTCGGCGCCCGCTTCGCGCTGGTGCTGAGCGGGGTGACCGCCGGCTCGGAGCTCGGCGACCTCGACCCGGCGCCGGACGAGGTGGCGCCGGACCTCGCCGCGCTGGTCCCGCCCACCTAGCCGGGGCGCGGCCCCCCGAAGCGCTCGCGCAGCTCGGCCTTCTTGAACTTGCCGGTGGCCGTGCGGGGCAGGGCGTCGACGAACTCGACCGCGTCGGGCAGCGACCACGGGGTGAACGACGGCCGCAGGTGGTCGATCAGCTCCTCGGGGGTCGGGGCGGCGCCGTCGCGGACCACGACCACGGCGAGGGGGCGCTCCATCCAGCGCTCGTCGGGGATCGCGATCACGGCCGCCTCGGCCACGTCGGGGTGGCCCATCAGCGCGTTCTCGAGCGCCACCGAGCTGATCCACTCGCCGCCGGACTTCACCAGGTCCTTCTCGCGGTCCGTGATGCGCACGACCTCGCGCTCGTCGATGGTCACGATGTCGCCGGTGCGGAACCAGCCGTCGTCGGTGATCTGCTCGGTCGGCCCCTCGCGGCCGAAGTAGCCCGACGCCACGAACGGGCCGCGCACCTCCAGCTCGCCCATCGTGCGGCCGTCGTGGGGGATCATGCCGCGCTCGCCGCGGGCGCGGGTCTCGACGAACGGCACCGGGCGCCCCTGGGACTGGCGCAGCGTCAGCTGATCGTCCTCGGGCGCGGCCGCCATGTCCGGGGGCAGCCGCGCCGCCGTCCCCAGCGGCGTCGTCTCGGTCATGCCCCAGGCGCACATGCACGGGATGCCGTGGCGCCGCTCCAGCCCCTCCATCAGCACGCGCGGCGCGGCCGAGCCGCCGATGATCAGCCACTTCAGCGACGAGACGTCGTGGGCGCCGGGGTCGACGTCGAGGGCCGCGAGCACCCCGAGCCAGACCGTCGGCACGCCCGCCGTGATCGTCACCCGCTCCTCGGCCACCGCCGCCAGCACGCTCGCGGGATCCACGGCCGGCCCCGGCAGGACCATCCGCGCGCCGCTCATGGCGCAGGCGAACGGGAGCCCCCAGGCCATGACGTGGAACATCGGCACGACCGGCAGCACGGTGTCCGCCTCGCGCACGTCGAAGGCGTCCCCGTGGACGCAGACCAGCGCGTGGATCACGAGCGCGCGGTGCGAGTAGAGGACGCCCTTGGGCGCGCCGGTGGTGCCGCTCGTGTAGCAGAGGAACGCCGCGTCCAGCTCGTCGGGGTCGGCCAGCGCGTCCTCGCCGGGGTCGTCGTCCAGCAGGTCGTCGAACCCCAGCATCCCCTGGGGCGCCGGCCCGTCGGAGGCCACGATGGCCACGCCGGGGTCCACCCGCTCGCGGATCGCGTCGAGCACCGGCAGCAGCGCCTCGTCGACGATCACCGCCCGGTCGCCGGCGCTGCGCACGATCGCGGCCAGGTCGTCGGCGTGCAGGCGCGGGTTGAGCGTGTGCATGATCGCTCCGGCCGCCGGGACGCCGAAGTAGGCCGCCATGTGGCGGTCGTGGTTCATGCACAGCGACGCGACCCGGTCGCCCGGCTGGATCCCCAGCCGGCCGAGCCCCGCGGACAGGCGCCGCGCCGTCGCGGCGACCTCCGCGTAGCCGGCGCGGCGGGGCGGGCCGTAGCCGAGCGTCACCACGTCCCGCCGCGGGAAGACCGTCGCGGCCCGCCGCAGGATGGCCGACAGGGTCAGCGGACCCTCCATCATCAGGCCGCGCACGGTGGACCTCCGGATCGGGGAGCCCATTCTCCGCCACTCGGGCCGGCCGTGCACGGCGGGTCCACGGGGCATGGGCTAGCGTTCCCGCGTGCCCCGCACCGCCTTCGTGATGCCCGCCGAGGGGCCGACGTACGACCTCGGCGCTGATCACCCGATGCAGCCCTTGCGCCGCCGCCTGGCCGTCGACCTGATGCGCGTCTACGGCCTGACCGAGCGGGACGGCGTGACCGAGGTGATCGCCGAGCCCGCGCCCGATGCGCTGATCGAGCGCGTCCACGCGCCGGCGTACGTGGCGGCGGTGCGCCGCTACAGCGACAACCCGGCCATGGCGGCGGCGTGGGAGGCCGCCCAGTGGGGCCTGGCGTCCGGCGGCGACACCCCCGCCTTCGGCGGCATGCACGAGGCGGCGGCGGCCGTCTGCGGAGCCTCGGTGGTCGGGGCGCTCGAGATCTGGGAGGGCCGGGCCGACCAGGCGCTGTTCGCCGGCGGCGGCCTGCACCACGCCCTGGCCAACCGGGCGTCGGGCTTCTGCATCTACAACGACACCGCCGTGGCCATCCAGGCGCTGCTGGACGCGGGCGCCGAGCGGGTCGCCTACATCGACATCGACGTGCACCACGGCGACGGCACCCAGTGGATCTTCTTCGAGGACCCGCGCGTTCTGACGTGCTCGGTGCACGAGACCGGCCGCTACCTCTTCCCGGGCACCGGCGCGATGGCCGAGCGCGGCATCGGCGCGGCCGAGGGCACGTCGATCAACGTCCCGCTGCCGCCCTACTCCGGCGACCGCCCCTACGTGCGGGCGATCGAGGAGGTCATCGCGCCCGCGGTGCTGGAGTTCGACCCCCAGGTGATCGTGACCCAGGACGGCGCCGACCCCCACCACGCCGACCCGCTCGCCCACCTGCAGGTGACCATGCCCGCCTTCCCGCGCGCGTACCGCGCCCTCCACCAGCTCGCGCGCGAGGCGGCGGACGGCCGCTGGCTCGCCCTGGGGGGCGGCGGCTACACCTACGAGGTCGTCCCGCGCGCCTGGACGCTGCTGTTCGCCGAGATGCTCGACGCCGAGCTGGACGACGCGATCCCCGAGGCCTGGTGGCGCGAGGCCGAGGCGCTGGTCGGGCAGCCCCTGCCCCACAACCTGTCCGACGACCCCGAGCCCGAGGCGCCCCCCGAGGAGCGGGCCCGGGCCGACGTGGAGGGCGACCGCGTCGTCGACGACGCCCGCGCGCTCTTCCTCGGCTAGCCCGGGCGGCGCGGGCGGGCGCTCGGCCCCCGCGGTCGAGCTGCGGGGCGTGTCCGTCTGGCGGGCCCGGCCCGGCGGCGGACGCGCGGTGCTGCTGGACGGCGTGGACTGGCGCGTGCTGCCCGGCGAGCGCTGGGCCGTGGTCGGGCCGAACGGCGCCGGCAAGACCACACTGCTCTCGGTGGCCGGCGCGGCGCTCTTCCCCAGCGAGGGGCGGGCGGCCGTGCTGGGGCGGACGCTGGGCGCCACCGACGCCCGCGCCCTGCGGGCCGGGATCGGGGCGCTCGACGCGCGCGTCGCGGCGGCGTTCCGCCTGAGCATGACGGCGCTCGAGGCGGTCATGACCGGCGCCGCCGCCACCATCGTGCCGCTGGCCGAGGGCCGCGCGGCCGCGCGGCCGCGGGCCGAGGCGCTGCTGGCCCAGATGGGCTGCGCCCCCCTCGCCGGGCGCCGCGTCGCCACCCTCTCGCGCGGCGAGCAGCAGCGCGTGCTGCTGGCGCGGGCCCTGATGCCGACGCCGCGGCTGCTGCTGCTGGACGAGCCCACCGCCGGCCTGGACCTGCCGTGCCGCGTGGCGTTCCTCGACCGCCTGGACGCCCTCGCCGCCTCGCACCCGGACCTCGCGACCGTCCAGGTGGGCCACCACCTGGAGGAGCTGGCGGGCTCGACCACCCACGCCCTGCTGCTGCGCCGCGGCGCCGTCGTCGCCGCCGGGGCCGCCGGCGAGGTCCTTCAGGAGGGGCCGCTGTCGCGCTGCTTCGAGGCGCCCGTGCGCCTCGCCCGGGCGGGAGACCGGGTGCTCGCGGTCATCGACCGCGCCGCCCGCCGCTGACCGATCTCGCGCCCGGGCTCAAGCCGGGGGAGGCGGATGCCGAGGGTAGGGGGAGATGACGGACGCCCGACCCAGGTCCCGCGACCGCGCGGAGGCCCAGTTCCTGCTTCTGGCGGAGAGCGCCGCCGAGATGATCGTCCGGGCGGACCCCGAGGGGGTCATGACCTACGTCTCGCCCGCCGCCCTCCAGATCACCGGCTTCGCGCCGGACGAGCTCGTGGGCTGCTGCGCCTGGGAGCTCGCCCACCCCGACGACCTGGCGGTCTGGCGCGCGAGCCGCGAGCGCCTGAGCTGGGGCCTCGACGGCGAGACGCTCACCTATCGCGGCCGGCGCCGCGGCGGCGGCTGGGTGGTGCTGGAGTCCACGCTGCGCGCCGTGCGCGATGCCGAGGGGGCGGTGCTGGAGCTGCAGATCGCCACCCGCGACGTCACCGAGCGCGCGCTGGCCGACGCCGAGCACGCCGCCCTGCACCGGGTCACCGAGGCGGTGGCCTCGGAGTCGGACGGCCCCAGCCTCTACCCGCTGGTCGCCCGCGAGATGGCGCGCCTGCTGCAGGCCGCGGCCGGTCGCGTGGTGCGCTACCGGGACGGGGGCGAGGAGGAGGTCGGCCTCTGGCGCCGCCCCGGGCTGCCCGTCGGCAGCGGCCCGCCCCACGTCGTCTCGGCGCCGATCCGCGTGCACGGCCGGCTCTGGGGCGCCGTGGCCGCCGTCTTCCACGCCCAGGGCGACGCGCCCTGGGGCGCCGCCGAGCGCGTGGAGCGCTTCGCCCAGCTCGTGCGCCTGGCGGTCGCCAACGCCGAGACCCGCGCCCGCCTGGTCGAGCAGGCCACCACGGACGCCCTCACCGGCCTGGTGAACCACGCCACGTTCCACGTCGCCCTGGCCGACGCCGTGGCGGCCGCGCTCAGCGACCACCGCCGCCTGGCCCTCGCGGTGATCGACCTCGACCGCTTCAAGGCCCTCAACGATACGCTCGGCCACCGCGCCGGCGACGTCGCGCTCGCCGCCATCGGCGACCTGATGCGGCGCCACGCCCGCCGGGCCGACGTCGTGGGCCGCACCGGCGGCGAGGAGCTCGCCTGGCTCATGCCCGAGACCGGCACCCAGGGTGCGCGCGCCGCCGCCGAGCGTCTGCGCGAGGCGATCGCCGAGGCGCCGGTCGGGGGCCCGGAGGGCGTCACCGCCTCGATCGGCGTCACCGAGCTGCTGCCGTCCGACCGGGACGGCGACGCGCTCTTCCGGCGCGCCGACGCGGCCCTCTACCGCGCCAAGGAGCGCGGGCGCGACCGGGTGGTGGCCGTCTAGCGCCCGGCGGACGGCGGCAGCTGCGCCGCCGCGTCCTGCGTGAGGATCCAGGTGAACTCGCCGGCGGGGTCGAGCCGGCCGGCCGGGATGGACGCGTCGCCCTCGATCGCCCGCGGCACCATCGGCGCCTTCTCGGCGCCGCCCACGATTACCAGCACCCGCCTGCCGGCGTTCAGCACCGGCACGGTCAGCGAGACCCGCCAGGGCTGCGGCATCTCCGGGCGGTGGACCGGCACCATCAGCCGCTCCGTCTCCTCGAGCTCCGGCGCGCCGGGGAAGAGCGAGGCGGTGTGGCCGTCGGGGCCCATGCCGAGCAGGATCAGGTCGAGCTGCGGCACCGGTTCGCCGGCGACTGACGCCCGCAGGTCGGCCTCGGCGCGCGCCGCCGCCTCCTCGGGGCTCAGCTCGCCCTCGATGCGGTGCACCTGGTCCTCGTCGAGCGGGATGCGGTCCAGCAGCGCCTCGCGGGCCATCCTGTAGTTCGAGCCGTCGGCGTCCGGCGGCACGATCCGCTCGTCGCCGAAGAAGAAGTCGACCCGGGCCCACGGGGGGCAGCGGGCGGCGAGGTGCTGGTAGGCGGCGCGGGGCGTGGAGCCGCCGGAGAGCGCGATCGAGGCGCGCTCGCCGATGGGCGTCTCGAGCAGCACCCGCTCGACGCGCGCGGCCGTCTCGTCGGCCAGCGCCGCCATGTCCGGCACCACGACGACGGCCGGCGGCCTCATGGCAGGGCCTTCGCGAGCGCCCGCTCGAAGGCGCGGTCGCGGCGCTGGATCTCGAGCTCGCCGGCCAGCAGCCGCGCCCGGCCCGCCTCGGGCAGGGGCAGGGTGCGGACGCGCAGCGTGCCGTCCGGCTCGGTGACCGTGACGGTCGCGGCATCGCGGCCGTGCAGGCGCTCGACCTGCAGGTGGCGGCCGGTGGGGCCGCGCAGCTCGAGGACCAGCAGGCCGAGCGCGGAGTCCTCGCGCGGCTGCATCTCGATCTCGATGGCGGGGCCGAGCAGGTCGCGCAGCCAGCCGCCCATCAGCAGGGCGCCCGTGCCGGGGTGTGGCGCCGAGTGCACGATGGTCGCGAGCCCGCCCGGCTCCAGCGCCGCGAGTTTCTCGGCGTCGAGCATCTGGACGATCAGCTGGCGCCACGGCGTGATCGCCGCCCAGGCGAGGTCGGTCACGGCGGGGCCGTGCTCGCCGGGCAGCCAGCGCGCGAGCGAGCGGA
>DATLLV010000164.1:0-11591 GCA_035537655.1 Miltoncostaeaceae bacterium
CGGGCGCGATCCACACGGTCGTCCGGCCCGCGGCCGCGCCGGTCCGCGGCGGCGCATCCCCGTCGCCGCATCCGGCGATCCAGGCCGCAGCCCCGACCGCGAGCGCGGCGCCGGCCAGGGCGACGCGCCGTCGTGCGTGCACGCTCATCTCCCCGCCGGGCTCTTCGGCGCGGGCCCGGCATCACCTGCCGCCGGGTGGGCGGTGGACCCACTCGCGTGCTTGGGTACCGAAGGCGGTGCACGGCCCCTGCGGGCCGCCCGCGACCCCGCATGCCGCAAGCCCCCGCTGATCACGTCCCGGCCGCGCCCGGTCCCGAGGGACGGGGGCTGGATCGCGGGCTGATCCTGCTGATGGCCGTCACCACCGGGGCGGCGGTGGCGAACATCTACTACATCCAGCCGCTGCTGCACCTGGTCGGCGACGGCTTCGGCGTCTCCGACACGGTGGCGGGGATCCTGGTGACCTGTGCCCAGCTCGGCTACCTGCTGGGGCTGGCCTTCCTGGTGCCGCTGGGCGACCTGCGCGAGCGGCGCCGGCTGATCACCGTCGTGATGGTCGGCGTGGTGCTGGCGCTGGCGCTGTGCGCGGCGGCGCCGGGCTTCAGCGTGCTCGCGGTGGCGCTGATCGCGGTGGGCGCGCTGTCGGTGGTCGCCCAGATCCTGGTGCCGCTCGCGGCGACGCTGGCGCGCCCCGAGGAGCGCGGGCAGGTGGTCGGCACCGTCATGAGCGGCCTGCTGATCGGCATCCTCAGCGCGCGCATCTTCAGCGGGCTGATCGCCGAGCTCGGCGGCTTCCGGCTGGTGTTCGGCCTGGCGGCGGGGATCATGCTGGTGCTGACGCTGCTGCTGTGGCGCGCCCTGCCGCGCGTGGAGCCCTCCGAGCCGATGCCCTACGCCCGCGCCCTGCGCAGCATCTTCGACCTGATCGGCGAGGAGCCGGTGCTGCGCCAGCGCATGGGCCTCGCCGTGCTCCAGATGGTGGCCTTCCTGATCCTCTGGACCTCGATCGCCTTCCTGCTGTCGGGCGAGCCCTACGACTACAGCGAGGCCATCATCGGGCTCTTCGGCCTGGCCGGCATCGCGGGCGCACTGATCGCGCCCGTGGTCGGGCGCCTCTCGGACCGGGGCTCCGGCCGCCTGGCCATGACCCTCTCGCTGGTCGCGGTGCTGGTGAGCTGGGCGCCGCTGGCGGCCGGGGGCACGTCGGTGATCGCGCTGATCGCCGGCATCGTGCTGCTCGACCTCGGCATCCAGGGCCAGCAGATCGCCAACCAGAGCGCCATCTACGCGCTGCGTCCCGAGGCGCGCAGCCGTGTCAACACGGCCTACATGGTCTCGCTCTTCGTCGGCGGCGTGCTCGGGTCGCTGCTGGCGTCAGGCGTCTACGGCGCCGCGGGCTGGGACGGGATCTGCGTCCTCGGCGCCGCCGTCGCGGCAGCCGGGCTGGCGCTCTGGGTGCTCACGGAGCGGCGCTCACCGGCGGGCCGGCCGGCGGCTCGATCCAGCGCACGGCGCCGAGGCTCAGCCGCACCCCCTCCGGCCGAGCCACAGCCACCAGCATGACCACGCCGCACCCGGTGCAGCGCAGCACGTCGCCGGGGGCGCGCGTGTAGGCGAGCAGGGCGCCGAGCGCCGCGACCGTGCCGCACTCGGCGCAGCAGCTGCGGGCGGCGGTCATCTCGGCGCCGAAGGCCTCGATCATCATGCCGCCGACGGCGTTGCCGTCGACGTGGGCGTCGTCGCTCATCCCGGTCCTCCCGTCGGTCCGAAGCGCTCGGCCTTCACCGTCGCCGGGTCGTGGCCGAGCTCCACCAGGGCGCGCGTCGCCGCCTCGACCAGGCCGGTGGGCCCGCAGACGAACGACCGCGGCATCTCCTCCGGCGACCACGCGACCTCGCCCAGCATGTCGTGGTCGATGCGCCGGGCGTAGCCGGTCCAGCCCGGCGGCTGGGCGCGCGTGAGCGCGAAGCGCACCTCCAGGCCCCCGCCCGCGCCGAGGCGCTCGAGCTCGTCGCGGTAGATCACCTCGTCCCACGATCGCGCCGACAGCAGCAGGCGGGCCGGAATGTCGGCGCCCGCGGCGGCGCGGGCCCGCAGCATCGCCATCAGCGGCACCACGCCGCTGCCGCCGCCCACCAGCTGCAGCGGCCCGCCGAGGGCGGGCTCCCAGACGAACCAGCCGCCGATCGGCCCGCGCAGCTCCAGCCCGTCGCCCGGCCGCAGCTCGTCGGCGAGGTAGGGCGAGACCTCGCCGTCGGCGATCCGCTCGATCGTCAGCGTCAGGCGGGTGCCGTCGGCCGGCGTGGCGATCGAGTAGCTGCGCTGGGCCTGGTAGCCGTCCTCCGCCGTCAGGCGGACGTCGACATGCTGGCCGGGCAGGTGGCCGGGCCAGCCGGGGCAGTCCAGCACCAGGCTGCGCACCCCGGGCGTCTCGTCGACCGCGGCCGCGACCTTGGCGACCCGCCAGCTCAGTCGCCCGCGTACCGTTGTTCCAGCCACGGGTCCCCGTAGTTGTGGTAGCCGTAGTTCTCCCAGAAGCCCGGCCGGTCGGCCGCGAGGAGGTCGATCCCCGTGACCCACTTGGCGCTCTTCCAGAAGTAGAGGTGGGGCACCAGCAGCCGCGCCGGCCCGCCGTGCTCGGGCTCGAGCGGCGCGCCGCCGAAGGCGTAGGCGACCCACGCCTTGCCGTCGAGCAGGTCCTCGAGCGGCAGGTTGGTGGTGTAGCCGCCGTACGACCGCGCCAGGGCGTACTCGGCCGCCGTGTCCACCCCGTCCAGGAGGACGTCGAGCGAGACGCCCTCCCAGTCGGTGTCGAGCTTGGACCACTTCGTGACGCAGTGGATGTCCTTCGTGACGCGCTCGCTGGGCAGGGCCCGGAACTCGTCCCAGCTCCACGAGACCGGGTCGTCGACCTCGCCGGCGATCGTGAAGCGCCACTCGTCGAGCGGCACGTCGGGGGTCGGCCCGGCCGAGAGCACCGGGAAGTCGGTCACCACGTACTGCCCCGGCGGGACGCGGCCGGGCGGCCCGTCCGCCCGGCGGCGTCCGCGGAATCCTCGCGACACGAAGCCCATCGGTGCTCCAATCGGCGATGGTCCGGCCCGCGCCGCGAACCGTAGCGGTCAGGCCGCCGCCATTGTGTCCGGGTAGCGCAACGCCCGGCCCAGCGGCGCGCCGACGGCAAGCGCCGCCCGCTGCAGCGCCGCCGGTGGGAACGGCAGGCGCACGGTGTCGAAGTGGCGCCGGGCGATCACCGCGAGGCGCAGCGGGCTGGGCAGCCCCTTCCCGTTGGTGCGGCCCTCGGCCGCCAGCGTGAACATCGTCTCGATGAGCGACTCGAAGGCGAGCGCCGGGCGGATCTCGCAGAGGAAGCGCGCCTCCTCGTCGCCGGCGTTCCAGAAGCGGTGCGGCGTGCCGGGCTCCACCGTCACGACGTCGCCGGGCTCGGCGACCAGGTCGTCGCCGCCCACCCGCAGGCCGAGCCGACCCGCGAGCACCTCGAAGCGCTCGGTCTGGTGGGGGTGCACGTGCGCCGCCGCGACGAACCCGTCAGGGCGGACGATCGTCTCGACCAGCACCGACGCGCCGCCGGTCCGCGCGGCGGTGCGGTGGAAGACCAGCACCTCGCCGGTCACCGGGTTCTCGAGCCTGTCTCCGGGCTGGATCATGGTTCCTCCCCTCGTCGATCGCTGATGAGGGTCACGCTTGCGCGCCCGGCCTGCGGCGTCGTCGCGCCGCGGCGGGATCTCGCGTCCCCCGCCGGGAGGAGGGCGAAGGTCCTCCCGCGGGGCGTTGTGGGGGGACGCGGGCCGACGCATCCTGGTCCCATGAACACGCTCAACGACATCACAGCGCTGGCCGCCGACGCCGGGTGGCATCACCACGGCGGCGGCTGGTGGATCCCGTTCGCCCTGCTCTGGGCCGCCGTCCTCGGGACGGTGATCTGGCTCGTGATCCGCACGACCCGGCGGCGCGAGCCGTCCGGCACCGAGCGGGCCCGGGACATCCTCGCCGAGCGCTACGCGCGCGGTGAGATCTCGCTCGAGGAGTACCGCGAGCGGCGGGACGAGCTCGGGTGAGGTGGTGAAGGGGGCGGCCCGAGGCCGCCCCCTTCGTCATCGCCTCAGCGGGAGTCGCCCTCGTCCGCCTCGGAGTGCGCGGCGATCCGGGCCGGCGGCTCGCCGAAGCTCCACTCCCAGTCGTCCAGGCCGAGCTCCGCGGCCCCCTCGCCCGCGCCGAGGGCGCGCCGCCGCTCGAGCTCCAGGGCCAGCACCTCGGTCTCGAGGCACTCGCGCCGCGCCCGCAGCCGCAGCAGCTCGAGGCCGGCGAGCTCCTGGGCCTCGCGGACCGGCTCGCACGACGAGCAGTGCGCGAGCTCCCCCTCGTAGACGACGCCGTCGGTCGGGAGCGTGACGCGCCGCTCGTCGCGCCGCTCGTCGCCCGGCTTCGGGGCGCCCTTCGCCAGGTCGGCGATCAGCCGCCGGAGGGCGGCCGGGACGCCGGCCAGGTCGCCGATCGCCCGCCAGGGCTCCTGGCCGGTGGTCCACTCGACGGCCGCCACCCGCGTGGCCGTCTCGTAGACCTCGTTGACGCGCCGGACGTAGTAGGTCACGGCGTAGCAGTGGTTGTCGTTGCGCAGGTGGCGCACCGTGACGTCGCGGGTCTCGGCGTCCTCGTAGGTGCTCACGACCACGGCGCGCTCGGCCTCCAGGGACTGGGAGGAGGTGCGCCCGAACGAGACGAAGTCGTCGCTCGCGGCCGTCACCGAGGCGCCCGTGGCGACGGTCGTCTCTCCGGCGACCGTCACGTCGGTCGAGACCGACGGCGCGCCGAAGAAGCCGGCCAGCCCGCCGCCGGCCGAGACGGATGTGTCGGCCTGGGTGCGGACGGAGGTCAGCGACCGGGCGTAGGTCGAGCTCGAGCCGGTGCGGCGCGACTCCGAGAGCGCGGCCATCGTCTGGCGGAAGGACGTGTGCACGGACACCCGCTCCTCCTGCGAGCGGACGCGCCGGTAGCGGTCCTCCTGGTAGAGGTCCACGGTCTCGCCGGGCAGCAGGGTGGTCGTGTAGAGCAGCGGGCCCTGCTGGCGCCCGATCAGGCACATGCGGTGCTCGTAGAGCACGCGCAGGAAGAGGCGCTCGCGCCGGTCGCCCCGGCCCGGGAAGACGCGGGCCTCGTAGAAGTACATGCAGCGGTCCTTCTCGAGCCACGGGACCGGGCTCGGGCCGCGGCACTCGGCCGGCGTCCGGCCGGCACACCTGCCGCCGCAGCCGGTGCAGTCGTCGTCGTGGGTGGTGTCGTGCGACGTGGTCATGTGGGGCCTCCTTCGGCCGTCGGGTCGACGGGGCGGGGGAGGTCCCCGTGCGATGGCTACTTCTTGGGCTCCGCGCGGACGACCGCGTTGATGGCGCTGGTCAGCAGCCGCTCCGAGAAGCCGGCCGCGAGGGCCGCGGCGAGCAGGACCGGGCGATCGCTGGGCGGGCTGTCGAGGTTGAAGAGGTTGGTCTCGAGAATGACGACGACCGCGGCGGCGCTGGCGGCGCCGAGCAGGGGCCGGGTGAGGTTCAGGCGCGGCCCGACGACGACGAGGTGGTTTTCGCGGGTGACGCCGTGGATGGCCCCCAGCGTCAGGCTCAGCAGGGCGCCGAGGGCGCCGAACGCGTAGACCCAGATCAGCAGCGTCGTGTTGCCGATGGTGCTGCCGGCGACGAGGTTGGGGGCGTCCACCGATGCCGACACCCCCAGGAGGGTCAGCAGCATCACACCGAGCACCGCGGGGAGGTAGAAGAGCTGGGCGCGCGTGTGGGCCGCGCGCACGTAGACGCCCTTGAAGTGGTCGTCCACGATCCGCTGGGCTTGGGCCACGTCCGCGGCGCTGCTCCCCGCGCGCGTCAGGAGGTTCTCTGCCGCGCGGCGCTTCCCGTCCCTGAGCGTGTCGGCGGCCTGCTCGCGCAGGTTGGCACGGTGGGCCTCAACCATGTCATCGGGGAAGAGGCGGACGGTCGCCGCCCGGGCGTCGTAGACGCGCTGCCACGCCTGCGGGAGCTCCCCGCGGCCAAGGTGCCCCTCCGCCTCGGCGAGCCAGGAGTTGATCTGGGCCGAGAGAGCGGCGTCGCCGGGTGTGTAGCTGTCGCGCAGGCACATCACGGACGCCAGCAGGTGCTCCTGCTCGGCGATGGCGGCCGCCAGCCGGTCGAGCATCTCTGGGCTCGGGCGCCGGGCGCGATCGATCAGGGCGAGCCGGCGGAGCCATGCCCAGCTCGGCGCGGCGAATCGTGGACTGAGGGCCTGCGTGGTCATGCCGCGAGCCTCTCGCTCCTGCGCTCGCCGGGCCAAGCCACCCTAGGTGGCGGGACGCGCCACCTGAGGGGGGCCTGCGCCGCGGCCCCGGCCTCGACGGGCGGTGCCCGGGGCCAGGGGCCGCGGCTGCCGAGGGAGGAGCGTGAGCGTCCCCCAACGCTGCACGCCCCTCCGTCGCGCAGCACGCTACGACCGCCCGCTTACGCCGCGCTTACGCCTTCAGGCAGCGCGCCTTCGCGGTGTAGGTGACGTTCGCGTCCCAGAGGATCCACTCGCCCACGCCCTCGGCCTTGGCGCCGTTGATCTGGTCGCACACCTGCTTGGGCCCGTAGGTCACGCGCAGCGAGAAGTCCTGCAGCCACGGGACCACCCGCGCGCCGGTGTTCTCCACCAACTCGTTGAAGTGGATCAGGGACTGCTCGATGATCTTCTTCGGCTCCGACTCGGGCTCGGCGACCCCGTAGACGCCCGGGCCCCAGTGGGACGGGTAGATCAGCGGCGCCACGTAGTCGACGTTGCGGGCGATGCGCGGCACGTCCTGGGCGACCTCCTCGGGCCGGAACGCCGCGATGCCGAACAGCGAGGCCCCGAGGAA
Organism: Miltoncostaeaceae bacterium; assembly: GCA_035537655.1. GTDB lineage: Bacteria > Actinomycetota > Thermoleophilia > Miltoncostaeales > Miltoncostaeaceae > DATAGF01. The sequence goes on from DATLLV010000164.1 coordinate 6,896, forward strand.
GGCGCCCGTGGGCTCGAGCCGGCGCCGTGCGTCGGCCACGAAGGACACGATCGACGCCTGCGCCCCGCCCTTCAGGTCGGGGAAGCGCATGGTGTCGAGGGGACCGTCCGGGCGGCGGATGTAGTCGTAGAGGATGTCGTCGACGCCGCGCCTGGCGGCCTCCTCGGCGATGTCGATGTTGTAGTCGCGCACCACCGGGTTGGCGAAGTTCGTGAAGCCGCCGTAGCCCGAGTAGGGCTGGCCGTCCGGCGTCTGGATGACCTGGTCGCGCTCGTTGTGGGCCCAGGCGTACTTCGCCTGCTTCGCGTCGCGGAAGGCGACGATGCGGCCGATCACCCGGCCGCCGAGGTCGTGGATCTCCTTCACCGCCGACTCGAGCTGGTAGCTCTCCTCGACGGCACCGATCTTGTTGGCGTAGGGCAGCTTCGAGTCGTAGCCGACCACGCCCGACTCGTCCTTCAGGTCGAGCTCGATCGCGTTGATCTTCTTGTCGCGCAGCAGCTGCAGCACCGGCTCGCGCAGGTAGTCGGTCGCCCACGAGATCGCCGTCATGTGGACGGCGCGGATCGGCACCAGCGGCTCGCGCGCGATCACCGGGATCGTGGTGCGGATGCCGCGCGAGTTGCCGGCCCGGTCGACGGCCCGTACGGCCACCGTTGTCGATGGCGGCTCGGGGAACGTGACCGAGAAGGTGCCGTCAGAGGCGACGTTCACCGGCGCGTCGTCGACCGTGACGGTCGAGGGCTCGTTCACGCGCCCGGCCAGGGTGACCGGCGCGCCGCGCACGGCCGGGTGGGTCGGCGCCGTGATCTCGATGTCCGGCCGGGTGTGGTCGACCGTGAAGGTCCAGCTGCGCTTGGCCTTCCACGGCACCAGCGGCTGGTCGATCGCGAACCTGAGGGTGTGGGTGCCCTCCTCCAGGTGCTCCGGCCGGTAGGTCAGCTTGCCGTCGCCGACGAAGGCGTCCTTGATCACGTCCGAGCCGTCGTACTCGAGCGTCGCGGTGTCCATCAGCGACGGCAGGTCGGACTGGATGCGGAAGACCAGGCTGTCCGTGGCCTTCGGCCCGAGGTAGGCGTCCTGGGGCGGCCCGGTGGTGCTGAGCTGCACGCCGGCGTCGCGCACGGCGTAGCCGACGAGGCCGCCGAAGCCGAGCGCGGCGACGGCCAGGGCCACCATCCAGGGCCAGCGCCGCCGGGGCGCCGGCTCGGCGGGCGGCCCGCCGCGCTTCAGGGGCGGGAGCTCGCCGTGCCGTCCGTCGTCCCGCCCGCGATCGCCCAGCTCTCGCTGCCGGGTCGTGGACACGCAGGGAGGCTAGCGGAGGGCCGCCGAGGTCGACAATCGCCGGTCCGACGACGGCGTCAGGGGGCGGCCGCCTCGACCCGGTCCCGGCCGGCCTCCTTGGCGTGGTAGAGGGCGCGGTCGGCGCGCCGCTGGAGCTCGTCGACGTCGCTCGCGACCTTCAGGTCACAGACGCCGGCCGAGCAGGTGATGTCCCGCACGCCGTCCACGCGGATGCTCGCGATGCGGGCGCGCGCGCGCTCCACCGGCGCCATCGCGCCCGATGCGTCGACCTGGGGAAGGATCCAGGCGAACTCCTCGCCGCCGATCCGCGCGACCAGCTCGCCGGCCCGCGAGGTCGTGTCCAGGTGGCGGCCCACCTCGGCCAGCACCCGGTCGCCCACCTGGTGGCCGTAGGTGTCGTTGATGCCCTTGAAGTCGTCGAGGTCGAGGATCACCAGCGTCAGCAGGTGGCCGTGGCGGCGGGCGCGCTCGACCTCGCCGTTGAGCCGCTTCGTGAAGGCGCGCCGGTTGGCGAGCCCGGTGAGGGGGTCGGTCTCGGCCAGGCGCGCGAGCTCGGCGCGGGCCTCCGCGTTGGCGACGGCGATGGCCGCGAGCTCGGCGAAGGCCGCCAGCCGCCGCTCCTCGGCGGGCCCGAACGCGCGCGGCTCGGACGAGCCGGCCGTGAGGGCGCCCCAGACGCGGCCGCCCGCCGACAGCGGCGCCGCGATGCCGCTGCGCAGGCCGGCCGCGAGCACCTCGAGCACCGATGGGTCGGGCGGCAGCGCGGCGTAGTCGTCGACGCGGGCGGGTTCGCCGGTCTGCGCCGTGCGGCCGGTCGCGGTGGTGCCGCCGATTGACATGGTGGGGGAGACGACCGCGCCGTCCGCGGCCGGCGGGTGGGCGGCGACGCAGGTGGCCGTGTCCTGCGACTCGAAGCGGTACACGGCGCTGCCGGTCGCGCCGAGCAGCAGGGTGGCCTCCTCGGCGACGACGCGCCCGATCTCGTCCAGGTCGCCCTCGCGGGCGACGACCGTGGCCACCCGTCGCAGGGCCGCCTGCTCGGCCTCCTGGTTCACGCGGTCGGTGATGTCGGTGAAGGCGCTGATCACGTGCTCGACCGCGCCGGAGGGGCCGGGCTCCGGCAGCAGGCGGGCGCTGTACCAGCGCGCGCCGCCCGCGGCCGGGAAGCGGAAGTCGCCCACGAGCCGCTCGCCGCGCTCGAAGACCGCCCGCACGCCGTCCGCCCAGCGCTGGCCCACGTCGCCGGGCAGGTCGGTCTTGACGATCCGCCGCCCCAGGAAGGCGGCCGCCGGCTGCCCGACCGCCTGCTCGAAGGCGGCGTTGACGAAGCCGATCCGGCCGTCGGCGTCGACGCGCGCGACGGGGTCGGGCGAGTCCTCGACCAGCGCCCGGAAGGCGGCGTGGCCCCCGGTGAGGCGCAGCTCGGCGTGCTTGCGCACCGTGATGTCGCTCGCCTGCAGGCGGACGGCGCCCTCGCCGTCGGGCACCAGGCGCAGGAACAGCCAGCGCAGGCCGTCGTTCGTCGGCATCTCGAGCTCGAGGTGGCGCTCCGCGCCAGTGTCGAGGGCGACGCGTAGCTCGCGCTCGAGCGGCACCACGACCTCGGCCGGCAGGCCGCTCTCGGCGGGCGTCTTGCCGACGAGGGCCTCCGACGGCATGCCGACCATGGCGAGGGCGGCCTCGCTCAGCCGCACATGCCGCAGCTCCCCGTCGAGCTCGATGACGATCGGCTCGTCCGGGGCAGCCGGGCTGCTCTCCTCCGGTGACACGGCACCTGAAGTGTGACGCCTTTCCGGCGCCGGTGCCTAGAAGCGCTCCTGATCCGGCGGGGGGAGGTCCTGCGGGCGGTCCACGTCGTCGAGCGTGCGCAGATCGTATCTCTGGATCCGCGAGCCGCCGTTGAAGCCGAGGAGCCGCGTGATGCCGCGCCAGATCAGGGTGAGCACGGCATCGCCGATCAGGACGGGCCAGCGCCAGAAGATGGTGTAGAAGAACCAGCCCAGCGCCCCGAGGTCGCGCACCTGGCGCCGCAGCCACGGCCCCCGGGGGCCCCCGGTGGGGCCGACCACCACGTAGGTGCTGCCGCCCTCGCCCTGCTGCACCGCCGCCTGGGGCACGAGCACGGCCGGCTTGGGCGGCAGCGGGGCGTTGCCCTTCGCCCACGCCCGGCCGTAGGGGATGCTGAACAGGAAGCCCAGCAGCATCACGAGCACCGGGCGGCTCCAGCCGACGTCGAAGCGGCTGCCCAGCAGCCAGTCGGCGAACAGCACCATCAGCGTCAGCCCGATGAGGAAGGACCCCCCCCGCCAGCCCGAGGTCTTCAGCCACGGGCCCGGCTGGAGGGTGCCCTCGCTCACGGACTGCCGGTGGTGACCGTTACCGACTCCCGGCTGTCCACCGTGATCCCGTCGCCCTGGGAGGACAGGCAGCCGACGTTGTTCACGCAGATCGCGCCGCCCAGCACGCCGCTCGACACGAGGATGACGACGACGACGATCGTTCCGATGACGACGATCAGGGTTCTCATGGCCCGTCCCTCTTCGATGCGGGCGGAGGCTTTCCTCCGCCGGCCGTTCGCCGCGAGACTCACACCCGGGACCGGCGTGATCAAGGGCCGTGAGCCGCCCGTGAGGGGACCGTGAGGGGGGTCCGGGAGGGTGGCGCCGATGGATGACGCCACCGGATCGGTCACCACCACCGCCGCCGCCGTCTGCCGCACCTGCGAGGAGCTGCTGGAGCGGGTGGAGGGCGAGTGGCCGGGCGGCGAGGCCGACCGCGCCCTCGAGCGGCTGCGCGCCCGGGTCGAGGGCCTGCTCGCCCGCTCCCCGGCGACGGCGTCCGCGTCCACCGCCTGCGCGGAGGGGCCGGCCCTCGAGGTCACGTGCCTCGGCCCCACGCGCCTGACCGCGAGCGGCGCTCCCGTCGCCCCTCCGCGCCGCTCGCGGCTCGTCCTGCAGTACCTGATCGCCCACCGGCGCCGGCCGGTGCAGCGCGACGTCCTGCTCGAGGCCTTCTGGCCCGGCTCGTCGCCGCGCGCCGCGCGCAACAGCCTGAACGTGGCCATCACGCTCCTGCGGCGCGCCTTCCGCCCGGCCTACGGCGACTGCCCGATCGTGGTGTTCCGCGACGAGGCCTACTCGCTCGCCCCGGGCCTCGAGGTGCGGGTCGACTACGAGGCCTTCGTCCACCACATGCGCGAGGGCGACGCCCTGCGGCGCGCGGGCGAGCTGCGCGAGGCGGTCGCCGCCTACCGGCGCGCCGACGCCCTCTACGGCGGGCCGCTCTTCGAGGACGAGCCCTACGAGGAGTGGATCGTCACCGCGCGCCGCGAGGTCGAGGCGCAGCACCTCGACGTCCTCGGCCACCTGGGGGACTGCCTCGCGAGCCTCGG
>DATLLV010000165.1:0-12186 GCA_035537655.1 Miltoncostaeaceae bacterium
AGGTCGTTGAAGTAGAGCGTGAACCCGACCGCCGCGAAGATCGCCGCGATCAGCCAGAACCGCACGATGATCTTGGTCTCGCTCCAGGCCGCCATCTCGAAGTGGTGGTGCACCGGCGTCATCAGGAACACCCGCCGGCGGAAGCGCTTGAAGACCACCACCTGCACGATCACCGACAGCGCCTCGGCGACGAACACGGCGGCGATCACGATCAGCAGGATCTCGGTCTTCGTCATGACCGCCATGGCGGCGATGGCGCCCCCCAGCGCGTAGGAGCCGGTGTCGCCCATGAACACCGCCGCCGGGAACGAGTTGAACCAGAGGAAGCCGACGCACGCCCCCACCAGGGTGGCGCCGAAGATGGCCAGGTCGCGCTGCCCCGAGACGAAGGCGATGGCGGTGTAGGAGAGCAGCACCGCCGCCGCGATCCCGGCCGCCAGGCCGTCCAGGCCGTCGGTCAGGTTGACCGCGTTGGCCGCCCCGGCGACCACCAGGAAGACGACCACGAAGAACGCCACCGCGCCGATCTCGAAGGAGCGGTCGAGCACCGGGATGGTCAGCGTCGTGGGCAGGCCCACGACCTCGATGGCCACCGTCACCAGCACGGCCGCGATCACCAGCAGCGCCACCATCCGCCAGCGCCCCGACAGGCCCAGGGAGCGGCGCTTGACGATCTTCATCCAGTCGTCCAGGAAGCCCACCGCGCCGCACGCCAGGGTCGCGAAGAGCACCAGCATGGCCTCGGTGCTGCGGCTGGACAGGATCACGAAGGGGAGCGTGGTCGCCACCAGGATCAGCAGGCCGCCCATGGTGGGCGTGCCCTGCTTCTCGGCGTGCCCCTCCGGGATCAGGCCCGGCGGCCGCACGAACTGGCCGACCTCGTGGGCCCGGAGCCAGGCGATGAACTTCGGCCCCAGGAACATGAGCAGGGTCGCGGCCGAGATCGACGCGATGAGCACCCTCGGCACCGGCTCAGCCCTCCGCCGCCGGGGCGATGACCGCGCCGATGCGCTCGAGCGCCATGGAGCGCGACCCCTTCAGCAGCACCACGTCGCCCGGCTCGATCAGCCCGGGCACCGTCTCGACCGCCTCTTCGACCGTCGCGATGTGCACCGAGGCGAGGCCGTCGGCGCCGTCGACGTAGGCGGCCGCGCGCTCGCCCACCGCCACCAGCAGGTCGATCCCCGCCGCGCTCGCCGCCGCTCCCACCTCGCGGTGGTGGCGCTCCTCCTCGGGGCCGAGCTCCATCATGTCCGCCAGCACCGCCACCCGGCGGCCGTCGCGGCCGGCCAGGTCGGCCAGCGCCGCGCGCATGGCGAGCGGGTTGGCGTTGTAGCAGTCCTCGATCAGGGTCCCGCCGGCGCTCAGCTCGCGCTCCTGGCCCCGCATCGCCGACAGCGGCACCTCGATCCGCGCGCCCGCCGGCGGCTCGGCCCCGAGCGCCCGGCAGCACGCGAACGCGGCCGCCGCGTCGCGCAGCTCCCAGGCCTTGCTCAAGCTAAGGTCGAGGTCCACCTCAGGGCGATCGCCGAAGCGCACGACCCTCACGCCGGGGTCGAGGGTCGCCAGGTGCGGCTCCAGCAGCGGCTCGTCGTCCGGCACGACGGCGGTGCCGCCGGGACGCAGGGCCTGGAGGATCTCGGCCTTCGCCGCCGCCACCGCCTCGACGGTGCCGAGCAGCTCCAGGTGCACCGGGCCGATCGCCGTGACGCAGGCCACGTCGGGCGGGGCCAGGGCGGCGAGCTCGGCGATCTGGCCGGTGCCGCGCATGCCCATCTCGACCACGGCCACCTCGGTGCCCTCGGGCAGCCCCATCAGCGACATCGGCACGCCGATCTCGGTGTTGCGGTTGCCGGGGGTTCCCTCGGCGGCCACGCCGGCCACCCGCAGCATCGCCACCAGGATGTCCTTCGTGGTGGTCTTGCCGGTCGCCCCGGTGATGCCGACCACCCTCGCGCCGCTGCGCTCGAGCGCCAGCCGCCCCGCCGCCGCCAGGACCGCCACCGGGTCGGGCGCCACGATCACCGGCCGGCGCATCCCGAGGCAGTCGCCCTCGATCCAGCGCCAGGCCGACTCACCCACCACCGCCGCGGCCGCACCGTCGCGCAGGGCGTCGGGCGCGTGCTGGCCGCCGTCGGCGAGCTCGCCGCGCACGCCCACGAAGAGCCCGCCGGGCACCACCTCGCGCGAGTCCACGCTCGCGCCCTCGACCTCGGTGTCCGGGCTCCCGACGGGCAGGCGCGCCTCGACGCCCGACCTCAGGATCTCGTTGACGGTCAGCCTCACCCGCTCGCCCTCCCGGTCGCGACGCCCCCCAGCGCCTCGCGGGCGACGACGCGGTCGTCGAACGGCGTCTTCACCCCGTGGCGCTCCTGACCCTGCTCGTGACCCTTGCCCGCGATCACCACCACGTCGCCGGGGGCGGCCTCCCCCACCGCCCACGCGATCGCCGCCCGCCGGTCGGGCTCGACCACCACCCGCGCCGCGCCGCCGTCCATGCCCGGCAGGATCTCCGCGATGATCGCCTCGGGCTCCTCCGAGCGCGGGTTGTCCGAGGTCACCACCGCGACGTCCGCGAGGCTCGCCGCCGCCGCGCCCATCTGGGGCCGCTTGCCGCGGTCGCGGTCCCCGCCGCAGCCGAAGACGCAGATCACCCGCCCCGCGCCCGCCAGCTCGCGGGCGGCGCGCAGCACGTTCTCGACCGAGTCCGGCGTGTGGGCGTAATCGACGATCACCGGGTAGGGCTGTCCGGCGTCGACCGCCTCGAACCGCCCCGGCACCACGTCGACCGCGGCGATGCCGGCGGCGACGGCCCCGTGGGACAGGCCCAGCAGCTCGCCGACCGCCACGGCCCCGGTCAGGTTGGCCAGGTTGAAGCCACCGCGCAGGCGGCTCTCGATCTCCACCGGCCCGCGCGGCGTCGCGATGCGGGAGCTGATGCCGGTGCCGAGACCCGCCACCCGCTCCGGCCGCACCTCGGCGGGCGCCTCCACCGCGTAGCTCAGCACGGTCGGCTCGGCGGCGAGGCGACGGCCGAACTCGTCGTCCGCGTTCGCGGCCCCCGGCGGGTCCTCACCCTCCCCCGCGGGCCGGACGAAGAGCGCCCGCTTGGCCAGGTAGTAGTCCTCGACGGTGGGGTGGTAGTCGAGGTGGTCGCGGGTCAGGTTGGTGAACAGCGCCGCCGCGAACGGGATCCCCGCCGTGCGCCGCTGTGCCAGCGCGTGCGACGAGACCTCCATCGCGCAGGCCCCGTCGCCCGCGTCGCGCATGGCGGCGAAGAGCCGGTGCAGGTCGAGCGCGTCCGGGGTCGTGTGGCGCAGCGCGACCGCCTCGCCGCCCACCCGGGCCTCGATGGTCCCGATCAGCCCGCAGGGCAGCCCGGCCGCCTCGAGCATCGACCGCACCAGGAAGGTCGAGGTGGTCTTGCCGTTCGTGCCCGTGACCCCCACCACCATCAGGTCGCGCGCCGGGTGCCCGGCCAGCGCGGCGGCCGCCAGGGCCATCGCCAGCCGGGTGTCGGACACCACCGCCTGGGGCACGGCCACGTCCAGCCGCCGCTCGACCATCACCGCGGCGGCGCCGCGCGCGACGGCCTCGGGGACGAAATCGTGCCCGTCCGCCATCGCACCGCGCAGGGCGCAGAAGAGGGTGCCCGGGCCGGCCTCGTCTGCGCGGTGGACGATCGAGGTGATGGGTGTGCCCGGAGCCTCCTCCGGAGGCCGCGACGGCGCGCTGACGATCCGCCCTCCGGGACCGCCCTGGATCAGCTCCTGGAGGGTCATGCGGGCCCGGAGCCTACCAGAGGCACCGGACGGCCATCAGGGGGCGATGTTCAGCGTTTGCAGGGAGAATGCCGCGATGTCCTCGAAGGCGGGGGCCGCCACCTCGCCGCCGTAGTAGGCCCCGCCGGGCTCGTCGAGGACCACCGAGATCACCAGCCGCGGGTGGTTCGCCGGCACGTACCCCACGAACGAGGACGTGTAGCGGCTGCTGCTGTACTCGCCCGTCTCCGGGTCGAACTTGTTGGCGGTGCCGGTCTTGCCCGCCACCTGGTAGCCCTGGACCTGCGCCAGGCTGCCGGTGCCGTCCGGCGACACCACGCCGCGCAGCATGGTGTTGACCCGCTTCGCCGTCCGGCGGGTCATGATCTGGCGCCCCATCGGGTGGTCGACCGGCGTGCCGTCGATCCTGTCCACCAGGTACGGGTCCACCAGCCGGCCCCCGTTGGCCACCGCGGCGTACGCGCGCGTGAGCTGGGTCAGCGTCACCCCGACGCCCTGCCCGATCGGGATGTTGATGATCGACGTGCCCGACCACTTGTCGAGCGGCAGCACGAGGCCGTTCACCTCGCCCGGGTAGTCGATGCCGGTCGGGCTGCCGAAGCCGAAGCGCTCGATCCAGGCCTGCAGCCGCGGCGCCCCGACGCGCTCGGCGATCAGCACCGTCCCGATGTTGCTTGATTGAGCAAGGATCTGGGAGGCGGTGAGCGTCTCGGCCGGCCGCTCGTGGGCGTCCTGGAGCGTGCGGTCGTAGCGGGTGATCTGGCTGGGCAGGTAGAAGCGCGTGCTCGGCTGGACCTTCCTGTCCTCGAGCGCGGCGGTCATCGTCACGACCTTGAAGGTGGAGCCGGGCTCGAACGTGTCCGTGACGGGGCGGTTGCGCTCGAGCTCGGGGTTGATCGCCGCGCGGCGGTTCGGGTTGTAGCGGGGCACCGTGGCCATGGCGACGATCGCCCCGGTGCGCGGGTCCATGACGATGCCGGTGGCGCTCTTGGCCTGGTACTTGTCGCGCGTCGCCGCGAGGGTGCGCTCCACCCGGTCCTGGATGGTCGGGTTGATCGTCAGCTGGACGTTCTCGCCCGCCACCGGCTCGCGGTCCTGCAGCACCTGGATCGAGTTGCCCAGCAGGTCGCGCACCTCAAGGCGGTGGCCGGGCGTGCCGGTCAGGGGCTTGTCGAGCTGGCGCTCCATGCCCGAGATGCCCTCGTGGGTGTCCCCGGTCAGCCCCAGCAGCTGGGCCGCCTGCGAGCCGCCTGGGTAGAAGCGCTGCCAGGTGTCGGAGAAGTCGATCCCCGGCAGGTCGAGCTTCTTGGCCCGGTCGGCGTCGTCGGGAGGCACGTCGCGCGCCAGGACGACATAGCCGCCGGGCTCCGAGAGGGCGTTGGCGAGCTCGTTGGGGTCGCGCTCGATGACCGGCCCGAGCTCGGCGGCGGTGGCCTTGGGGTCGGTGACCAGGTAGGGCGTCGCGGTGACGTTCACCGCCAGGCGGTCGATCGCGAGGTCGGCGCCGTCGGTCGCCTGGATGCTGCCCCGCTGGGCGGGCAGGTCGGCCTCGAAGCGGTTCTGCTGAGCGCCCTTGGCGGAGAGGTCGCCCGCGCGGACGGTCCCCAGCCAGATCGCCCGCACCGCCAGCAGCGCCAGCAGCACGACGGCCGCGCCCGCGAGAAGGCGGAAGCGGCGTGGCCGGGCGCGCGAGGGGCCCGTGGAGCGGCCTCCGGCGGCGGGCCGGCGGCGTCGGGGCGGCCGGCGCGAGGATCCGGCCGCCATCGCCTAGGGCGTCCTGGCGTCCAGGTAGGTCACCTCGGAGCTCGGCGGCGACACCATCCCGAGGCGCTTCTCGGCCCGGGCGATCACCGTCGCGTTGCGCTGCTCGAACCGGCTCTTGAGACGGGCGGTCTCGGCCTCGACGGCGCGGGCCTTCTCGATGACCGCGCCGGTCTGGTGGGTGACCGTGAGCTTGGCGACGTTGACCCAGACGATCCCGCCCAGGACGAGGGCGACCAGCGGGATCACCCACTTGCCCATCCGCAGCCGCGCCCGCCGGCGCGCGCGCGGCGCCCGCGCGGCGGCGGGCCGGGACGACGGGCGCGAGCGGGGACGGGTCCGCGCCGGGGCCGGTGCCTGGCGCGGGGCGGCCCGGGTGCTCACGCGGCTCCCTCGGCGCGCTGCAGCGCGCGCAGGCGCGCCGAGCGCGCCCGCGGGTTGCGGTCCAGCTCAGCCTGCTTGGGCATCAGCGCCTTCGGCGCGAGCAGCGCCGCCTCGGCCACCCGGCCGCAGCCGCAGACCGGCAGGTCGGGCGGGCAGATGCAGCCCTGGCTGCGGGCGCGCATGAACGCCTTCACCCGCCGGTCCTCGAGCGAGTGGAACGCGATCACCGCCATCCGCCCGCCCGGCGCCAGCAGGTCGAAGGCCGCCTCGAGGCCGGTCTCGAGGTTGCCGAGCTCGTCGTTGACCGCGATCCGCAGCGCCTGGAAGACGCGCTTGGCCGGGTGGCCGCCCGCGAACAGGGCCGGCGTCGGGACCGCCGAGCGAACCACCTCGACCAGCTCGCCGGTGGTGGCGATTGGCGCCTCGCGACGGCGGCGCACGATGGCACGCGCGATCTGGCGCGCGTAGCGCTCCTCCCCGAAGGTGCGGATGATCTCCGCGAGCTCGCGCTCGGAGGCCGTGGCCACCAGGTCGGCGGCCGAGCCCTCGCGGCCCGGGTCCATGCGCATGTCGAGCGGCGCCTGGCGCGAGTAGGAGAAGCCGCGCTCGGGCTGGTCCACCTGCATCGACGAGAGGCCCAGGTCCATCAGGACGGCGTCGGCGCGCACGCCCTGGTCGGCGAGCCGCGGCAGGGCGTCGGCGAAGTTGGCCCGGATGAAGCGGGTCTCACAGACGACGTCCTCGGCCAGGCCGGCGAACCAGGCGGACGCCTCGGGGTCCTGGTCGATGGCGATGTAGCGGCCGTCCTGCCCCAGCGCGGGCGCGAGCCGGCGCGCGTGGCCGCCCGCGCCGAAGGTGGCGTCGACGACGGTGTCGCCGGGGCGCGGGGCCAGCAGGCGCACCACCTCGTCCGCCAGGACGGGGTCGTGGCCGCGCGCGGGCCTACGGGACTCGACCGGCAAGGCGCTTGGCACGAGCGGACACCCCCTCTCTGCGCATCTGGGAGAAGCGGTCGGCGAGGCGCGACGGCTCCCACACCTCGAGGTACTCCCCGACCCCGACGACCTTCACCTTGCGGGCGTCGATGCCGGCGTACTCGCGCAGGTCGGCCGCGATCGCGATGCGGCCCTGCGCGTCGAGCTCGTGGTCGAACGCGCCGGCGATGAGGAAGCGGCTCAGCTCGCGGGCCTCGTCGTCGAGGACGCTCATCGCCCCGAAGGTGCGCTCCATCAGCCCCGACCACTCGGCGGTCGGGACGAGGATGAGCCCCTCGTCGAGCCACCAGCCGATGGTCGCGCCCTCCGAGAAGGGCTCCCGCAGGCGAGCGGGAATTGCGAGCCGGAAGCGATCGTCGAGGCTGCACTCGTACGTCCCGCTGAGCAGCCGGCGTTGCATGGCCCCCACGCTACCCCACATTTCCCCACATGACAATCCGGAGTCCCCCGATGACGACCGGGATCTGCCCACGCCGCCCCACCGGCAACGCCGGCGCGCAGGACCGGGCACCGCAATGAGTGTTGCGCGACTCCGCCAGGTGCAGCCCAAAAGAACACTTGTTCGCGTCCGAGGGGCGAACTACAGTTCGCCGCGATGCCCGCGCTTGCCCATCGCCACAGCCCGCTGCCCGAGCCCCCGCGGCGCCCGCCGGCGCGCCTGCGCGCGGTCCCGGCGGCGCGCGGGCGCCGCGTCCCGAGCGCCCGCGCGCTCGCCCTCTACGCCCTCGGCCTGGTCGCCGGCTTCCTGCTGGCCGGCCTCGCCTCGCTGCCGGGCGGCGCCGAGGTCGTGAGCGGCCAGCTGGGGCTCGCGGTCGCCGCAGCGGTCGTCACGGGTCTGGCGGCGCTGCGCGCCCGTGCCGTGGCCCGCCGGCGGCCCGCGCGCCTGTAACACGCCCGACACGTCCGTAACAGGCGTGTGAACGGGGGATGGGCGTCACTAGACTCGCTCGGTGACCGCGGACGGGGGTGGATACCTGGGCCATTGGGGGCTGGTCGAGCCCCCCTTCGGGCTGGAGCCGGACCCCCGCTTCGCCTACGAGCGCGCCGATCACCGCGAGGGCCTCGCCCGGATCCTGTTCGGCATCACCCAGCTCGGCGGGCTCGTGGTGATCACCGGCGAGATCGGCTCGGGCAAGACGCTGCTCTCCCAGACGCTGCGGCGCACCCTCGACGGCGAGGGCTTCGCGGTGGCCGAGGTCGCCAACCCGCCCCGGACCCCGGCGGCGCTGCTCGGGGCGATCCTGCCGGCGATGGGCGCCGAGCCCGCCGGCGGCTCCGCCGCCCGCCTCGCCGGGCGGGTGCGCGCCCGCCTGGCCATGTCGGCGAACGCCGGCCGGCGCATGGTGATCGCCATCGACGAGGCCCAGCGGCTCGACCCGCGCGCCCTCGACGAGGTGCGCCTGCTGACCAACCCCGGCGAGGGCCCGAGCGCCCCGGTGGTGCTGCTCGGCCAACCCGAGCTGACCCGCCACGTCGAGCGCCTCCCCCAGGTTGCCCAGCGGGTCGTGGTGCGGTACCACCTCGGCGCGATGACCGTCGAGGAGGTCGACCTCTACGTCTCCCACCGCGCCCGCGTGGCCGGCGCCGACCGGCGCATCCTCTCCAAGCGCGCGACCAGCGCCGTGCACGAGGAGACCGGCGGCGTGCCCCGGCTGGTGAACCTGCTGGTGGCCAACGCGCTCTTCGTGGCCGCCGAGCGCGGCGAGGAGCAGATCGGCGAGGACACGATCCGCGACCTCGCCGAGGACCGCCGCCTCAGCGTCGAGGTCTCCGACCCCGTGTACGACGGCTCGTGAGGCGCGTCAGCTATCAGTCGATGCTGGGCGGGCCGGTCGGCGGTGACCAGGGCGCGGTCTACGTGCGGCTGGGCGACGGCGCGATCGCGACCAAGCGCAAGGACGCGCGCAAGGAGGTCACGGTCGGCCTCTCCAAGCCCCAGGTGCGCTGGCTGCGCGAGGCCACCGCCCTGTCGGGCTCCGGCATCGACGAGGAGCAGATCCTGCGGGCGCTGGTCGACCTCGGCATGGAGCTCGAGCTCGACTGGGCGGTGCTCGCGAGCGGCAAGTCCCTGCGCCAGGCGATGCGCGAGTCCGTCATGGTGCGGCGCCGGGCCGCGGGCTAGCGCGTGGCGAAGGCCTGGGAGGTGCCCGGCCTCGCCGGCGATGCGCGCTTCCGCGAGGCGGCCGGGCGCGTGATCCTGACGCGCTGGGCCGAGATGATGAGCTACCGCGACGGCACCCTGCTGGGCGAGGACATCGAGGAGCTCCACTCGATGCGCGTCTCGTCGCGGCGGCTGCGCGCGGCGATGGACGCCTTCGAGGGCGCCTTCCCGGCCAAGTCGTTCCGGCCGCTGCTGCGCCAGGTGAAGGAGATCACCGACGTCCTCGGCGACGCGCGCGACCTCGATGTGGCGATCGAGCGCCTCGGCGGCGCCCTGGCCGACACGCCGCCCGACGAGCGGCCCGGCATCGAGGGCCTGGTCGCCCGCTACCGCGCCGACCGGGCTGCCGAGACGCCGCAGATCGAGGCCCTCTTCGCCGACCTCGAGCACGACGCCTTCGAGGCGCACCTCGACCGCTACATGGCCAAGCACACCGGCATCCGCCTCGCCGACCTCAAGCCCAAGCCGCCCCAGGACTGATGGCCAAGCCGCGCCCCGTCAAGGGCCTCGACCCCGACCGCCGCATGCGCCCCAACGCGCGCAAGGTGCTGGCCGTGCGTATCGAGGAGGTCTACGCGTACGACGGCGTCATCGCCGACCCCGGGAACGTCCGCGAGCTCCACGACCTGCGCATCGCCTGCAAGCGGCTGCGCTACCTGCTGGAGATCTTCGCCATCTCCTTCGACGACGACCTCACGCCCTACATCGACGAGGTCAAGGGGCTCCAGGACCTGCTCGGCGACATCCACGACTGCGACGTCCAGATCCCGATGCTCGAGGAGCACCTCGCCTGGCTGTCGGGCCGCGAGAGCGAGGCCGCCCGCCGGCTGGTCGAGCGCCGCGCCGCCCGGCGGAACGAGGGGGAGCCCTCCGAGGCCGCGTTCCGCGCCTTCCGGCGCAACCTCGACGTCGGCCGTCGCGGCGCCGAGCGCGCCGGCGTCCACGCCCTCATCGGGCGCCGCCGCCGCGAGCGCGAGGAGCTCTATGCCCGATTCGTCGATGAGTGGCGCCGGCTGAAGGCCGAGCGCTTCCGCCCCCGCCTCGAGGCCGCCCTGGGGATCGATGCCGGCTGAGCGGCTCGCCCTGCTGGGCGACATCCACGCGAACCTCGCCGCCTTCCGCGCCGTCCTCGCCGACGTCGAGGACTCCGGGATCGGCCGCGGCGTGCTCACGGGCGACCTCGTCATGCGCGGCGACGACCCCGAGGGCTGCGTCGCCCAGGTCCGGCGCCTCGGCTGGCCCTGCGTGATGGGCAACACCGACCGCAAGGTCGTCGAGGGCCCCGGCGCCGACGCCCGCCACCCCAAGGCCGACCGCCTCGGCTCGCGCGCCTGGACGGTGAACCGCCTCTCCGACGCGAGCCTGCGCTTCCTCGGCGAGCTGCCCATGGTCGCCCGCGTACCGATCGGGGTGGCCACCGTCGCGGTCATGCACGGCAGCCCCACCGACCCCAACGGCACCATCGACGCCGGCACCCCCAAGCGCCGCCTGGCCAGGCTGGCCGATGAGCTGGAGGCCGACTGCATCGTGACCGGGCACACCCACGAGCCGCTGGTGCGCCGGGCCGGCGGCGTGCTGGTGGTCAACCCGGGCAGCGTCGGCGAGGCGCTCCGCGGCGAGCTGCGCCCCAGCTGGGCCTGGCTCGAGGCGCGCAAGTCCGGCCTCCGCGCCCATCTGGAGCGCGTCGGCGAGCAGGTGGCCCGGGTCCGCACGGGCTGAGGCGGCGTGCGCGCTAGTGAGCCGGCCGACGCGCCGCGCCACCCGTCGGCCGTCGCGCCGTGCCGCGGCGGCGCGGGGCCGCGGACCGGGGCGGCGTCGCGCGCATGTGGTCGCGCACCGGGGTCAGCAGGCTCGTGAGCGCCGTGAGGTCCTCGCGCGAGAGGGGCTCGAAGAGCAGGCGGCTGACGACCTCGACGTGGCCGGGCAGGAGCCGGGCGACGAGGGCACGGCCGGCGTCGGTGATGGTGACCGTGACGCTGCGCTCGTCGTCGGGGGACGCTGAGCGGGTGATGAGGCCGGCCTTCTCCAGCAGGCGGGCCTGATACGTCAGGCCGCTGCGGCTGTAGACGACGCCGTCGGCGAGGTCTGTCATGCGGTGGCTGCCCGTCGGTGAGTCGCTGAGGCGGGCGAGGATCTGGAACTGCACGTAGCTCAGGTCGCCGTCGGCGCGCAGGTGCTGCTCGACCGCGTGCCGCAGAAGGCTGCTGACCTCCATCAGCGCGAAGTACGCCTGGAGCTCCTGGGCGTCGAGGGAGCGCGGGCCGTCGGGCATGCGCGAGAGTCTACTTGCTTCGAACTTGAACCAACGCTACATTGGGGCCGGACAGTTGCTTCAACTTCAAAGCAATGTGACGAGAGGGGTCTCCGATGAAGGCGATGCGGTTCCACGAGTATGGCGAGCCCGGCGTCCTGCGGCTCCAGGAGGTCGACGAGCCGGCGCCGGGGCCGGGCGAGGCGCGCGTCCGCGTCGCCGCGACGTCGTTCAACCCGGTGGACGCGGGCATCCGCGGTGGCTTCCTGCGGGAGGTCTTCCCGCTCGCGCTCCCGCACGGGCCGGGCATCGACGTCGCCGGCACGGTGGACGCGCTCGGCGCGGAGGTCACGGATCTCCGGGTCGGCGACGCCGTCGTCGGCTCCATCCCGCTCGTCGCCGACGGCGCGTCCGCCGAGTACGTCCTCGCGCCGGCCGATCTCCTCGCCGCGGCGCCCGAGACCATCCCGCTCGCCGACGCGGTCAGCCCCACCGTCGGCACGGCGGCCGCGTCCGCGAGCGGGATGGTCGCGGGCGCCGCGGCGAGGAGCTCGGCCGGCGCGAGGACGTACTCGGCGGACGCGCCGTCGGCGACGAGCGGGAGCGAGCCGACGACGGCGTCGCCGACGCGGAGATCCGTGACCTCCGCGCCGAGCGCGTCCACCGTGCCGGCGACGTCGATGCCCGGCACGTGCGGGAGCGCGAGTGGGAACACCTCCTGCAGGAAGCCACCGCGGATGTCCGCGTCCACAGGGTTGAACGACGTCGCGGCGACGCGGACGCGCGCCTCGCCCGGCCCCGGCGCCGGCTCGTCGACCTCCTGGAGCCGCAGGACGCCGGGCTCGCCATACT
>DATLLV010000166.1:0-3715 GCA_035537655.1 Miltoncostaeaceae bacterium
CGGAGCGCCAGCGGCGCGACTCGGCGGTGGACGCGAGCAAGGCCGTGCCGCCCAGCCCGAGCAGCGCCGCGGCGACCATCGCGGCCGACGAACCGCCGGCCGCGACGCAGACCGCCACGACGAGCGGGCCGGCGACGAAGACGAGCTCCTGGCTGGCGGCGTCCAGCGCGTAGGCGCGCTGGAGGTTGCCCGCGCCGACGAGCGCCGGCCACAGCGCGCGCAGGGCCGGCTCGAGCGGCGGCGTGGCGAAGCCGGCCAGCGCCGCGGCGGCCAGGACGGGCCCGGTCGCGGCCGGGTCCAGCAGCGCGAGGGCCAGGAAGCCGGTCCCCGCCGCGGCCGCGCTGAGCGCCAGCACGAGCGTCTGGCCGCGCCGGTCGACCAGGCGCGCCAGCAGCGGCCCGCCGACCACGGCGGCGCCGCCGTTGACCGCGGTCGCCGCGCCGACGAGGCCGAACGACGCGCCGCCCTCGCGCAGCAGCAGGGCGAGCGCGAGCGCCGCCATGCCGGTCGGCAGGCGGCCGATCAGCGCGCCCGTAAGGGCCTGTGCCACCGGCGGGTGGCGCAGGATGGCGCCGTAGCCGGCGGACGTCGCGGCCGCGGGGTCAGACCTCAAGCACGACCTTGCCCGTCGCGCCGCGCCCCTCGATCAACTCCAGCGCCTCGGCGCCGCGCTCGAGCGGGAAGCGGGCGCCGATCACGGGCCGGACGTGGCCGGCGGCGATCAGCTCGTCCAACGCCGCGCCGATCTCGCGGTTCAGCCCGGGCTTCGGCATGACGTAGGCGCCCCAGCCGGCGCCCACCACGGCGATGTTGTTCAGCAGCAGGCGGTTGACCTTGACCTCGGGGATGGAGCCGCCGGTGAAGCCGACCACGACGAGCCGCCCGTCCTCGCGCAGGGAGCGCAGCGAGTCCGTGAAGCGGTCGCCGCCGACCGGGTCCAGCACGACGTCCACCCCGCCCGACGCCTTGACCTCGTCCTTCCATGGGCCGTCGGAGCGCACGACCTCATCGGCCCCCGCGCGGCGGGCGACCTCGGCCTTCTCGTCGGTGGACACGACCCCGACGACCGTGGCGCCGAGACCCTTGGCGACCTGGATGGCGGCGCTGCCGACGCCGCCGGCCGCCCCGTGGACCAGCACGCGCTCCCCCGCGCGCAGCTGCCCGCGCAGCTTCAGCGAGAAGTACGCCGTGTGGTAGTTGAAGACGAGCGCGGCGGCCTGGGCGTCGTCCAGGGCGTCCGGGACCTTGAAGGTCATGAAGGCGGGAGCGACCGCGACCTCGGCGAAGCCGCCGAGATAGGTGCAGGCGGCCACCCGGTCGCCGGGCGCCAGGCCCGAGCCCTTGGGCGCGGAGCGGACCGTGCCGGACACCTCGGCGCCGGGGACGAACGGGAGATCGGGCTTGAACTGGTAGAGGCCGCGCGACTGCAGGGCGTCGGGAAAGGCGACGCCGGCGGCCGCCACGTCGATCACCACGCCCTCGCCCGGGGTCATCGGGTGGTCCGCGCCGGGCTCGGGGAGATCGGCCGGGCGCAGGCTCGACGGGCCGCCGAGCTCGGAGATCTGGAGGGCACGCATCGAGCGGGCAGCTTGTCAGGGTTGCCCCGGGCCCGCCCGCAGGGCCAGCGCGAGCGCGAAGCGCGTCTCGGGGTCGTCCAGGCCGGGGCCGAAGCGCTCGCGCAGCTGGTTGACGCGGTAGCGCACGGTCTGGGGGTGGACGCCGAGCGCGTGGGCGGTCTCCTCGACGCGGCCGTGGTGGTCCAGCCAGGCGCGCAGCGTCGTCTCCAGCTTGCCGCGCGCCCGCGGCGCCAGGTCGCCCAGCGGCCCGAGCGCGACCGTGCGCAGGTCGGCCGACAGGCGCGGATCGCCGTGGACGACGAGCGCGGCCAGGTGGTCGTCGGCGACCGCGAACGGGCCGGGCAGGGTGCCGGCGCTCATGAGCCGGTGGGCGAGGCGGGCGCGTTCGGCCGAGGCCGGCAGGTCGGCCCAGACGACGGCGGGCCCGAGGGCGGCGGGGATGCCGGCCAGGGCGCGCTCGAGCTCGGCGCGGCGGCGCGGCGCGGCGGCGTCCGGGACGAGCGCCAGCATGCCGATCGCGGGGTCGTCGGTGGCGATCACCCCGTGACCGAGCCGGCTGGCCAGCGCGTCCGGGTCCTCGCCCTCGGCCACCAGCGCGGCGACGCGCTCGGGCAGCGGCCAGGCCGCGCCCTCGGCCACGGCGGCGACGGCGTGCTCGTCGGGCGGCGGGACCTGCAGAAGCAGGGCGATCAGGCGGCGCCGTTCGCGCGCGAGCTCGCCGGCGGCCGCCGACTGCGCCTCCGCGTAGCCCTCGGTGGACTCCGCCGACAGCCCGTCGATGTAGGCGAACATCGCCTCCCCGAGGCCGTACAGGACGTCGGGCTCGACCCCGGCCGCCTTGCCCGCCTCCACGCACCGCCGCCAGGCCACGCGGGCGCCGACCCGGTAGGCGCTCAGCAGCGCGTCGAGGCTGCGGCCCTGCTCGAACTCGCCACGCCCCAGCTCGACGTAGATCTCCCGCAGCGCGTCGGCCGCCTCGCCCGGCTGCCCGCGGCCGTCCTGCTCGTCCAGGAAGCGGCCGAGGGCGAACTCGACGCCGCGGCGCACGTTGCGTCCGAACTCGCCGTCGAGCGGCCGCCGGTAGTCGCCCACCTCGTCGCGGATGGCGCCGATGATCTCGTCCGCGATGGCGGGCAGCTCAGGACGGAGGGCTTCGGCCAAACCGGTCACTTGTAGGAAACCTACAAAAGTCGGCGGTCCGTGGGCTGGCCATCCGACAAGTTGCCCGGGCGTTTTGAGGGCAGCATGAAGGTATGACCCGAGCTGAGCGCTACGCGAACCTCATCGGCGTCGTCGTGCCCTTCCTCGGGGTGATCGCCGCCGTCGTCCTGCTGTGGAACCGCGCCGTCGATGCGACCGACCTGGCGATCTTCGCCGTCGGCTACGCCATCTGCGGCTTCGGCGTCACGGTGGGCTACCACCGGCTGCTGACTCATCGCGCCTTCCAGACCCACAAGCCCCTGCGCTACGCCTGGGCGGTCGCCGGCTCCTACGCCCTCCAGGGCTCCCCGCTGGACTGGGTGGCCGACCACCGCAAGCACCACGCCCACACCGACCAGGAGGGCGACCCGCACTCCCCGCATGTCGGCCACGGCCACGGCCTCAAGGGGCTCTGGCACGCCCACACCGGCTGGCTGTTCGAAACCCACGGCCAGGCGGACTGGAAGAAGTACGCCCGCGACCTCTACGAGGACAAGGGCATGCGCCGCATCTCCAAGGCATTCCCGTTGCTGGCCCTGGGCTCCATCGCGATCCCGACCTTCGTCGGCTTCGCGCTGCACGGCTGGACCCTCGAGGGCGCTCTGCGCGGCCTCGTCTGGGGCGGCCTCGTGCGCGCCTTCCTGCTGCACCACGTCACCTGGTCGATCAACTCGATCTGCCACTACTTCGGCACGCGCCGCTTCGACGTCGAGGACCACTCCACGAACGTCGCCTGGCTCGCGCTGCCTTCGCTCGGCGAGGCCTGGCACCACAACCACCACGCCTTCCCGCGCTCGGCCGCGCACGGCCTGAAGTGGTACGAGGTCGACCCCTCCGCGCTGCTGATCCGCGGCATGGAGAAGGTCAAGCTCGCCTGGGGCGTCGTCCGCATCACGCCGGAGCGCCAGGCCGAGCGCATGGCGGCCGGGTCGGCCGCG
>DATLLV010000167.1:0-8585 GCA_035537655.1 Miltoncostaeaceae bacterium
CCGCGGCCAGGTGCCGCAGCAGCGCCCCGTCGTCGAGGCGCTCGTCGCACGAGCACCAGACCCACGGCCGGTCCAGGCGGTCGAGCGTGAGGCGCAGCAGGGTCGTCTTGCCGTAGCCGGCCCCGGCGACCACCGTCACCAGGCGGTCGTCCATGCGCTCGACGACGCCGCCCACCAGCTCGGTGCGCGGCACCAGCGCGGCGGGCAGACGGGGCGGCAGCAGGCGGCTTTGCAGGACTCCGTGCACGGCGACGCTCCTCGGCCGGTCGCCCCACGAGCATCCATCACCGGGGCCGCGCCGGGAAAGGCCCCCCGCTCGGGTCGCCGCGCGGCCGACGGCCACCGGCGAGGAACCGGCGCCGGCTGACCAGGAACGCCTCCCAGTCCGGCGCGGCGAGGTCGTCGTATCCGGATGTCCCGCGCTCATAGCCGCGCGCGAGGCGCAGTGCCGCGCGCTCGACGGCACGGGGTGTCTCACGGGTCACGGTCATGGCGTCTCCTGGCTCGGATGGCGAGCCGACCGTCCACGACCAGCGCTACGGCTGCGTTACGGGCCGGGCGGCCGCGACGCGACCGCCCCCTTCACCCCGCGCTACTGGGTCAGCGCGGCCAGCTTCGTGTTGGGCGGGGCGGTCCAGTTGCTGGTGCGGACCACCGCCGGCCCGGCGCCCTTGGGGCCGAGGTACGTC
Organism: Miltoncostaeaceae bacterium; assembly: GCA_035537655.1. Taxonomy (GTDB): domain Bacteria; phylum Actinomycetota; class Thermoleophilia; order Miltoncostaeales; family Miltoncostaeaceae; genus DATAGF01. Next base: position 690 of record DATLLV010000167.1, read on the forward strand.
TCGGTGACCGTGTCGGCGCCGTCGGTGCGACAGAGGACGCGCTCGACGTCCTTGACGCGGATGGTCACGGCCTGGGCCCGGTTGGCCTGGCCGAAGAAGCGGACGAGCTGCTGGTAGCCGAGGCCCGGAGGCGCCGGCAGCACCTGGCAGAAGCCCTTGATGAAGGCCTGGGGCGGCGCGGTGCCGATCGTCGCCGGCGCGTTGACGCCGGAGACGTTCACCTTCGGCAGGCGCCCGAACGGGGTCGCGAACAGCTCGGGCTGGCTGTTGTCGCCGGCCAGGACGGATGGCGTGCCGATGACGAGGACGTCGTCGTCGGGCTTGGAGAGCTTCTTGACGGTCGAGACGACGCGGACCCGGACGCCGTTGCGGCGCACGATCCTCGTCACCTTGACCTGCGTGTACTTCGGCGGCTCGCCGCCGACGAAGGCGTCGCTGCCGTCGCCCGGCGCCCAGACGAAGACGTCGTTGCCGTCGCCGCCCGAGGCGATGTCGAAGTTCGGGAAGGCGACCGCGTCGCTGCCCCGCTCGAGACCGCCGACCATGACGTCGTCGCCGCCGTTGCCCAGCAGGGTGTCGGGGCCGAGGCGGCCGATCATGACGTCGGACTTCGTCCCGCCGACGAGCTGATCGCCCTTGCGGAGGGTCTGGTCGGCGGTCACGCCCGGCGGCTGCAGCGTCGTGTCGGTGGTGGTGTCGTCGTCCGCGCCGATCAGGACCTGCGGCGTCGCCGCGTTGGGGACGTCGATGAGGCTCGCGCCCGCGGGCACGGCGGCCCCGGCGGCGAGCGCAACTGCTCCGGCGAGGACGAGGGCGCGGCGGCGGATGCGGGGACGGGTCATGGCGGCTGGCTCCTTCATCGTGGACGTGCTCTCGCCATGGATCGACGCCGGGTCGCGGCGCCCTATTCCCCGCGTCGTCAGAAGGTGACCGCGCCCGACCCCTTCCAGACCGCGAGCTTGTTGAGCGTGTCCTGGTCGACATCCTGGCCCGACAGCACGCAGGTGCGGCCGTCGCGCAGCCAGGTCACGGCCGCGCGGCCGTCGCTGGTGAACTCGTGCAGCTCGACGCCGCCGCGCTCGGTCGCGGTGGCCTCGTCGGGGTTGGGCAGCGCGTCGCCGGAGACGATCGTGTAGGCGATCGTCTTCCCCTGCTTCTCGTAGGTGACGGTGCGGGCGTCGCGGCCGTCGAGGTCGTCCTGGCGCTGGCCGGTGGCGGTCCACCCGAACTCGTCCTGCCAGGCGGGGAAGTCGACGCCCTCGACGCCCTGCTGGAGCAGGGCCGGGCTGGACGGGTTCACCGGCGGGGCGGGCGCGGCGGCCGGGCGGGTGGCGAGCTCAGCCGCGGCCGCCACGGTCGGGCCGCCCCCGCCCGAGGGCAGCAGGAACACCAGCAGCAGGGCGGCCGCGACGGCGACCGCGATCCCGCCCCAGGCGACCGACCAGCGCCGCTGCCGGGCGGCCGGGCGCCGCAGCGCCTCGACCCGCGCCCGCAGCGCCGGCGGCGTGCCAAGCGCCTCGGCGTCGGCGGCCGCGGCCTGCAGCGCGCTCACGGCGCGCCGCTGGGCCGCGATGGCCGCGGCCAGCTCGGGCGACTCGGCCGCGCGAGCCTCGATCTCGGCCGCCCGCGGCCCCGGTAGGACGCCGTCGGCGAGCGCCGCGATCTCGTCCGGGCTCACCCCCGGATCGCGCCCGTCGTGCCGATCGTCCGCCACCGACTCACCTCCCTCCGTCGCCTCCGCGCCCCGCGGGCGCAGGTCTCCCTGAACGTGTCGACGCCGCCGGCGCCGAGATATTCCCACGTAGTGTTGCGGAGGGAGGCCGGCGCCTCCCGCCGTCCGTCCCGACGTCCGCGAGGCCCCGTTGGAGCGCCACCTCGACCCCCGCGCGCTGGGGGACCACCTCGACCGGCTGTTCCGGGCGGCGTGGGCGCTCTGCGGGTCGCGCGAGGACGCCGAGGACCTGGTCCAGGACACCTACGCGCGCGTGCTCGCGCGCCCGCGTCTGCTGCGCAACGAGGACGATCTCGGCTACCTGCTGCGGGCGCTGCGCAACACCTTCGTCAGCGACCGCCGCACCCGGGCCCGCCGCCCCCGGACGACGCCGCTGCCAGAGGACCGCGAGCCGGTCGCCGAGCGCTCGCACGCCGACCCGGTGGCCGCGTTCGCCGCGCGCCAGGTCTACGAGGCCGTCGCCGCCCTGCCGGAGGACTTCCGCGACGTGATCGTCGCCGTCGACGTGCTGGGCCTCTCCTACAAGGAGGCGGCGACGGCGCTGAAGACCAAGGAGGGCACGATCATGAGCCGCCTCTACCGCGGGCGGAACCAGGTGGCCGACGCCGTGGGGCGCTAGCCCGCGGGCATGATCCGCTCGCCCAGGCCGTCCGGCACCACGGCCGCGTGGAAGTCGAAGTGCTCCTGCTCGTAGCGGGCGCCCATGAAGCCCGCGGAGTGGCCGCCGTCGATCACCAGCGTCTGGCCGGTCATGCGGCTCGAGGCGTCCGAGGCCAGGAACAGCAGCGGCCCCACCAGCTCGTCGGGATCGCCGACCCGGCCGGTGGGCTCGTGGCGCACGATGTGGTCGCCGTAGACCGGCGCGTCCAGGAACGGCGTCGTCATCTCGCTGGGGAACCAGCCCGGAGCGAGCGCGTTGACGCGCACGCCCCGCTCCGCCCAGGACACCGCCAGGTTGCGGGTGAGGTTGATGACGGCCGCCTTCGTGGCCTGGTAGGCGGGCGGAAAGTACTGGACGCCCGCCAGGCCCGCGGTCGAGGAGACGTTGATGATGCTGCCGGCGCCCTGATCGAGCATGATCGCGCCGCCGTCGCGGCAGCAGTACCAGAGGCCCAGCAGGTTCACGCGCACGGTGTGCTCGAAGAGCTCGTGGGGCAGCTTCTCGGCCATTGGGCCGGCGTCGCCGGCGGTGCCCGCGTTGCAGACGAGGACGTCGATGCGCCCGAAGCGATCGACGGCCGCCCGCATCAGGTCGGCGACCTGGCCGGCGTCGGTCACGTCGCAGGCCACCGCCAGCGCCGCGGCGCCCCGCTCGCCGAGCCGCCCGGCGAGCTCCTCGAGGCGGTCCGCCCGGCGCGCGGCGAGCACGACGTTCGCACCCGCGTCGGCGAGGGCCTCGCAGAAGGTCACGCCGATCCCGGACGAGGCGCCCGTCACGACGGCCGTCCGCCCGCTCACGTCGAAGATGTCACCGCTCATGGCCGCTCCCCCTGGTCGCGTCGCGACCATCGTGCGACGGCCCGGGCCGCCCCGTCGACCCCCTGCGCCCGGGCCCGCGCATGGCGAGACGGCCGCCGCGCCATCCGAGACGCGGGGGCCCGGTGGTAGCGTCGCCGCCGTGCGGCTCCCGGACATGAGCCTGCCGGGCTTCGCCGAGGAGCGCCGCGGGGTCGGCGAGGCCGACTACCTCGTCGCCCGCGCGGGCGCCGGGCCGCCGCTGCTGCTGCTGCACGGCTTCCCCGAGACCCACGCCTGCTGGCACCGCGTCGCGCCGGCCCTGGCGGCATCCCACGACGTCGTGGCGCCGGACCTGCGCGGCTACGGGGCCTCGCGCGCCCCCGCCGGCGGGCCGCGCGGCGAGGGCTACTCGAAGCGCGAGATGGCCGCCGAGCTCGTGGGCCTGATGGCCGGACTCGGCCACGAGCGCTTCGCGGTGGCCGGCCACGACCGCGGCGCCCGCGTCGCCTACCGCATGGCCCTCGACCACCCGGATCGCGTGACGCGCGCGACGGTGGTCAACGTCGTGCCCACCATCGACCAGTTCGAGCGCATGGCCACCCGCCCGTCGCTCGGGTACTGGCCCTTGTTCCTGCTGGCTCAGCCGCCGCCATTCCCCGAGCGCCTGCTGGGCGCCGAGCCGGCCGCCCTGATCGACCACGTCGCCGCCACCTGGACGGCCGACCCGGCGGCGATCGACGCCCAGCGGCGCGGCGCGTACGTCCGCGCCCTGACCCCGGACACGGCCGCCATGTCCGCCGACTACCGCGCGAGCCTGCACATCGACCGCGGCCACGACGCCGACGACCGTGCCGCCGGGCGGCGGATCGCCTGCCCCCTGCTGGTGGTCACCGGCGAGGAGGAGGCCCAGCTGGCCGACGCGCCCCAGGTCTGGCGCGCCTGGGCCGGCGACCTGCGCGCGGCGCGCGTCCCGGGCGGCCACTTCGCGCCCGAGGAGGCCCCCGGCGAGCTGGCCGAGCTGCTCGCCGGGTTCCTCGCGCCCGACGGGCCTTAGAAGACCCGGATCGGGATCTCGGCAGGCGCCTCGAGCAGCGACTTCAGCTCGTCGTCGAGCTTGACGAGCGTCACCGACGCGCCCGCCATGTCGAGCGAGGTGCAGTACTCGCCGACGTAGTTGCGGACCACGTTGATGCCGCGGTTCGCGAGCTGCTCGTGGGCGTACCCGTAGATCAGGTACAGCTCGCTGATCGGCGTGCCGCCCAGGCCGTTGATCATCAGCGCGACGTCGTCGCCCTGCTTGAACGGCAGGTCGCTGACGACGGCCTCGAGCATCTCGTCCATGATCGCGTTCGCCGAGGCGAGCTTCTCCCGGCGGCGGCCCGGCTCGCCGTGGATGCCGACCCCCATCTCCATCTCGTCGTCGCCGAGGTCGAACAGGGGCGAGCCCTTGGCGGGCGGCGTGCACGACGTGAGGGCCATCCCCATGGTCCGCGCGACGGAGTTGACGCGCTCGCCCAGGGCGACCAGGTCGTCGAGGTCCGCCCCCTGCTCGGACGCCGCGCCGAGCGCCTTGATCACGAAGAAGTTGCCGGCCACGCCGCGCCGGCCGACGGTGTAGGTCGAGTCCTTCACGGCCACGTCGTCGTCGACGATCACCGTGCCGATCTTCACGCCCTCGGCCTCGGCCATCTCCCGGCCCATGTCGAAGGCCATGCGGTCGCCGGTGTAGTTGTTGATGATGTGCAGGACGCCCTTGGGGCTGTTCAGCAGCTTGGTCGTCTCGAGCACGTAGTCCATCGGCGGCGCCGCGAACACGTCGCCGGGACAGGCGGCGTCGAGCATCCCCCTGCCGACCGCCATCACGTGCGCCGGCTCATGACCCGAGCCCGAGCCCTGCACGATCGACACCTTGTCGTCGCGGGGCGCGTCGGTGCGCATGATGAGGTTGTACTCGGGCACGTACTTGACCGTGTCCGGGTTCGCGAGGGCGATGCCCTTGAGCATCTCCGGCACGAAGTCCTGGGGGTCGTTGACGAACTTCTTCACGGCGCCACCCTTTCTCGAAATGCCTGACTGCCGCGCCGCCGCCCTAGCCCTCGGGCCAGGCCTCGGCCACGCGCTCGAACATCACCGCGACGCCGACCGCCCCGGCGTCCAGAGTCCCGATGCTCCGCTCGCCCGTGTAGGCGGCGCGGCCGCGCTTGGCGAGCATCGGCCGCGTGGCCTCCGCCGCCTCCGCGGCTGTCGCCGCGGTGGCCGCGAGCGCGGCCTTGCCGCCGTCGCCCGCCTGGATCCGCTGCTCCAGCGCGTCCGTCGCGGGCACGAGCGAGTCGAGCAGGGTCTTGTCGCCCACGTCGGAGCCGCCCCGCTGCTTCACGCCCTCGATCGCGGCGCGCAGCATGGCCACGGCCTGGTCGGGGCCGATGCCGTCGGCGTCGGCGACCGCGCCGCCGGCACGCAGGAACGCAGTGCCCCAGATGGGCCCGGACGTGCCGCCGATCCGGCTGGTGAGGATCACGGCAACCTTGCGCAGGAAGGTCGCGACGTCCGTCCGGTCGAGGTCGTCCCACTGCGCGATGACGATCTCGAAGCCCCGCGCCATCGAGTAGCCGAAGTCCCCGTCGCCGACCACCGCGTCGAGGTCGCAGAAGTAGGTCTCGTTGTCGACGGCCGTCTGCGCCATCGTCCGCACCACCAGCTCGACCTGCTCGAACCCGTCCTGCGCCATCCGCCCCCCTTTGTGTGCCCCGTGCCCCTCAGCCCTCGAGGCAGGCCTCGAGGTCGCCCACGCTCACCCAGTCGCCCGGCCGCGCCCGGCCGCGGTTCGCCAGCACCCGCGTGCGCTCGCCGTCGGGGTCGCCCAGCGACGTGACCACCAGCACGGCCTCGCCGAAGTCCTCGTCGGCCGTGTAGCCGTTGACGGTGACCACGCAGCGCAGGCCGGCCCCCCGGGCGGCCTCGAGGCCGTTGTGCGAGTCCTCGATGACGAGCGCCCCGTCGGCCGGGACCCCGAGCCGCTCGAGCGCGAGCTCGTAGATGTCGGGCGCCGGCTTCTTGCGCGGCACGACATCGCCGGCCAGCACGGCGTCGAACCGCGCCGCCCGCTCGCTGCCGGCCACGTGCTCGAGCACCGCCCGCACCGACGCCTCGGCGGAGGTCGACGCCACCGCCAGCGTCCAGCCGGCGTCGAGCGCCTCGCCGATCACGCGCGCCACCCCCGGGCGCGCCGGCAGGTCGCCGGCGGCCACCATGCCCGTGTAGATCGCGGTCTTGCGCGCGTGCCACGCGGCGACCGCCTCGCGCTGGCCCTCGGGGTCCTCGGGCAGGCCCGCCTCGCGCACGAACCCCGGCGTCAGCAGGCTGGCCATGCGCTCCTTGCCACCGCCGATGCGCAGCTTCTCGGCGTACTCCTCCTCCGACCACCGCACCGGGAGGCCGAACTCCTCGAAGGTCTGGTTGAAGGCGGGCAGGTGCCCGTACCGCTCGGTGTCGGCGAGCACGCCGTCGCAGTCGAAGATCAGGGCGCTCACCAGGCCTTGCCCGCGCTGCCGAACAGCGTCAGGTGGCGCTCGGCCATCGCCTTCACGGCCGCGCGCTGGTCGCGGAAGAGCGACGGCGGGTCGTACTTGCCCGGGTTCTCGTCGAGGAAGGCCCGGGTCGAGTCGAGGTAGATGACCTTCAGCGCGGTGGAGATGTTGACCTTGGCGCAGCCGCGCGCGATGAGGTCCTTGAAGGCGTCCTCGCTCAGGCCGGTGCCGCCGTGCAGCACCATCGGGATCGGCACGCGCGCCACCAGGTCGGTCACGCGCTGGGGGTTGAGCTCGGGCTCCGCGGCGTAGACGCCGTGGGCGGTGCCGATGGCGGGCGCGAAGCAGTCGACCCCGGTCGTCTCGAGGAAGGCCACCGCCTGTTCGATCGGGTAGATCTCGCCCTCGTCGTCCGAGCCCACGTCGTCCTCCACCCCGCGCACGCCCTCGATCTCGCCCTCGACGTGGGCCCCGTGGCGGCGGGCCTCGGCGACCACCTCGACGGTCTGGCGGGTGTTCTCATCGACCGGCAGCGCGGAGCCGTCGAACAGCACGGAATTCCAGCCGGTCTCGAGGCATGTCGTGATGACCTCGCGGTCCGGGCAGTGGTCGAGGTGCAGCGTGACGGGAACCGCCGCGGGCTCGGCCACCGCCCGGAACATCTCGTAGAGCATCCGCGCCCCGATCGCCTTCACGGTCTTGACCGAGGTCTGGATGATCAGGGGCGACTCGAGCTCCTCGGCCGCCGCGACCACCGCCTCCAGCGACAGGTCGTTCACGACGTTGAACGCCGCGACGCCGTAGCGATCGGCGAAGGCGCGGTCCAGGATCTCCTTCAGGGGGACGACCGACATCGACCCTCCGTGCCGCCGGGCCGGACGCCCGCGAGGCTATGACGGCCGGCGGGCGCCGCCATCGGGGGGATCCCCCGTCGTCGGGTGGGGGATCCCTCTACCGGAGGGCGCGCTCCCGGCCCCGCAGGGCGGCCTCGGTCCGGTTCTGGGCGCCGGTCTTGCGCAGGATGGCGCCGACGTGCTTCTCGACCGTCTTCACCGAGATCGAGAGGGCGTCGGCGATGCGGCGGTCGGGCAGGCCGCGCTCCAGCAGGCCCAGCACCTCGCGCTCGCGCTCCGACAGCTCCGGCGCCCCGTTCAGGTGGGCGTGGACGCGCTGCACCGC
>DATLLV010000168.1:0-4299 GCA_035537655.1 Miltoncostaeaceae bacterium
GCGCGTGACCGGCTCGCCGCAGGCGGCGTGCACCGGCAGCGCGGGCGGCCCGTCCGGCGCGCGGTTCTCGTCGCCCCAGCGCTGCAGGCCCAGGATCACCGGGAACAGCTCCTTGCCGCGCGGCGTGAGCCGGTAGTCGAAGCGCTCGGGGCGGCGCTGGTAGGCCTCGCGCTCCAGGATCCCCGCCTCGACCAGGGCGGCGAGGCGCTTGGACAGGATGTTCGGGGCGATCCGCAGGCGGCGCTGCCACAGCTCGAAGCGCGTCACGCCGAAGAAGGCGTCGCGGAGGATCAGCAAGGTCCAGCGCTCCCCCACCACCTCGAGGGCGCGGGCGATCGAGCAGTTCTGGCCGGCGTAGTCGCGTCCCAGCACGGGCCCATCCTACGCGAGTAACTTGCATGATGAAAGTCGATGTGGGAGCCTGCCCACCTCGCCACCCGCCGAGGGAGCACGACGTGGACGCATTGGACGCCATCCGCCAGCGCCGGGCGGTCCGCCGCTACACCGACCGGCCCGTTCCCGACGAGGAGGTCGCGCGCCTGCTGCGCCTCGCCCTGCTCGCCCCCACCGGCCACGGGGCCCAGTCGTGGTCGTTCGTGGTCGTCCGCGAGCCCGAGCGGCGGGCCGCCCTCGCCGACCTCGTGCTGCGCGGCGCGGCCGAGTACTTCCGCCTCTTCCGCCCGCCGGCCGAGGGCACGACCGCCGAGGGGCACGCCGAGTGGGCGCGCGGCTACGCCGAGGAGGTCCTCGGCAGCTACCGCCAGGTGCCGGTCTGGATCTGCGCGCTGACCGTGCCGCGCTTCAGCTACGACGACCCGGGCATGGAGCGGATCGAGCGCTTCAGCGACGTCTCGTCCCTGTCCTTCGCGCTCGAGAACCTCTTCGTCGCCGCCCGCGCTGTCGGCCTCGGCACCACGCCCACCAACTTCCAGTTCTTCCTCGAGGACGAGTACCGCGCCCTGCTCGACGTCCCCGAGGAGCTCGAGGTCCACTACCTCACCCCGCTCGGCTACCCGCCCGAGTTCCCGGTCGGCCTGCGCCCGGCCATGGCGAAGGCCCGGCGGCCCTGGCGGACCCTGGTCCACGAGGAGCGCTGGGGCGCCCCCTGGGAGGCCCCCGCCTGAGCGCCCGGCCCGGCTGGCGCGCGTCCCGGCGGTCGTCGTACGGTCGCGTCGTGCCCGTCCGGCGCCGCATCCGGCTCCTCGCGCTCGTCCTGGCGCTGGCCTGCCTCGGGCCGGCCCTCGCGGCGGCCCAGGCGCCGGCGCCCGGAAGCGCCGTGGCGATGGGCGACTCGTTCGCCTCGGGCGAGGGCAGCGGGCCGTCGTTCGACCCCGGGACCAACGTGGGCGGGAACCGCTGCCACCGCACGGCGCTGGCGTGGCCGCGCCTGCTCGGGGTGCCGGCGGCGCGGCACCTCGCGTGCTCCGGGGCGAGGATCGCCAACCTGACGAGCGCGCAGAGCTCCCTGGCACCGGACGACCGGGGCCAGCTCGAGCGGCTGGCCGGGCTCTCGCCGCCGAGCGCGGTCTTCGTCACCCTGGGCGGCAACGACGCCGGCTTCGCCGACGTCCTGCGACGCTGCGTGCTGGCGTCGTGCGTGGGGCTGATCCGGACGCGCCGGGCCGGCCTCCCCGCCCTCGGCGCCCGGCTGGAAGCCGCCTACCGCGAGATCGCGGCGGCCGCCCGCGGCGGCCGGGTGATCGTGGTCGGCTACCCGGACATCGTCCCGGCGAAGCCCCCGACCGGCTTCCGCTGCCCCTGGCTGGGCGACGCCGAGGTGCCGGCGGCGCGCGGCTTCATCGGCGACCTCGACGGCACGATCGCCGCGGCGGCCGGGCGGGCGGGCGTCGAGTACGTCGCGACGGACGACGCCCTGAAGGGCCACGAGCTCTGCACCTCCAGCGGCTGGGTGTTCCCCGTCCTCCTGAACCCCTTCTCGATCAACCCCCAGCAGGCCCACCCGCGCCCGCCCGGCCAGCAGGCGATGGCGCGGGCGGTGCAGGCGCACCTCGACGGCGAGCGGTAGCGCGGGTTGGCGACGTCGAAGCGGCAGCCGGCGTCCCACCGGGAGCGCTGGTTGCCGAGGGCGGGGACGCCGGCGGCCTCATGCTGCTGCTCGGGGTGGTCCCGAGGCTGGTCGCCGCCGCGCTGATCGGGAACATGATCGGCGCCGTCGCCACGGCGGGCGCGTGGACGGCGGCCAGGACATCTGGCGGCCATCGTGCTGATCGTCCTCCTCGCCGCCGTGGTGGTGTTGGGCGCCGGGAAGTGGGCCGCCCTGGATGGCGGGCGTACCATCCCCGGTCGTGCCCGCCCGTGACGACCTCCGCAACGTCGCCATCGTCGCTCACGTCGACCACGGCAAGACGACCCTGGTCGACGCGATGCTGTGGCAGTCCGGCGCCTTCCGCGAGAACCAGGCCGTCGCCGACCGGGTGCTCGACTCCACCGACCTGGAGCGCGAGAAGGGCATCACCATCCTCGCCAAGAACACGGCGGTCCGGCACGGCGGGCTGAAGATCAACATCGTGGACACGCCCGGCCACGCCGACTTCGGCGGCGAGGTCGAGCGCGGGCTCCACATGGTCGACGGCGTCCTATTGCTGGTGGACGCCTCTGAGGGGCCGCTGCCCCAGACGCGCTTCGTGCTGCGCAAGGCCCTGGCGGCGCGTCTGCCCGTCGTGCTGGTCGTGAACAAGGTCGACCGGCCCGACGCACGGATCGCCGAGGTGGTGGACGAGGTCTACGAGCTCTTCCTCGACCTGGACGCCGACGAGGACCAGATCGAGTTCCCGATCGTCTACTGCGACGCCCGCGCCGGCCGCGCCTCGCTGACGCCCGACGCGCCCGGCCGCGACCTCGAGCCGCTGTTCGACGTGCTGCGCGCCCACATCCCGCCCCCGGCCTACACCGAGGGCGCGCCGCTGCGCGCCCTGGTGACCAACCTGGCGGCGTCGAGCTACGTCGGCCGGCTCGCGATCTGCCGCATCCACGACGGGGTGATCACGGCGGGGCAGCCCGTCGCCTGGTGCCGCGCCGACGGCTCGGTGGTGCCCGCGCGCGTCAGCGAGCTCTACGTGACCGAGGCGCTCGAGCGCGTGAGCGCCGAGTCGGCCGGCCCGGGCGAGATCGTCGCCGTGGCGGGCCTGGCCGAGGTGACCATCGGCGAGACCCTCGCCGACCCGGACGACCCGCGGCCGCTGCCGCCGATCGCGGTCGACGAGCCCAGCCTCGCGCTGACCGTCGGCATCAACACCTCGCCCCTCGCCGGCCGTGACGGCAGCCGCCTGACCGCCCGCCAGGTGCTCGACCGCCTGGAGCAGGAGCTCGTGGGCAACGTGTCGCTGCGGGTGCTGCCCACCGGGCGCCCGGACGCCTGGGAGGTCCAGGGCCGCGGCGAGCTGCAGCTGGCGGTGCTCGTCGAGACGATGCGCCGCGAGGGCTTCGAGCTGACCGTGGGCAAGCCCGAGGTGCTCCGCCGCGAGATCGACGGCGTGCTCTGCGAGCCGCTGGAGCGGGCCTCGATCGACGTGCCCGAGGAGTTCCTCGGCGTCGTCACCCAGCTGCTCGCGCTGCGCAAGGGGCGCCTGGAGCAGATCGTCAACCACGGCACCGGCTGGGCGCGGATGGAGTACCTGGTCCCGGCGCGGGGGCTGGTCGGGTTCCGCACCGAGTTCGTCACCGAGACGCGCGGAACGGGGCTGCTGCACCACGTCTTCGACCGCTGGGAGCCCTGGCTCGGCGAGATCCGCCACCGGCCGCGCGGCAGCCTGGTGGCCGACCGCACCGGCATGACGACGGCGTTCGCCCTGTTCGGGCTGCAGGAGCGCGGCACGCTCTTCGTCGCCCCGGGGGAGCAGGTCTACGAGGGCGCGATCGTGGGAGAGAACGGCCGCGGCGACGACCTGGACGTCAATCCCACCAAGGAGAAGAAGCTCACCAACATGCGCTCGTCGACCGCCGACGAGCTGGTGCGGCTGGTGCCGCCGCGCCGCCTCTCGCTCGACCAGGCGCTCGAGTTCGTGCGCGACGACGAGTGCGTCGAGGTCACGCCCTCCGCGGTGCGCCTGCGCAAGGTGGAGCTGGCGGGGTCGGCGCGGGCCAAGCTCGCCCGGAGGGCGGCGGCCCGCGCCTGACGGCCGGGCCCCTAGCCGGCGGCCGCCGCCATCTCGACCAGCTCCCGCTCGCGCGCCGACAGGCCGGTGCGCGCGTGGCGCCGGGCCGACGCCACGGCCGCCGGGGCCGTCTCGGCCTCGGGCTCCGGGTCGACGATCAGGTCCTGCTGGCACACCGTGCCCG
>DATLLV010000169.1:0-6279 GCA_035537655.1 Miltoncostaeaceae bacterium
GTTCTGGAGGACGTTCGAGACCACCCGCTGGGCGGCGACGGTGGCGCCGTCGGCCACGAGCGGGTTGATGATCGCGGGGGCCTGGTCCTCGGCGTCGATGAGGGTGCCGCCGCGCTCGGCCTCGTCGCCGCCGTCCGAGCCGCACCCGGCCGCGAGCAGCACGACGAGCAGCGCGACGGCCGCAGCCGCGGCGAGTGCGGCGATCCGCCTGACACCCCGTTCCCGCGTCATCGCCGCGCGGACGCTACAGGCCATGGAAACGTAAGCCAATGGCGGGCGGACGCCCGCCGGACGTCAGAGCTGCTTCGCGAGCAGGAAGGTGGTGACGAAAAACAGGATCGCCGAGACCACCGTCACGCGGTCGAGGTTCTTCTCGACGATCGCGGTCGACCCGCCGTAGGAGCTCGACGAGCCCCCCACGCCGAACGCGCCCGACAGCCCGGCGTCCTTCCCGCTGTGCAGGAGGACGAGGAAGATCAGGAGCACCGAGACGAGCGAGTGGATCACGGCGAGGACGGCGGTCACCGGCGGGACGGTAGCATGGCCGCGTTGGCCGACGATCTGCCGCTCCTCAACCCTCCGGACTTCCCGGACTGCCTGGTCTGCGGCCCCGCCAACCCCGAGGGTCTGCGCCTCGAGATCCGCCGCGACGGCACCGACGCGGTCGCGCGCTACACGCCGCGCGGCACCCAGATCGGCTACCCCGGCCGCGTCCACGGCGGCCTGATCGGGATGCTCGTCGACGAGATGCTGGTCTACGCCGGCGCGCCGCACGGCGTCTGGGGCATGACCGCCAAGGTGCGCTACTGGCTGCGCCGGCCGATCCCGCTCGGCCAGGAGCTCACGCTGCGCAGCCGGCTGGTGCAGCGCAGCGACCGCGGCTTCCGGGCGGTGGTCTCGATCCACCTGCCCGGCGACGTGCTCGCCGCCGAGGGCGAGGGCATGTGCGTGATCCGCGAGACGGCGGCCCTGCAGACCGAACCGCCCGCGGCCGGGTAGCCTGCCGGTGGTGGAGATCCGCGCCCGCGAGACGGCCGAGCCGTTCACGACGGTCGACGGCAGCACCATCCGCTCGCTGCTCGACCGCTCGAACGCCCCGGTCGCCAACCAGAGCCTCGCCGAGGCGACGATCGGCGCGGGCGAGGCGACGGTGCGCCACTACCACCGCGACAGCGAGGAGATCTACTACCTCGTGGAGGGCTCCGGCGAGATGGAGGTGGACGGCGAGCGCCGCGCGGTGGCGACCGGCGACGCGGTCCTGATCCCGCCCGGCGCCTGGCACCGGATCGCGGCCGGCGGCGAGGGGCCGGTGCGCCTGCTGTGCGCCTGCGCGCCCCCCTGGCGCGCCGAGGACACCTTCTTCGAGTGAGCGGCCGCCTCATCCGCCTGGGGCACAGCCCCGACCCCGACGACGCGTTCATGTTCTACGCGCTCGCCGAGGAGCTGATCCCGACCGACGGCTTCCGCTTCGAGCACATCCTCCGCGACATCGAGACGCTCAACGACTGGGCGCGCGAGGGGCGGCTGGAGGTCACGGCCGTGTCGGTCCACGCCTACGCGTACCTCTCCGACCGCTACCGGCTGCTGCCCCACGGCGCCTCGATGGGCGAGCGCTACGGGCCGATCGTGGTGGCGCGCGGCGACCTCGACCTCGCCGAGCTGCCGCGGCTCCGCGTCGCAGTGCCGGGCCGCCTGACCAGCGCCTTCCTGCAGCTCCAGCTCGCGGTCGGCCGCATCGACGAGCCGCTCATCACGCCCTTCGACCGCATCCTCGACGTCGTGGAGGCCGGCGAGGCCGACGCCGGCCTGGTCATCCACGAGGGCCAGCTCACCTACGCGCGCCAGGGCCTCCGCTCGGTGCTCGACCTGGGCGAGTGGTGGGACGACCTCACCGGCGGGCTGCCGCTGCCCCTCGGCGCCAACGCCGTGCGGCGCGACCTGGACGAGGGCGACACCCTCCCCCGGCTCTCGCGCCTGCTGCGCCGGAGCATCGCCTACGGCCTCGAGCACCGCCGCGGCGCGCTGGCGCACGCCGAGCGGTTCGGGCGCGGCCTGGACGAGGAGCTCGCCGACCGCTTCGTCGGCATGTACGTGAACGAGCGCACCCTCGACTACGGCGATGACGGCCGCGCCGCCGTCGCGGAGCTGCTGCGCCGCGGCCACGAGGCCGGCCTGCTGGAGCGGGCGCCGGTCGTCGACTTCGTGGAGGACTAGTCCACGAAGGGCTGGGCGTCGGCGACCAGGTCGTCGAGGTCGAGCCCAAGGCTCTGCATGTAGAAGGGCGTCAGCAGGTTGAGGGTGTGGCGGCACGCCGGGCAGATCGGCAGGGGCGGCGGGTCGGGCAGCTCCGATGTCTCGCCCGACAGCGAGTAGGCCTTGCCGCAGTACTTCGCGCAGACGCCGCACGACCCGAGCTTGCAGTCGAAGCGGACGAGGTCGACCCCGGCGGCGCGGACCTGCTCCAGCAGCGCCTCGTGCGCGAGGCGGTACGACTCGGCCTCGCGGGCCAGCGCCGCCCGGGCCTCCGGCGTCCAGCCCTCGCGCAGCGCGGTCGCGAACGGCTCGGGCGGGTCCGGCTGGTCGCGGAAGCGCTCCGTCCAGCGGTCGATCTCGGCGTCCCAGTCGCGCCGGGGCATCGCCCTACTCGACGTGGACGGCCCGGGCGGCCTCGGGCGGGACGTCCACGACCCGGTCGCCGTCCACCCGCACCGAGATCGGTCCGCCGAAGGGCGCGTGCTCGAGCACCACGATGCGGGCGTCGGGCACGAGCCCCCGCTCGAAGAGGAACCGCAGCAGGGCGCCGTCGTGGTCGTCCACCCGGTCCACGACCGCATCGCTGCCGTCGGGCAGCTCCGACAGCCGCCGCGACGGGTTGGTCGCGACCTGGCCGCCGATGGTCGGGATCGGGTGGCCGTGGGGGTCGCGCTCCGGGTGCCCGAGCTCCTCGGCGATGCGCGCGGCCAGGGCCTCGGAGACGTGGTGCTCCAGCACCTCGGCCTCGCGGTGCACCTCGTCCCACGGCATGCCGAGCTTGGTGGCGAGGTAGGTCTCCAGCAGGCGGTGCAGGCGGATGACCTCCAGGGCGGCCTGGCGGCCGGCCTCGGTCAGCTCCACCCCCTGCCGCTTGACCTGGTCGACGTAGCCCATCTGGTCCAGCTTCTTGAGCATGTTGCTCGCCGACGCCGTCGTGACCGCGAGGGCTTCGGCCACCTGCGAGGTGGTGATGGGGCCGCCGCCCTCGGCGGATTCGCCGAGCTGGTAGACGGCCTTGAGGTAGTCCTGGACCGCCGGGCTCGGCCGATCCACGCGCGTCTCCTTCCGGGTGGGGGCGGATCGTACCGCCCGGGTCTGGTGAGAAGCGCGGGCCGCGCGGGCATCACCGATCTATCTTGTGTCGGTTCTTAGGGCGCCATAACAATCGAATGGCACGCTGTCCCGCATGGCGACTGCCCTCTCCGCCCTCCGTGTCGAGCCCTTCAGGACCTCGGGCATGAGGACGAATGGACGGCCGGGGCTGAGCCAGATGGACCTCTTCGCCGGGCTGCCCGAGCGCGACATGGCGCTCCTCGACAGCCGGCTGCCGCTCGTCCGCTGGCCGCGCGGCGCCGCGAGGCCGGAGCCGTTGGGCCGCGCCGACCACCTCTACGTGGTCCGCGAGGGACGCCTCGCGCTGTACGAGTCCACCGCGCCGGGCCACGAGATCATGATCTCGCTGCTCGACTCGGGCGCGATCTACAGCACCCTCGGCACCGCCCCGGTCGCGAGCGTCTCCGCGCTCGAGGACTCGGCCGTCTCGCCGCTCTCGGGCCGCGCGATCGAGGGCCTGATCGCCCGCTACCCGCGCCTCGGCCGCAACCTGGCCGAGATGCTCTCGGACCGGGTGGCGATGCTGCGCGAGACCGTGGCCCTCGTGAGCGAGATGCGCGTCGAGGACCGGCTCCGCGCCCGCCTGCACCAGCTCGCCGACCGCTTCGGCGTCGCGACCCGGGCCGGCATCGAGCTGCGCCTGGAGCTCACCCACGCCCAGTGGGCGTCGCTGGTGGGCGCCTCGCGTGAGGCCGTCACCACCGCCTTCAGCAAGCTCCGCGGCAGCGGCGCGGTGCAGATGGAGGGCCGCACCATCACGATCCCCTGGGAGGTCGTGCGCGCGCGCGAGGAGGCCCTCAGCCTCGCCGCCGCCCAGGACTTCTAGGGTCCTCGCCCTGGTCGCCGCGACGGTCGCGGCGGTGGGCATCGGCACGTGGGCGGGCGCGGCCGCGGCGGCGCCGGCCGAGACGAGCGTGCTGGGCCGCTCCGCCGCGGGGCGGCCGATCCTGCTCACCCGGGTCGGGGACCGCGACGCCCCGCGGCGGGTGCTGGTGGTCGGGGCCGTCCACGGCAACGAGCCGGCGGGGCGCGCCGTCGTGCGGGCGCTGCGCCGCGGGCCGGCGCCCCGCGATGCCCGGCTCTGGCTGATCCACGACCTCAACCCCGACGGCGGCGCGGCCGGGACGCGCCAGAACGCCCACGGCGTCGACCTGAACCGCAACTTCCCCGACCGCTGGCGGGCGCGCGGGCGGCCGTTCTCGGCCCACTACGGCGGCCCGCGGCCGCTCTCCGAGCCCGAGTCGCGGCTCGCGGCGCGGCTGATCCGGCGCCTGCGCCCCGACGTGACGATCTGGTATCACCAGGCGCTCGCGCTGGTGGACGACTCGGGGGCCGCCGACCGCCGCGTGACCGCCGCGTACGCGCGCGTCGCGGGGCTGCCGGCCAAGCCCGTCGGGCTCGGCTTCCTGCCGGGGATCGCGACCCGCTGGCAGAACCGCATCCAGCCGGCGGGCAGCGCCTTCGTCGTGGAGTTGCCGAGCGGGGCGCTGGCGCCTGCGGCCGTCCGGCGCCACGCGCAGGCGGTCCGGGCGGTCGCCGCCGACCCGGCTACGCTCCCTGCCCCATGAGCCGCCCTGCATCGGGACCGTCCTCGAGGGAGCTCGAGCTCGTCGAGGCCGCCGCCGGGGGCGACGAGCGCGCCTACCGCCACCTCGTCGAGCCGCTGCGGTCCGAGCTCCACGCCCACTGCTACCGGATGCTGGGCTCGGTGCAGGACGCCGAGGACGCGCTCCAGGACGCCCTGCTGCGCGCCTGGCGCGGACTCGGCGGCTTCAAGGGCCGCAGCACCCCGCGGGCCTGGCTCTACCGCATCGCCACCAACGCCTGTCTTGACGCGATCGCCCGGCGGCCCAAGCGGGTCCTGCCGCCCGACCGCGGGCCGGCGTCCGACCCGCGAGAGGGCCCGGGCAGGCCGCTGATCGAGGCGGTGTGGGTGGACCCGTACCCGGACGACCTCGTGGGCGTGGAGGACGGCCCGGCCTCGCCCGAGGCCCGCTACGAGCGGCGCGAGAGCGTCGAGCTCGCGTTCATCGCCGCCCTGCAGCACCTGCCGGGCCGGCAGCGGGCGGTGCTGATCCTGCGCGACGTGCTCGGCTTCTCCGCCCGCGAGACGGCCGAGACGCTCGACACGACCGTCGCCTCGGCGAACAGCGCGCTGCAGCGGGCCCGCAAGGCCGCCGAGGAGCGCCTGCCCGCGGAGAGCCAGCAGCAGACGCTGCGGACGCTGGGCGAGGAGCGCCTGCGCGAGCTGGTGGAGGCGTACGTCGACGCCTGGGAACGCGGGGACGTCGAGGCGATCGTCGCCATGCTCACCGAGGACGCGGTCGTCGCCATGCCGCCCATGCCCACCTGGTACCGCGGGCCCGAGGCGATCACGGTCTTCCTGCGCGACTTCGCCTTCGCCGGCCCGTGGACCGGTGACCGCTTCGAGTCGGGGCGGCGGCGGGTGCGGCTGGTGCGCGGGCGGGCGAGCGGCCAGGTGGCGCTCGGCGCCTACGGCTGGGACGAGGGGCGCGGGGCGTACGTGCCCTACGCCCTGCAGGTCCTCGCCCTGCGCGGCGAGCGCATCGCCGACGTCACCGGCTTCGTCACCCCCGCGGCGCTCCCCGCCGTGGGCATGCCGGCCGAGCTGGCGGCGGACGGGTGAGGCGCCTCCTGCCGCTCGTGGTCGTCCTCTTCGGCCTGATGGCGGCGGCCGCCTGCGGCGGCGCCGGCGAGGCGGGCCCGGCGGCCGACGCGGGCCTGGTCCCGGCCGCGCATCGGGGGCCCGGGCTGCTGACCGGGACGGCGGAGTCCATCGAGGGCCCGCGCGTGCCGCTCGGCGGCTTCCGCGGCGGGCCGGTGCTGGTGGTCAACACGGCCAGCCAGTGCGGGTTCACGCCCCAGTTCGAGGGCCTTCAGGCCCTGTACGAG
>DATLLV010000170.1:0-10675 GCA_035537655.1 Miltoncostaeaceae bacterium
CGCCTCTCCTGCGTCGTCTCCCCCATGAAACGCTTGGTTGCTTGCGATCGTAACCACGGTCGCCGGCGAGGACGGTCATTGATCGGCGTGACCGAACGATCGGTGGAGGCGCGCCCCCCGATCCGCAGATCACCCCCCCGACCACCCCTCCACGGCCTCGCGCGCCTCGGCGATCGCGCTCGCGATGTCGCGCGGCCGGCGGGCGTCGCCCACCCGCACGGCGGCCCCGCCGTCGAGCCCGGGCGGCACGGTCGGGGACAGCGGCTCGGCGATCACCAGGGCGTCGGCGGCGACGGTTCGCTCGCCGCCCTCGCCGCGCACCACCACCCCGCCCGGCTCCAGCCGCGTCGCCCGGCCATGCACCAGCGCGGCGCCGGCGCGCTCGAGCCGCACGAGCAGCGCGCGCGCCGCCAGGCCGCTGGTGTCGGCGCCGGGGCGGCCCTCGGCCACCACGGTCACCGCCGCTCCCCGCCCCGCCAGCCAGAGCGCTCCGGCCAGGCCGCGCTGGCCGCCGCCGAGCACGGCCGGGCGCTCGGGCGGGGCCGTGCCGCCGTGGCTCGACGGGCCGCCCGCCAGCAGGTCGTCGAGCGTCCAGGCGGGCAGGTCCTCGTAGCCGTCGAGCACGGGGGGCGCGGCCTCGGCGCCGGTCGCGACCACGGCCAGGTCGGGGGCGAGCGCGGCCACCGCCGCGGCGTCGCCCTCGGCACCCGTCCGCACCTCGGCGCCCGCCGCGGCCAGCCGGCGCTCGAACCAGGCGGCCAGCCGCACCAGGTGGGCGAGCACCGGCGTGCGCGCCGCCGCCAGCAGCGCGCCGCCCAGCCGCTCCCGCCGCTCGAGCAGGACGGCCTGGTGGCCCAGCTCGGCCGCCCGGCAGGCCGCCTCCATGCCGGCCGGGCCGCCGCCGACCACGACCACCCGGCGCGGCCGCCGCGCCCGCGGCGGCGGCCGGCGCCGCTCGCGCCCCACCTCGGGGTTGACCGCGCACGAGATCGCCTGGCCGAACTGCAGCATCCCCGCGCACGCCTGCACGGTGGAGATGCAGGGGCGGATGTCGTCGGGCCGGCCGGCGGCGGCCTTGGCCACCCAGTCCGGGTCGGCGATCAGGGCCCGCCCGAGGGCTACCGCGTCGCAGTCGCCGCGCCGCAGCGCGGCCTCGGCGGCCTCGGGCCGCACGATCCTGCCGACCCCGATGACCGGGATCCCCACCGCGCGCCGCACCCGCGCGGCGGCGCCGAGGAAGATGCCCTCCGGGTCGTCGAGCAGCGGGATCGAGTAGGGGACCGAGCCGTAGACGCCGCCGGACACCACCAGGCCGTGGGCGCCCGCCGCCTCGAAGCGCGGGGCCGCGGCGACCGCGTCGTGGAGGGTCAGGCCGCCGGGCACGTGGTCCGACCCGTTCATCCGCACGGTCACGCAGGCGCCCGGGGCCGCCGCCCGCACGGCGGCGACCACCTCGGCGCCGAAGCGCGCCCGCGCGGCGGCGTCCGCCCCGCCGTAGCCGTCGTCGCGCAGGTTGCTGTCGGGCGACAGGAACTGGCCGATCAGGTACCCGTGCCCGGCGTGCACCTCCAGCAGCGCGAAGCCGGCCGCGGCCGCCGCGCGGGCGGCCCCGGCGTACGCCTCGATCACCCCCCGGATCTCGTCGAGCGACAGCGCGTGGGGCGCCTCGCGGACGTGCGCGTGCGGCGGCACCGGCGACGGTGCCACCGGCCGCTCGCCGGTGACGGCCCGCGAGGCCTGGCGCCCGCCGTGGCCCAGCTGCAGGCCCGGGACCGCGCCGCCCTCGCGGATCGCCGCGGCCAGCGGCGCCATGACCTCGGCCGCGTCGTCGCGCCACATCCACGGGAGGCGCTCCTCCACCCGGCCGCCGGGCGCCACCGCGCCGAAGCCCACCACCACGGCGGCGGGGCCGCCGCTGCGGGCGCGGAAGTAGGCGATCGCGTCGCCGTCCGGCGCCCCGGCGTCGAAGCCGAAGCCCGTCGTCATGCCCGAGAGCAGGACCCGGTTGCGGAGCGTCAGCGGCCCGAGCGACAGGGGCGAGAGGAGGGTGGGGTACACCGGGAGCCTGCGCCGCGTTCTACCAAACGATAGGTTGATTTACGATGATGGCCCCTCGGACCCGGACACGAGGTACGGCGGTGTGCAGATGACGGAGCGGATCGGCCTCCTGCGCGGCAAGGGCTTCGAGCTCGGCCCCTACGCCACGCGCTACCCGTCCGAGGAGCGCAGCATGGTGCGGCTGCTCGCCGACCAGGCCGCGGACCGCGGCGACGCCACCTGGCTGGTCTTCGACGGCGCCGACGAGCTCAGCTTCCGCGAGGCGCACGAGCTCACCAACCGGGTGGCGCACGCGCTGATCGCGACCGTCGGCGCCGGGGCCCACGTCGCCCTCTTCATGCGCAACCAGCGCGAGTTCATGCCGGTCTTCTACGGCGCGATGGCCGCGGGCGGCGCCGCGGTGCCGCTGAACGCCGACGCGCGCGGCCCGCTGCTGGAGTACGTGATCGACCGCTCGGACGCCCGCGTGCTGGTCTCGCGCGCCGACCTGCTGGACCGGCTCGCCGAGCTGCCCTCGCTGGGCGACGTCGAGCGGGTGCTGGTCGTCGGCGCCCAGGATGACCTGCCGGCCTCGGCGGCCGGCGTGCCGGTGGAGCGCTTCGAGGACTGGCTCGAGGGCCACCCCTCCGACCCGCCCGCGCCGTTCCCGGAGGGTCACGAGGTCGCGCTGATCCAGTTCACCTCGGGCACGACCGGGCGCTCGAAGGGGGTCGTCTACCCGCACCAGTTCCTCTTCCTCTACTCGGCGATGCTGACCGACTCGCTCGGCCGCACCCGCGACGATGTCCTCACCACGCCGCTGCCGCTGTTCCACGTGGCGGCGCTGCACATCATCGCCAACTCGGCCCTGCACGCCGGCTGCACGGCCCACCTCAAGAGCCGCTTCTCGGCCACGGCCTACTGGGAGCAGGTGGCCGAGGACGGGGCCACCTTCTCGATCCTGCTGGGCCCGATGGCGGCGATCATCCTCAAGCAGGTCTCCGAGGCCCCGGAGCACCGCATGAGCACGATGTTCTGCGTGCCGCCGCCGCCCGGCAAGGAGGAGTTCGAGCGCCGCTTCGGCGTGACCCTGCTGTGGCAGGGCTACGGCATGACCGAGGTCTACCCGCTGCCGATGCGCCCGGAGATGCTCGACGGGCCGCCGACGACGATCGGCCACCCGGTGACCTGGATGGAGTACGGCGTCGTCGACGAGCACGACCGCCTGGTGGCGCCGGGGGAGCCGGGCCAGCTCGTGTTCCGGCCGCTGATGCCGAACGCGATGGCGCACGGCTACTACAGGGACCCCGAGGCCACCATGGTCGCCTTCCGCAACTTCATGTTCCACACCGGCGACATGGCGACCTACGACGAGGACGGCTGCCTCCACTACCGCGGGCGCATGCAGGAGCGCATCCGGCGCCGCGGCGAGAACGTCAGCGCCCTCGAGCTCGAGCTGGTGACGCTGCGCCACCCGCAGGTGCTCGAGGCGGCGGCCTTCGCCGTGCCCGGCGAGTTCGGCGAGGACGACGTCAAGCTGGACGTGGTCCTGAAGGACGACCTCGACCTCGCCGAGCTGCACGCCTGGCTGGTCGAGAACCTGCCCCGCTTCATGGTCCCCCGCTACGTCGAGCGGCGCGAGGCCTTCCCCAAGACGCCGAGCGAGCGGGTGGAGAAGTACAAGCTCGCCGGGGAGGGCGCCGAGCGGCCGGGCGTGCTCGACGCCGACGCCGCGCGCCGGCCCGCGTGAGGGTCACCCTCGGCGCGCCGGGGCAGATCATGCCCCCGGCCGCGCGCGCGATCGACCTCGCCCGCCGCGCCGAGGCCGACGGCTTCGACGCCGTCTGGTGGCCGTGCCACCTGATGGGCTGGCACCCGGACTCGGTGTGGAGCGAGGACCTCACCCCGCTGGCCGGCTTCCAGTCGTCGCCGCACGTCTACTTCGAGCCGCTCTCGATGATGGCCGCGGCCGCGGCGGTCACCGAGCGCATCCGGGTGGGCGTCTGCGTGACCGACGTCATCCGTCGCCACCCGGCGATGCTGGCCCAGACGGCGCTCACGCTCGACCACGTCGCCGGCGGCCGGGCGATCCTGGGCCTGGGCTCGGGCGAGCGGATGAACATCACCCCCTACGGCTTGGAGTGGTCGCGGCCCTACTCGCGCCTGGCCGAGGCGATCGACGTCATGCGCCTGCTGTGGTCGTCCGACGGCCCGGTGGACTTCGACGGCCGCTTCTTCCGGCTGGAGGACGCCGTGCTGGGGCTCCAGCCCTTCGAGGGGCGCCACCCGCAGGTCTGGATCGCCTCCCACGGGCCCAAGATGCTCGCGCTGACCGGCCGCCAGGCCGACGGCTGGCTGCCCACCCAGATGCCGCCCGAGGAGTACGCCGAGAAGCTGGCCGACGTCCGCCGGGCGGCCGAGGCCGCCGACCGCGATCCCGACGCGGTGACGCCCTCCATGCTCGCCTACGTCCTCGCCGCCCCCGACGACGAGGCGCTCGAGCGCATGTGCGCCGACCCGCTGGTGCGGCTGCTGTTCCCCGCCGTCTCGCTGCCCGACGCCGCCTACGCGGAGCTGGGCGTGCGGCCGCCCTTCGAGGGCGGGGCCGGCTACGAGAGCTACCTGCCCACCACCGTCAGCCGCGCCGAGGCGCTCGGCCTGGCCGAGCGGATCCCGCCCCAGATCGTCCGCAGCCGCACCCTGAACGGCGACGCGGCGGCGATCGCCGGGCAGATCCGGGCCCTGCAGGAGGCCGGGCTGCGCGACGTCGTGCTGTGGAACATCACGGCCTTCGCCGACCCCTCGCTGGCCGGCTACTCGTTCACGGTGCTGCGCGAGGTGCGCGAGCTGCTGGCCGGCTGACCGGCCTCAGTCGACCGGCCCGAAGCCCTTCGGCTCGTACTCGCCCAGGCAGTGCTCGTAGTTGCCGTGGCCGGAGCGGTCCCCGGCGCTGAAGGCGCACGAGCGCTCGAGGATCGAGTGCGGCACCAGCTCGCCGAGCGCCCCCGGGGGCCGCAGGTCCCAGGTCTCGCCGTCGACGTAGAGCGGGCCCTTGGGCGTCCCCTGGGCGTGGGCGCCGCCGTAGCCGCCCCCGTAGATCGCCAGCACCGGCCCGAGCGGCTCGACGGCGACCTCGAGCGACGTGCCGTCGGCGCCCTCGATCCAGATCGTGCCGCCGGCCAGGACCCGGTGCGGCCCGACAAGGTCGAAGTCGAGGTCGTGGTGGAAGGCGGTGACCGGCACCGGCGGCCCGGGCTCCTCCCCGAGCGTGGCCGCCACCGGCCGAAGGCAGCCGCTGAGGTAGTCCTGCACGCCGTGGCGGTCCTCGTGGGCGTAGACCCAGATCGAGAGGTCGTCGAACTGGATCGGCAGCCAGGTGTGGAAGCCGCGCCGCACCCGCGCCGACGCCGGCCGCACGCCCCACGAGCGGTCGCGCTCGCCGGTCCAGCCGCCGACGTCGAAGCGCCGGCCGCCGACCTCGATCCAGCCCTCGTAGCGCCCGGCCTGCACGAAGTGGCTGTAGCCCACGAAGATCGCGCCCTCGCGCTCGATGATCTGGGTCGGCATCTGGAACGGCTGGGTGATGCGGGTGAAGGTGATGTCGTAGGCGAGGCCCTGGCCGGCGTCGTCCAGGGCCAGCCGCCAGACCCGCAGCGGCTCGACGACGTCGAAGCGCATCGGGCCGGCGTGCAGGCGCCACAGGTCCCGCTCGCGCTCGCGCCCGCAGCGCACGTTGCGCTGCAGGCCCTCGTGCCAGCAGATCGCGAACCCGTCCATGTAGCGCGTGTTCGGGTAGATCCCGAGGCCGCACCACATCAGCACCTCGCCCGCCGGGTCGTGGACGTCGAAGATGAACCGCTCCGTCCAGCGCGGGTCGTCCATGAAGACCCGCTCGTGGGTCGCGAAGGTCTGGTGGGTGAGGTAGTCGTCGTGCTCGGTGATCACGGCGGCCTCGGCGCTCAGTAGCGCCAGGTCTCCTCGAAGCCGGCGATGCGCCCGCCGAGGTAGTCCTCGACGCAGGTCAGCGCGGCGCGCGCGGCCCGGTCGACGCCGATGCCGCGGCTGCGGAAGGTCTCGCTGGCGAAGAGCAGCCCCTCGACGTTGGGCGCGCGCCAGTGGGGCCGGTAGATCCCCACCAGCCCCGGCTTCTGGATGACGCCGAAGGCGGGGTCGAAGACCAGGTGGCGGCGGCGCCAGGTGGAGCGCTTCAGGCCCGGGTACATCGTCGACAGCTCCTCCTCGAAAGCCTCGAAGTGGCGCTCCAGGTAGACCTGGTCGCGGCCCTTCGCGCCGGGGAAGACGCTGCCGGCGACGTGCAGGTGGGTGCCCGGCGGCGAGACCGTCGGGTCCATCGCGGTCATGTTGAAGAAGAAGCCCGGCGCGCCGGTGACGGGGGCGTGGAACCAGGTCGAGAGCTCGCGCTCGGAGAGGGCGAAGACCGGCTCGTCGGTGGCGATGTAGAGGCCGGCCCAGGCGACCCGCAGCTCGTCGCGGGCGAGGAACCTGATCTGGGCCGCGTACCAGTCGGGCAGGTGCTGCTCGGGCACCACCCGCAGCACGTTCCAGACCGGCAGGGTCGAGATCACGCACTCGGCTTCGACCACCTCGTCCTCGAACATCTCGTTGGGGATGACGCGCGGCTGGCGGGCGATCGCGACGCCCACCACGCGGCCGTTCTCGATCACCACCCGCTCGACCGGCGTGCCGGTGCGCACCTCGCCGCCGCGCTCGGCGATGACGTCCGCCAGGTCCTGGAACAGCCCGTCCCACCCCTTCTCGGGCCAGAAGGAGTAGCCCGCCATGCGCTTCTCGGCGTAGTGCATCTTGCGCACGTAGAGGTTGTCCGAGGCCGAGTGGTCGTACCACTCGTCGGTGAGGCACTCCAGCAGCGCCAGGTACTCCCAGAGCGCGATCACGCCCTCGTCGCTGGTGTGCTGCAGCATCCAGTCGCGCAGCGGCCGGTCGTCCCACTTGTCGAGCTCCGCGAACGGCGTCTCGAGCAGGGCCGTGATGACCTTCTTCAGCTCGGCCTTGGTGCCCGAGTAGAACTCGCGGATGGAGATCCAGCGGTCGTCCTTCCAGACCGGCATCTCGTCGGAGACGGCGCCGTGCACGAGCTCCTTGCCGACGTGCTCGAACATCTTGGTGATGCCCGAGCCCGAGTCCTCGAGCAGGTGGGCGCCGACGTTGATGCGGAAGCCCTCGTCGGGCACCGCCATGCCGCGCCCGCCGAGCCAGGGGCCGGCCTCGAAGACGGCCACCCGCTTGCCCTCGCTGGCCAGCAGGGCCCCGGCCGTGAGGCCCGCGGCCCCCGCGCCGATCACCGCCACGTCGACCTTCGCCATCCGTCCCCCTCCCCGCCCGGCGGCCCCAGCCGCCGCGAGCATACCCTCGTTGCCTACCAACCGTCCGGTAGAATAGTCTGCCGCCGGTGAGCAAGCTGATCGCCATGGACGAGGCGGCCGCGCGGGTCGCCGACGGATCCACGGTCGCGGTCGGCGGGCTGCTGATGAACGGCGCGCCGATGGAGTTCTGCCGGGCGCTGGCCCGCCGCGGCGCCCGCGATCTGACCGTCGTGGCCATCGTGGCCGGGCCCTCGGTCGACTGGCTGGTCGCCGCCGGGTGCGTCCGGCGGGCGATCGTCGGGCTGGTGAGCATGGAGGGCTTCGGGCTCGCGCCCCACTTCCGCCGCGCCGCCGAGCGCGGCGAGATCGAGGTCGAGGAGTGGAGCGAGCACACCATCATCTGCGGCCTCCAGGCCGCAGCAGCCCGCCTGCCCTTCATGCCGACCAAGGCCGGCCTCGGCACCGACATGCCGGGGCTGCACCCCGACCGCACCGAGGTGGTCGAGCACGAGGCCGGCGCCTACCTGGCATGCGGCCCGATCCGCCCCGACGTCGCGGCCGTCCACGTCCACGAGGCCGACGTCCACGGCAACTGCCGCGTGCTGCCCAAGCTCGTCTGGATGGACTCCGAGCTGGTGAAGGCGGCGGACGCGGTCATCGCCACGACGGAGCGGGTGGTGCCGGAGCGCACCTTCCGCGCCGCGCCCGAGCGCACCACCTACCCGGGCTTCGCGGTCGACGCCGTGGTCGAGGCGCCCCTCGGCGCCTACCCCACCTCGCTCTTCCCCTGGCACGGCTACGACGGCGCCTTCATCACCGAGTACCTGGCCGCCTGCCGCGACCCCGAGGCCTTCGGCGGGTTCTGGCGCGACCGCGTCCTCGCGCCCGAGGACGGGCCGGCGATGGTGGACGCCAACGGCGGCGCGGCGACCCTCCTGCGCATCCGGGAGGCGGGGACGCAGTCGTGAGCGCGGACTACGGCATCGACGAGCTCATGGTCGCCGCGCTGGCGCGCGAGATGCCCAACGACACCCGCGCCTTCAACGGGGCGGCGTCGTTCATGCCGGTCTGCGCCTTCCTGCTCGCCCGCGAGACGCACGCGCCCGACCTGGTCTGGGTGGCCAGCTCGATCGCCGTCGACCCGACGCCGCCGCGCATCCCGGAGTCGACGCTCTCCGACGCCCTCTGGGACGGCGCCTCCATGCTCCACAGCTCGGCCTTCGACTTCTGGTGGTACGCCCAGAACGGCCGCCTCAACACCTTCTGCTTCCGCGGCGCCCAGATCGACCCGTACGGCAACGTGAACAACACCGTCATCGGGCCCTACGCGACCCCCAAGGTGCGCCTGCCCGGCGGCGGCGGCATGGCCGACCTATCGTGCCAGGTCCCCCGGGTCTACCTCTGGTCGACCACCCACACGCCGCGCGTCTTCGTCGAGACGCTCGACTTCCGATCGGGCATGGGCTGGGGCGACGGCCCCGGCCACCGCGAGCGGCTGGGGCTCCAGGGCGGGCCGCGCCTGGTCGTCACGAACCTCTGCGTGATGGACTTCCCCGAGGAGACGCGCCGGATGCGGCTGCGCAGCGTCCACCCCGGGGTCACCGTCGAGCAGGTGCAGGAGGCGACCGGCTTCGAGGTGACGGTCGACGGGGACGTCCCCGTCACCGCCGAGCCGACGCCCGACGAGGTCGAGATCATCCGGCGCATCGACCCCACCGACATGCGCAAGCGCGAGCTGGCCGGCGGCTAGCCCGACACGAGAGGAGGCGCGAATGGTCAAGGCGATCTACGTCGTCTACCGCAGGCCGGAGCTCACGCGCGAGGAGTTCGCGAAGCACTGGACCGAGGTCCACGCCCCGATCGCGCGCAAGCTGCCCCACATCCGCAGCTACACCATCCACCCGGTGACGGCGGCGATGGAGATCGAGGGCGACAAGGAGGCCGACGGCTTCGCCGTCTGCGTCTGGGACTCCCAGGAGGACTTCGAGAAGGCCCTCGCCAGCCCCGAGATGGCGGCCGCCGGCGAGGACGCCGCCACCATGGCCCGCCACTTCGAGTTCTACCTGGTGGACGACCACACGGTGATCTAGCGGGGGGGACGGGCGCGGGCGCCCCGACGCTCAGCCGTCGAGCCTCCCCCAGCACTGGATCAGCGTGAAGGTCGTGCCCCATCTTCCGGGCTCGGCCAGCTCGGTCTCGGCCTCGCGGCGGAGCGAGGCGAGCTCGTCCTCGCCCAGCGTCTCGAGCAGCCGCGACTCGAGCGCGGCGCTGAACTGCAGCGGCAGACGCAGATAGGGGTGACCGGGCTCGAGCGCGATCACGTGCGCGTCGATCCCGGGCTCCTCGACGCCGATCCCGCGGAGCAACCCGGGAAGCGCGCGGCCCGCCTCGCCGCCCAGCCGGGCGAAGATCTCGGCGAGCGATGCGATCAGCCGCTCGGCCGCCGGGGCGGGGGGATTGAAGTGCCACGAAGCCAGGTCCCACTCCTCCAGGACCAGCCAACCGCCCGGCGCGAGCAACCGCCGGTGCGCGGCCACCTGCTCGGGGCCGCGTCCGAGCGGAGCGATCTGGTAGCGGGCGTGGACGAGATCGAACGATCGCGGCTCGAGCCCGCTGTCGAACAGATCGTCGACGACGAGCTCGACGTTGGAGATCCCCTCCGCCTCCAGGAACGAGCGGGCGGCGGCGAGCATGCCCTCGTCGATGTCCATGCCCACGACCCGGCCGGAGGGCCCGACCCACTCGGCGAGGATCCGGAGCCAGCCCATGGCGCCGCAGCCGACGTCGAGGGCGCGCCCGCCCGATCCGCCGCCGATCGTCGAGAGGAGCCGCCGCCCGGTCGGCTCCCACACCAGCGACTGCAGCTGAAGGCGCTCCAGCTCCGAGGGCTGGCCGCCCAGCAGGTACGGCTCCTGCGACACGCCGCCAGTGTCGTGCCTCCGGCGCGCGCCCGCAACGATCCGGAGCGCCCCGAGGGGTCAGTCGGGCCGATACCTCGCGTGGATGCCGAGCCCGGTCTCGACGTACCCGTGCCCCGCGACGCCGTCGACGGTGAAGCGGCAGCCGTTGTCGGTCTGGCCCACGAGCCGGTCGACCGCCGCGGGGTCGGAGAGGTCGTGGCGCCCGCGCCCCGGCTCCTTTCCGGCGGGATCGGCGGTGTAGCCGACGGCGGAGAGGAACAGGCGGTTGCGCACGTCGATGGCCACCTCGCGGCGGGCGCCGGAGGCGAAGTCCAGGGTCGCGCGGCCGCCGCGCAGCAGGACGCCGTCGAAGTCGAGGTCGTGCTCCGCGTC
>DATLLV010000171.1:0-3327 GCA_035537655.1 Miltoncostaeaceae bacterium
GGTAATCGACCGCCGGGCGGGGCCGTCGGGGGATGCGGGCGGGCCGCGGTCGTGCCCAGGGCAGCGGGCTCGGGACCGGACTCCGGGACGTCGCCAGCTCCTGCCCGAACCGGCGCGGAACCGGAGTAGAGCAGCCGCCCCGGACGTCGTCAACGCCGGGCCCGCTGCGTGCGGGTTAACGTGCCGCGATGTCGTCGACCCCGCCGCCCGGCGTGCCGCCCGAGATGCTCGACGACCTCATCCGCCGCGAGCTGGCGCGCGAGGCCGTGACGATGGCGCTCTACGTCTCGATCACGCTGCTGGCGGCGCTCATCGCCATCCCCAGCGACGAGGTCCCGGGCACCGTCCACACCGCCGCGCTGATCTGGGGCGGCGCGGCCGCCCTGGCCCTCGCCCACTGGCTGGCGTTCGACGTCGGCGCGCGCCTGTTCCAGACGGCCCACCTCGACCGCCTGCACCGCCTGGCCGGCCCCGTGACGCTGGCCGCGGCGCTCGCCGTCGCCCTGATCACGACCATCCCGATCCTCCTCGCCCCCGACGACATCGCCTCGGAGACGGCGATCTGCGTGCTCGCATCGATCCTCGGGCTGGCCGGCTTCGCGGTGGGCCGGCGCAGCGGGGCGGGGCTGGCGCGCGCGCTGGTCGGCGCGGTCATCCTGCTCGGCGTCGCGGCGGTGGTGGTGGCGGTCAAGATCGCCGTGGACGGCTGACCGACGGTCCGGGGCCGGCGGGGAACCGCGCTACCATCCCGATCCGATGGGCCCCCACGAGGCGAGCGCCCCGGAAGCGCTCCACTGCTACCGCCACCCCGATCGCGAGACGCTGGTCTCGTGCTCGAACTGCGAGCGGCCGATCTGCACCTCCTGCATGACGCAGGCGGCGGTCGGCGTGCGCTGCCCCGAGTGCTCGGGCAAGCGATCGCGCACGCGCGCCCCGGCGCCGGCCCGCCGGCTCGGCGCGGCCGCGACCACGATGCCGATCGCGACGATCGTGCTGGTCGCGATCAACGTGCTCGTCTTCCTGGCCGAGATGGCCCAGGGCGTCCTGGTGAGCGGCGTCAGCGGCTCGGGCCTGATCGACGACGGCGCCATCTACGGCCCCGCCATCGCCGACGGCGAGTGGTGGCGGCTCGTCACCGGCGCCTTCCTGCACGCCGGCCTGATCCACATCGCCTTCAACATGTACCTGCTGTGGATCGTCGGCGGCTCGCTCGAGCGCTACATCGGCTCGGTCCGCTTCCTGGCGGTGTACTTCGCCGCCCTGCTCTGGGGCTCGGCCGGGGCGCTGGTGGCGTCCGCGGACTCGCAGACCGTGGGCGCGTCGGGCGCGGTCTTCGGCCTGATGGCGGCCCTGTTCATCCTCGAGCGCCAGCGCGGCATCCAGCTGCTGGGCGGCTCCGTGGGCGCCCTGCTGGCCATCAACCTGGTCTTCACGTTCGTCTTCCCCGGCGTCTCGATCGGGGGCCACGTCGGCGGCATCCTCGGCGGCGCCGCGGCGGCCTTCATCCTCTCGGGCTACGGCCGCGGCCACATGGCCTACGGGCGGATCGGGATCCCGGGCTGGACGGCCATGGTCGCCCTCATCGCCGCGGCGGTGGTGGTGTCCGAGCTGGTGGTCTAACGGCCGACGCGGCTTTTGGTGGGGTTGACGTGTCGGGCGCCAGCCCCGCCGAAGGCGGTGCGCCGGTCCGCGAGAGGCCCGGCGTAGGCTGGGGCGCACGGCTCAGGGAGGATCAGAGCTCGAGCTCCCCGACCCGCTCGATGAAGGCGGCGACGAGCTTCACGCAGGCGTCGACGTCGTCCGGGTGGACCGCCTCGACGCTCGAGTGGACGTAGCGCGTCGGGATGGAGACGCAGCCGGCGAGGGCGCCGTCGCCGGCGAGCTGGAGGCTGCCGGTGTCGGTGCCGCCGCGGTCGGCGAGGTGGAACTGGTGGGGGATCTCCGCCTCCTCGGCGATCCGGGTGAGGAGCGCGACCACGGCGGGGGCGCCGATGGCGCTCGCGTCCATGACCCGGATGGCGGCGCCCTCGCCCAGGCGGGTGGTCGGCCCCGAGGGCGGCGCCCCCGGGCCGTCGTTGGAGGGGCAGGTGTCGATGGCCAGGGCGACGTCCGGCCGCACCCGCTCGGTGGCCACCCGCGAGCCGCGGAGGCCGACCTCCTCCTGCACCGTGGCCGCCGCGATCACCTGGGCCGGCGACGGGCCGGCGGCTCGCAGGGCCTCGATCATCACCAGCAGGCCGATGCGGTCGTCGAGGCTCTTGGCGGTGACCAGGTCGCCCAGCGGGCGGACGTCGCGGACCCGCGTGGCGACGTCGCCGGGGCGCACCAGCTCGCGCACGCGCTCGGCCGGCAGGCCCACGTCGATGGCGAGGTCGGCGACCTCGGGCACCTTGCGCCGGGCCTCCTTGTCCAGCAGGTGGACGGGCGTGGTGCCGACGACGCCCTCGAGGTCCTCGCGCCCCTGCACCAGCACCCGCTGGCTGATGATCGTGCGCGCGTCCCAGCCGCCCAGGGGCAGCACGCGCAGGAAGCCGCGGTCGTCGACGTGCGTGACCATCAGGCCGATCTCGTCCATGTGGGCGGCGAGCATCAGCCGGGTGGGGCCGTCGCCGCGCACCCCCAGCACGCCGCCGAGCGGGTCGCGGTCCACCCGGTCGCAGACCGCCGCCAGCTCGGGCTCGACGACGGCCGTCACCCGCTCCTCGCGCCCGGAGGGGCCGCCCGCCTCGGCGAGCGCGGTGAGCAGCGCGATGTCCACGGCGGGGGAGCTTAGAGCGCGTCGGGCCCTAGGCGCCCGCCTCGCGGACGCCGGCGTCCCAGGCGTCGGCGATCGCCTCGTCCAGCCGCGCCAGGCGCACCTCGAGCTCGGCGCAGTCCTGGCGGAGGATGGCGGCGCTGTCCTCGTGCCCGGCCTCGACCGCCGCGATCAGCGCCGACGCGCCCGCCAGCAGAGCGTTGCGGACGTCCTGGCGCAGCGCCTCGAGCAGGTGGATCCGCCGGGCGGGCTCCAGCAGGGCGGGGTCGATCCGGAGCCCGCGCAGGAAGGCCGGCGCCTCGGCACCGAGGTCGCCGCCCGGCTCCGCCGCGACCGCCGCCGCCAGCGCCCGCTCCGGGCCCTCGGCGCCGCCGCGCAGCAGCGCGATCGCCCGCCAGGTGGCGCCGCCGAAGCCCGGCAGGCGCACGCGGCCGGGGCCGTCGGGCACCAGCTCGCCCGCCAGGATCAGGTCGCCGGCGGCCCGGTGGCCCTCGGCGGTCCGCCGCGCGCGCAGGGCCCGCGCGCCCGTCGGCGGATCGGCCTCGACCAGATCGGCCCGCCGCCGCGCCCGC
>DATLLV010000172.1:0-16255 GCA_035537655.1 Miltoncostaeaceae bacterium
GCGAAGGCCGCCAGCCCGATCATGAAGAGCCTCCGCCGGCCCAGCACGTCGCCGAGCCGCCCCCCCAGCAGCAGGAAGCCGCCGAAGGTGAGGGCGTAACCGCTCACGACCCACTGGAGGTCCTCGGGCGAGAAGCCGAGGTCGGTCTGGATCGAGGGCAGGGCGACGTTCACGATCGAGACGTCGAGCACCACCATCAGGTAGGCGACGCCGAGGACGGCGAGCGCCAGCCAGCGCGTGGGGTCCGGCTGCCCGGCGGCGGCCGGGGCGGTGGGGGCGTCGGTCGTCATCCGGCCTCCATTCGACTGGGCACGGTCCAACTCACGGCACGCTGCACGATACGTGTCCGTTGCGCGACCGCGCCCCGCGCCGCCCGGCGTGACACCGGCGGGCCATCAGAAGAGGGGCGGGTAGCGCTCCAGCAGATCGGCGTGGCGCCTGGCGCGCTCACGCTCGGCGAGCACAGAGGTGTCGCCGGCCTCCGCCTTGAGACGCCGCAGCGTCTCCATGATCTCCCGCCGGCGGGCCTCGCGGCGCTGCTCCTCGCGGGCGGCCCGGCGGGCGGCGCGGCGGTAGGAGCTGTTGTCGTCGGCGAACAGCGGGGCGGAGGGCATCAGGGAAAGGTAGCGGACCGCCCCGCCGTCACGGCCGCCGTACCCGGCGGGTGGCGGTCGACCGTGGCGAAGGGTACGGTTGCCGCGACCCGAGGCGGGACCGTCGGCGTGCCCGGCGGCGGGGCCTTGGGTAGAATCCTCCGCTTTGCAGGCCACTCGTGGGCGAGTCGGCATCCTCCGGGGAGGCATCCGATCGGGTTCTGGAGCTACCTGACCGGGTTCGGCGGCCGGGACATGGCCGTGGACCTGGGAACGGCGAATACGCTGGTCTACGTCCGCGGGCGCGGCATCGTGCTCTCGGAGCCGTCGGTGGTCGCCATCGACCAGCGCACCGGCGAGGTCCACGCCGTGGGCATCGAGGCCAAGCGCATGCTGGGCCGCACGCCCGGCAACATCAGCGCCATCCGGCCGCTGAAGGACGGGGTGATCGCCGACTTCGACGTGACCGAGCAGATGCTGCGCCACTTCATCCAGAAGGTGCACCAGAACCGCTGGGCGCACCCGCGGGTGGTGGTGTGCGTGCCCTCCGGCGTCACCGGGGTGGAGAAGCGCGCCGTCGAGGAGGCGACCCTGTCCGCCGGCGCCCGCAGCGCCTTCCTGATCGAGGAGCCGATGGCGGCGGCCATCGGCGCCGGCCTGCCGGTGGCCGAGCCGACCGGGAACATGGTCGTGGACATCGGCGGCGGCACCACCGAGGTGGCGGTGATCTCGCTCGGCGGGATCGTCGTCGCACAGTCGATCCGCGTCGGCGGCGACGAGCTGGACGAGGCGATCATCAGCTACGTCAAGAAGGAGTACAAGCTGATGATCGGGAGCCAGACGGCGGAGGAGGTCAAGCTGGAGATCGGCTCGGCCTACCCGCTGCGCGAGGAGGTCCAGGCCGAGATCCGGGGCCGCGACATGATCACTGGCCTCCCGAAGACCGTCGTGCTGTCGTCCGAGGACGTGCGCGAGGCCCTCGAGGAGCCGATGATCCAGATCATCGACGCGGTGAAGTCCACGCTCGACAAGACGCCTCCCGAGCTCGCGTCGGACATCATGGACCGCGGGATCATGCTCGCCGGAGGAGGGTCCCTGCTCCAGGGGCTGGACGAGCGCCTGCGGCGGGAGACGGAGATGCCCATCCACGTCGCGGAGTCGCCGCTGACCTGCGTGGCCGTCGGCTCGGGGCGGTCCCTCGAGGAGTTCGAGGTCATGCAGAAGGCGTCCGCCAACGGCCGAGGCCGGAAGCGCTACTGATCCTCCCCGGCTAGATGGCGAGCAGCCCAGCGACCACCGGGATCGCTCGACGCCGCAACAACCTCCGGCGCGGCATCATCGCGGCCCTCGTGATCCTGTGCCTGGGGCTCTTCACGGTGTACTTCCGCGAGTCCGACGACGGGGCTCTCCACGGGGCCCAGAGCACGGCGGCGAGCGTGATCTCGCCCGTGCAGGAGGTCGCGACGCGGGCCGTCGAGCCCTTCCGCGACGCGTGGGGCTGGGCGAGCAGCCTCAAGGACGCCCGCGACCGCTCGGCGAGCCTCGAGACGGAGGTCGACCGCCTGCGCGGCGAGGTCGTGTTCAGCGACGTCCAGGCCCAGCGGCTCGACGAGCTCGAGAAGCTGCTCGGCGTCGAGAAGCTCGTCGACGCCTCGAAGGACCTCGGCGGCTACGAGGCCAAGACGAGCTCCGTCGTGACCCGCTCCATCTCGCCCTGGTGGCGCAGCGCGCGCGTGGGCATCGGCAGCTCGGACGGGGTCATGCGCAACTCGCCGGTGCTGGCCGGCAGCGAGCAGGGGGCCGCCCTGGTCGGCATCGTGACCAACGTCAGCTCGCGCTCGGCGGACGTCTCGTTCGTCACCGACGGCCGCACCGAGGTCGGCGGGCGGATCCCCGATGCGGGCCCCTACTTCGGCCTGCTCTCGTCGATCACGCCGGGCCAGCTCCAGCTCTCGGGCATCCCGAAGGAGGCCGCGGTCAAGACCGGCCAGGCGGTCGTGACCGGCGGCTTCGGCGTGAAGGGCCTGCAGTCGCCCTATCCGCCCGGCGTCCCGGTCGGGGTCGTCACCAGCGTGGGCCCCCAGGAGGTCGACGTCGACCGCACCGTGCAGGTCACGCCGTACGTCGACCCGCGGACCCTGTCGTACCTGACGGTGCTGGTCCCGCGGAGCCCCGAGGCGATCGCGCGGGCGAAGGGGTGAGCAGCGGGCTCCGGACCAGGGCCGTCGGGCCCGCCACCCCCCGGCCCCTGCCGCGCAGCGGCAGCGCCCGCCTGGGGTGGGTCACGGTCATCGCCCTCGCCGCGGTGGTCCTGCAGGTGACCGTGATGCCCTACATCAACGTCGCCGACGGCATCCCCGACCTCATCGCACCCACGGTCGTGGTGATCGCGATCCTCCGCGGTACCCTCGTCGGGGCCGTCACGGGCTTCGCCATGGGCCTGCTCGTCGAGCTGTCGTCGCCGGTCGGCACGCTCGGGGTGCTCGCCCTGCTCTACCTGGTCATCGGGGCCTGGTGCGGCCGCTACTGCTCGCGCGACGAGTCGTCCACGCTCACCGCGCCGCTGGTCCTGTCGGTGGCCGCGGCGCTCGTGACCCAGATCGGGGTGATGATCTTCCAGCTCATGCTCGGCACGCACATGGGCGCCTCCGAGTTCATCGTCTCGGTCCTCCTGCCGACCCTCGCCCTCACGGCGCTGTTGAGCCCGCCGGTGCTGCTGATCGGCCGGCGCCTGATCGGACCGCCGCGGGTGGTGGAGCCCTACGCGGTGAGGACGTGAGCACCCGCGCGCGCCCGCCCCGGCGCACGGGCCTGCGAGCCGGCTCCTCGGCCGGCGGCTGGGCGCCCGCCCTCACGCCGAGCACGGCCGTCCGCATCGCGGTGCTGGGCGGCATCGCCCTCACGCTCCTCGGCCTGCTGCTGGTGCGGCTCTGGTTCCTCCAGGTCATCAGCGGCGAGCAGTACGCCGCCGCGGCCGAGGGCAACCGCCTGCGCACGGTGGTGACCGAGGCGCCGCGCGGGAAGGTCCTCGACCGCAACGGCCAGCTGCTGGTCAGCAACCGCACCGGCACCGACCTGGTCGTCGACCCGCGCGAGCTCACCGGCCAGCGCCGCGAGCAGGTCCTGACGCGCCTGGCGGGCAAGCTCGACGGCGTCACCGAGCAGGAGCTGGCCGACAAGGTCGACGCCGGCGAGAGCCGGCCGTTCGAGTCGGTCGTGATCGCCCAGAACATCAGGCCGGCGCTGGCGTACTACGTCGCCCAGCGCGAGCGCCAGTACCCCGGCGTGCGGCTGCGCGACAGCTTCCTGCGCACCTACCCCGAGGGGCGGCTGGCCGCCCAGGTGCTGGGCAGCACCGGGAAGATCTCCGCCGAGGATCTCGACGCGTACCGCAACCGCGGCTACGAGGGCAACGAGACCGTCGGCAAGGGCGGGGTCGAGCAGGAGTACGAGAGCTACCTGCGCGGCACCCCGGGCAGCTACACGCGCGAGGTGGACGCCGCCGGCGAGCCCACGGGCCGCGACGTGATCTCGTCGAAGGCCCCGCGCCCGGGCAGGGACGTGCAGCTCACGATCGACGCGCCGACCCAGCGGGCGCTGCAGGACGCGCTGGCGGAGCAGGTCTCGCTGCACGGGCTCTCCACCGGCGCCGCCGGCGTGGCCCTCGACCCGAACACGGGCGAGGTGCTGGCGATGGCCTCGTACCCGGACTTCGACCCGTCGGTGTTCGTCGACGGGTCGCCGAAGAAGATCCAGGACGTCATCTCCGACCCGGCCAACCGGCTGCTGAACCGGGCCATCGGCGGCAACTACCCGGCCGGCTCGACCTTCAAGGCGATCAGCGCCTCGGCGGGCCTCCAGGACGGCTTCATCAGCGCCGACGAGGAGATCGAGTCGCCGGCCGAGATCGAGCTCTACAAGACCGTCTTCCCCAACTTCGAGCACCGCTCGCACGGCTACGTGAACCTGCCCACGGCGCTCGAGGTCTCGAGCGACACCTACTTCTACCAACTGGGCGACGAGTTCTACCGCGCCCAGGGATCGCCGCTGCAGGAGGAGGCGCGCAAGTTCGGCCTGGGCGAGCGCACGGGCATCGACCTGCCGGGCGAGATCGACGGGCTCATCCCCGACCCCGCCTGGAAGCGGAAGAACTTCGCCGGCGCCCCGTTCACCGACCTCGACCGCAGCTGGAAGCCGGGCGACACCATCAACCTCACGGTCGGCCAGGGCTACCTGGGCGTGACGCCGCTCCAGATGGCCGACGCCTACGCGGCGGTCGCGAACGGCGGCACTGTCTACACGCCCAGCGTCGGCCGGCGCGTCCTCGACCCCAACGGCCGCCAGCTGCAGGAGCTGTCCACCGGCAAGCAGACGCGCTCGATCGACGTCAGCTCGGGGAACCTCGCGGCCATCCGCGAGGGCCTCTACATGGCGGCCAACGGCCCCGGCGGCACCTCGACCTCGGTGTTCGGCAACCTGCCCGCCGACCGCAAGGTCGCCGGCAAGACCGGCACCGCCGAGCAGGTGGAGGGCAAGGAGGACCACTCCTGGTTCGTCGGCTACGCGCCGTACGACAACCCGAAGATCGTCGTGGCCGTGGTCATCGAGGCCGCAGGCACCGGCTCGAGCGCCGCCGCGCCGGCCGTCTGCCGGACGATCTCGGCCTACTCCGAGACGTCGTTCGACCCCGCCCTGTGCGGCGAGGGGGCCACGGCGAATTGACGACCGTCGCCCCGCCCCGCGCGCCCGCCGGCCTCGGCGACCGCACCCGCTCCGCGGTCCTGGGGCTCGACTGGATCCTGCTGCTCGCGGTCGCCGCGATCACCGGCTTCAGCCTGTTCGTGATCGGCCGCTCCACCGAGGACGACATCGCCGGCGAGCCGCGCTTCTACCTCGACCGGCAGATCCTCTTCGTGGCGGTCGGCGTGGTCGCGATGATCGTCGCGACGCGCGTCAACCTCGACCACGTGGCCCGCTGGGCGTGGGCCCTCTGGGCCGGGCTCCTGGGCGCGCTGGCCATCGTCTTCGCCGCCGGCGAGGCGACCCGCGGCTCGCACCGCTGGATCGACGTCGGCCCCTTCAGCCTGCAGCCGTCCGAGTTCGGCAAGGTCATCATCATGATCGTCCTGGCGGGGATCGCCCTCCAGCGCCTCGCCGACGTCGGGACGGTCCGGTACACGGCCCTGCTGACGGGCGTGGCAGGGGTGCCCGCGGCCGTGGTATTCCTGCAGCCCGACCTCGGCACCTCGCTGGTCTACGCGGCGGTGCTCTGCGCGATCCTCTTCCTGGTGGGGGTCCCCTGGACCCACTTCGCCGTCTTCGGCTCGCTGCTGGCGATCCTCATCCTCAGCGTGCTCTGGCTGCTGCCCGCGACGGGGGTGAAGGTCCTCGAGGACTACCAGGTGCAACGCCTGACGGCGTTCGTGGGCGCCGACCGCGACACGAACGACGCCGGCTACCAGCTCGACCAGAGCAAGACCGCGATCGGCTCGGGCGGCACCCTGGGCAAGGGCCCCGACGGCGCGACCCAGGCGAACAACGACTTCCTGCCCGAGCACCACACCGACTTCATCTTCGCGGTGACCTCGGAGATGTTCGGCTTCGCTGGCGGGGGCCTGCTGATCCTGCTCTACGGCCTCATACTCTGGAGGGGGTTGCGCACCATGGCGCGGGCCTCGAGCCAGACGGACATGCTCGTCGCCGGGGCGATACTCGCGATGCTCGGGTTCCAGGTGTTCGTTAACATCGGTATGACCGTGGGCATCATGCCGATCACCGGCATCCCGCTGCCGCTGATGAGCTACGGCGGGAGCCAGACCATCACCACACTCATCGCCGTCGGCCTCCTTCTCGGGATCCACCGCCGCCGCTCCCCCGTCGCCGGCTAGTTGGGCGTCGTCAAGTCCCTCACCGCGGGCCTCAAAGCGATGCAGCCCGTCAGGGATGCCGTGCGGACCGCGGAGGAGGTGGCCGAGGGCCACGGGCACGTCGGCATCCTGCCCGGCGACCCCGAGCAGACCCGGCGCCTGCGCGCGCTGCTCGGCTCGCCGCTGCCGGCGCCGGACGAGGACGCCCTCGCGATCATGGCCGTGACGGCCGGAACCGACCTCTCCGCCGGCGCCGCCGCCCTCGCCCGGGCCCGGGCCCGCCACCCGAACCTCGCGCTGGCCGTCGTGATCGGGACGCCCGCGGAGCGCCAGGCACTCGAGCGCCGGCTGATCGAGGACCACCGGCTCGAGGCCTCGAACGTCGTTCACGCCGCCTCGCTCGAGGGGCCGGGCGCCGACGCGGTGACCGACCGCGTCATCGAGATGCTCGGCGACGCCGCCGTCGTCGCCGGCCGGCGCACGCCGGCGTTGAGGGCTGCGATCGGCCGCCGCATCGTGCGCACGGCCGCGCGCCGGGCGGCGGGGGTCGGGGCACTGCCGCTGGGCGGGGCCAGCATGCCGGTCCTCACCCTCCAGCAGATCAAGATGGTCGGCCAGCTCGCCACCCTGTACGACCGTCCCTTCGGCGCCGAGCGGGCGCTCACGTCGCTGAGCATCCTCGCGGCGGGTTTCGGGTGGCGGGCGCTGGGACGCAGCGCCGTCGGGCTCGTCCCCGGCGTCGGCTGGGCCATCAGCGGCGGGCTCGCCTACGCCGTCACCCGCGGCCTCGGCGAGGCGGCGCACGCCCGGCTGGCGGCGGGGCACGAGCTGATCGAGGCGCCGCCCCTCGACAAGATCAGGCCCCACGCCGACCGCGCCCTCGAGCTCCTCCGGCCCGGTGCGCCGCCGGAGCGGGGGAGCGGAGGCCCCCCTGAGTAAGCAGATCCTGGTATCGGTCGACCGCGCCGAGACGCGCGTGGCGATCATGGAGGACGGCCGCGCGGCCGAGGTCTACATCGAGCGGCGCGGCCAGCGCTCGGTCGTCGGCCACGTCTGGAAGGGCCGGGTCGAGAACGTGCTTGCCGGGATGGAGGCCGCCTTCATCGAGG
This sequence comes from Miltoncostaeaceae bacterium, assembly GCA_035537655.1. Classification (GTDB taxonomy): domain Bacteria; phylum Actinomycetota; class Thermoleophilia; order Miltoncostaeales; family Miltoncostaeaceae; genus DATAGF01. The sequence continues at coordinate 7,570 of DATLLV010000172.1, forward strand.
TCGGCCTGGAGAAGAACGGCTTCCTGCACGTCGACGAGGTCGTCGCGCTGGGGGTCCCCAAGCGCAAGCGCCAGATCGCCGACCTGCTCAAGCGCGGCGACGAGGTGCTCGTGCAGGCGACGAAGGACCCCATGGGGACCAAGGGCGCCCGCCTGACCATGCAGCTCTCGCTTGCCGGCCGGTTCGTCGTCTACGTCCCCTTCGGCGACGGGGTGGGGGTGAGCAAGCGCCTGGCCGATGACGAGCGCTCCCGCCTGCGCTCGATCTGCGGCGCGCTGCCGCTCGAGCAGGGCGGCCTGATCGTGCGCACGGCCGCGGCCGGGGCGTCGGCGGCCGAGATCGCCCGCGACCTGGCCTACCTCAAGCGCCTCTGGGCGACGCTGCAGGAGCGCGCCGAGGTGGCGACGGCGCCGCGCCTGCTCTACTCCGAGGCCGACGTCTCGCTGCGCGTCATCCGCGACCTGCTGAACGCCGACGTCGACGAGGTGCTGGTCGACGACGAGGGGCAGTACGAGCGCATCATCGGCTTCCTGCGCCGCACCTCGCCGGCCATGGCCGACCGGGTGCGCCACTACGCCGGCGACGGGTCGCTGTTCGCCGCCCACGGCGTCGAGGCCACGATCCGCTCGACCCTGGACCGCCGCGTGCCCCTGTCCGGCGGCGGTTACCTGGTGATCGACGACACCGAGGCCATGACGGTGATCGACGTCAACAGCGGCCGCAACGTCGGCAAGGGCGGCAACCGGCTCGAGGACACCATCACCAAGACCAACCTCGAGGCCGCCACCGAGGTCGTCCGCCAGCTGCGCCTGCGCGACATCGGCGGCATCGTGATCATCGACTTCATCGACATGGACGACGAGACGAACCGGCGGGCGGTGAAGGCCGCCCTCGACGAGGCCCTCGCCCGCGACCGCACCCGCACCTACGTGGTCGACATCTCGCCGCTCGGGCTGGTGGAGATGACGCGCCAGAACATCTCCGACGGGCCGCGCGAGATCATGACCGAGGTCTGCCCGACCTGCGGCGGCGTGGGGGTGGTGCCGAGCGACGAGACCCTGGCGATCGCGGTGGAGCGCGAGCTGCGCGAGTCGCTGCCGCGGCGGCCGGGGGGCGGGGCGGTGGCCGTGACCGTCCACCCGCGCGTGGCCGACATGCTGAGCGGCGAGGACGGCGCGCGCCTTGCCGGCCTGCGGGCCGAGGTCGGCGTCGAGATCCGGCTCGAGCGCGACGACAGCCTGGCGCCCGAGGCCGTCCGCGTGCGCGCGCTCGACGACCCCGTCGAAGCGGCGCCCGCCGAGGCCGCCCCGCCCGCGCGCAGCGGCGCGCGGCGGCGGGTCTCGTCCCGCTCGGGTTGAGCCCCGCGCCCGGGGCTGGTCGTCCGGCCGCCGGGTCACCATGGTGGGATGGCTGCGACCGCCCTCGCGCACCGGCCTCCGGTCGATGAGCGCCTCTACGAGCTCGTCTACGACGAGGCCGTGCGCGCGCTCGACGATCAGCGCTCGGTCATGGACAACATGCGCACGAGGTCCGGCATCGTGCTGTCGGCTGCCGCGGTCACGACGTCGTTCTTCGGCGGCCTGGCGCTGCGCGACGGCAGCGCGGGGGCGCTCGCCTGGACCGCCGTGGTCGCGTTCGTCCTCTGCGGCGTCGCCGGGCTCTCGATCCTCATCCCCTCGGGTCGCTGGCAGTTCCGTCCCTCGCCCGAGCGCGTGATCGCGGAGGTCGAGGAGAGGCGGCCGCCGCTCGGGGCCGTGCAGCGCGACCTGGCGCTGTACATGGAGCGCAGCTGGCTGGCCAACGAGCGCCGGATCCAGCTCGCGATGCTCTGGCCGCTGCGCATCGCGGCGCTGGCCCTGGTCGGCGAGGTGGTCGCCTGGGTTCTCGATCTGGCGGGGATCGGCTAAGGTCGGGGCATGCCGGGCAAGCCGAAGCCAAAGCCCGAGACGATCAGCAACCCGATCCGGCCGGAGACGCGGGGCGGCTGACGGGCGGGTCAGTCCACGCGGGCCCGCATCCAGAGGAAGCCGTAGAGCTGGTGCGGCACGTAGTCGCGGACGCGCGCGGAGAGGATGTCCTCGCGCACGCCGTTGGCGAACGGCGCCCAGGGTGCGAGGGCCGCGACGGCCCGCTCGACCTCCCACCAGCGGGCCGCGCGCCGGCCCGCGTCCCACGTCGATGAGGCGCGCGCGATCAGCGAGTCCACCCTGGGGTCGTCCAGCAGCGCGTAGTTGAGGTTGCCGCCGGTCCGGATGGCCGAGCCGGACAGCAGCAGCGAGAACCAGTCGGCGCCGTCCGGGAAGTCGTTGCGCCAGCGCGCGTAGCCGATCTGGGAGGCCGCGCCGGGGTCCGCGAGCGCGGCCAGCATGGCCCGCCGGTCCCAGAGGCGCACCTCCGGCCGCAGGCCGATGCGGCTGAGCGTGCTCGCCAGCTGCCTCGTGACCGAGGGCGAGGGCTCGCGGGTGTGGCCCCAGACCGTCACCGTGGCGCCGGTCGCGCCGGCCCGGCTCACCAGGCGCCGCGCCGCGGTGATCCGCGGTCCCGCGATGGCGCCCGGGTCGCGGTAGCCCGGCACGCCCGGCGGCAGCACCCGGGTCGTCGGCGCCGCCTGGCCGTCGAACGCCGCGGCCAGCGCGCGCCGGTCGATGGCCATGTTCACGGCGCGGCGCACGCGCACGTCGATGAACGGCGCCCGGCGGGTGTTCATGAAGAAGTAGTACGTGCTGCCCTCCCAGTGGCGGCGCACCTGGGCGGGCGAGCGGGCGGCGCCCCGCACCTCCTCCGGCGTCGGCCGGTCCATCACGTAGTCGACGTCGCCGTCCTCGCAGCGGCGAACGGCCTCCTCGGACGACATCCCCAGCAGCACGCGGATCCGGTCGGGGCCGTCGGCGGCGCCCGCCGCGCCCGGCACGTAGCCGCGGTTGCGCTCGAGGTCGATCTCGGCGCCCCGAGCGTAGGCGGTCACGCGGTAGGGGCCGGCGGAGGCGAGGCCGGCGGCGCCCGCGTCTGCGGCCGGTGTGCCGCGCGGCACCACGAAGGCGAAGGGCAGCGCCAGGGCGCGCAGGAAGGTCGGGTCCGAGCGGGTGAGCCGGAACTCGACCTCGTCGCTCGCGTCGCGGGCGACGATCCCCGCGATGCCGCCCTCGCGCTCGGCCTCGAAGGCGCGCGCGCCGCGGATGCCGCGGTAGAGGCCGCGCCCCGGCGATTCGGCCAGGAAGAGGCGCTCGATGCTGGCCTTCACGTCGCTCGCGCGCACCGGGCGGTCCTCGGGCGGGCCGAAGCGGGCGTCGTCGCGCAGGCGGAACACCAGCCGCCGCCCGCCGTCCGACACCGCCGGCATCGCGGCGGCGAGCGCCGGGGCGATCTCGGCGCCGGCCGGGCCGGGCTCGCGGCGGTAGGCCACCAGGCCCTCGCCGGCGTTCACCAGCACCTGCCAGGACTCGGGGGCGTAGGCCTGGGCCGGGTCGAGCGAGTCGGGATCGTCTTCCGCCGCGACCGTCATGGTCGTCGCCGCGACCGCGGGCGCCGCCGCGGCCGCCAGGAGGGCGATGGCGATCGCCGCGCGCAGGAGGTGTCTCACTGGTGACGCGTTCTACACGGCGGGCCCTGGAGGGTCGACCGGCCCGGTCCTGGCGCCCCGCGGCCGGCCCCGCTAACATCCGCCGTCGCCCGTCCCTCGGCCAGGAACCGCGACTGTGCCCGATTACGCCGTCATCGCCCTCGGGGGCAAGCAGTACCGCGTCCGCGAAGGCGAGCGCCTGGTCGTCGACCGCCTGCCCCAGGACGAGGGCGCGACCATCGAGCCGCGCGTGCTGGCGACCGGTGACGGCGACGGCATCGCCGACGGCGGCGCGGTGAGCGCCACCGTCGAGGAGCACCTGCTCGGCAAGAAGGTGCTGGTGTTCACGTACAAGCCCAAGCGCAACTCGCGCAAGCGGCGCGGCCACCGGTCGCGGCTGTCGCGGGTGCGCATCGACTCGATCGCGGCCGGCTAGGCGGGGGAGCGGGAGATGGCTCACAAGAAGGGCGGCGGCTCCAGCCGCAACGGCCGGGACTCGAAGCCGAAGTTCCTCGGGGTGAAGGTCTTCGCCGGGCAGGTGGTGCCCGCGGGCTCGATCATCGTGCGCCAGCGCGGCACGCGGTTCCGTCCCGGGGAGGGGACCGGGCTCGGCCGCGACCACACGATCTTCGCGACCGTGAGCGGCCGCGTGGAGTTCGCCGACGGCCGCAAGGGCCGGCGGGTCTTCGTCCGCCCCGAGGAGCCGGCGGCCGTCTCGTAGGTCGCGCGCGGCGGTGCCCTTCACCGACCGGGCGCAGATCCACGTGGAGGGCGGCCACGGCGGCAACGGCTGCCTGTCGTTCCGGCGCGAGCCGCACATCCCGCGCGGCGGGCCGGACGGCGGCAACGGCGGTCGCGGCGGCAGCGTGGTCCTGGTGGCCGACGAGCAGGTCCCCGACCTGTCGCGGTTCCGCTCCGCCGTCCACCACCGCGCCGCCCCGGGCGGACACGGCGAGGGCAAGGCGCGCCACGGCCGCGCCGGCGGCGACCTGCTGGTCGCGGTGCCGCCGGGGACCCGGGTGCTGCGGGACGGCCACACGATCGCCGAGCTGTCGGCGCCCGGCGAGCGGGTGCCGGTGGCCCGGGGCGGCGACGGCGGCGTCGGCAACCGGGCCTTCCGCTCCTCGACCAACCAGGCGCCGCGCACCACGGTGCCGGGCGCCGCGGGCGAGCAGGCCTGGCTCACCCTGGAGCTGCGGCTGCCGGTCGACGCGGCCATCGTGGGCCTGCCCAACAGCGGCAAGAGCGCCCTGCTGGCAGCGCTGACCGGCGCCGCGCCGGTCGTCGCGCCCTACCCCCAATCCACGCGCGAGCCGGCCTTCGGGCCGCTGGAGGACGGCGACGGCAACCTCTACCTGGTGGTCGACCTCCCCGGCCTGGCGGCCGACGGGTCGCCGCGCCCGGACTCCCACCTCGAGCAACTCGAGCGCGCCCGGGTAGTGCTGCACGCCGTCGACGCCTCCGACCCCGAGCCGGTGGCCGACCGCCTGGCCCGGGCCCGGGCTGGCCTGAACGGCCTGGTGCCCGGGGGGGCGCGCGAGATCGTGGTGGCGACCGCCGCCGACCCGGACGACCCGCCGGACGGGGTGGACGCGGCCGTCGAGGCCGAGGAGGGCGCCGGTATCGACGCCCTGCGCGCGCGCGTGCTGGCCGAGCTGGCGGCGGGCTGATGGCGGTCCTCGTCGTCAAGCTCGGCACCTCGACGCTGGTCGGCGCCGGCGGCCGCCTGCGCGACGACGTGCTCGAGGCGCGGGTGCGCGACCTGGTGCGCGTCCGCCGGCAGGGCCACCACCCGGTGCTGGTCACGAGCGGCGCGATCGCCTGCGGCATGGGGCGCCTGGGCATGGCCGAGCGGCCCACGGCCGTCCCGGACCTCCAGGCCGCCTCGGCGGTGGGGCAGGGGGTGCTGTTCCAGCGCTACGCCGCCGCGTTCGCGCCCCACGAGGTCGTGCCGGCCCAGATCCTGCTCACCTCGCGCGACCTCGCGGTCCGCGGCTCCTACCTCAACGCGCGCACGGCGCTGCGGCGGCTGCTCGACATGGGCGCGGTGCCCGTCATCAACGAGAACGACACCACCGCCACCGACGAGCTGACGTTCGGGGACAACGACGTCCTCGCCGCCCAGGTCGCCATCCTGCTGGGCGCCGCCTGGCTGCTGCTGCTGACGGAGCGCGACGGCCTCTACGCCGCCGGGGACGGGGGCGCCGAGCTGATCGGCGACGTCCCGTCGGGCACCCGCCCCGGCGAGCTCGCCCTGGCCGACTTCGGCGGCGCCCCGGGCGGGCGCGGCGGCATCGGCAGCAAGGTCGCCTCGGCAAGCATGGCCACCGGCGGCGGCGTGACGACGGTCATCGCGTCCGGGACCGCGGACGGCGTCATCCCCGCCATCGCCTCGGGCCACCACGTGGGCACCCGCTTCGAGCCGGCCTCCCGCCGCGAGGGCGCGTTCAAGCTCTGGCTGCGCTACGCGAAGCCGGCCATGGGCCGGGTCGCGGTCGACGCCGGCGCGGCGCGGGCCCTGCGCGAGCGCGGCACCTCGCTGCTGGCGGTGGGGGTGGTGGGCTGCGAGGGCGGCTTCCGGGCCGGCGACGCGGTGGAGGTGACCTGGGACGGCGGGGTGGTCGGGAAGGGGATCTCGGCGATGTCCGCCGACGAGGTGCGCTCGGTGGCGGGGCTGAAGTCCGACGAGGTCCGGCGCCTGCTGCCCGACGCCGCCCCCGAGGTCATCAACCGGGACGAGTTCGTGCTCGACGACGGGAGGAACCGCGGATGAGCGAGCTCGACCGCGTGGCCGCCGACGTCAAGGCGGCGAGCCGGGTGCTGGGGCGCCTGCCGGGCGCGCACCGCGACGCCGTGCTCGAGGAGATGGCCGGGGCGCTCGAGCGGCGCTCGGACGAGATCCTGCACGAGAACCGCCAGGATGTGCAGGCGGCCAAGCGCGGCAAGGTCGCGCCGGCCCTCATCGACCGGCTGCTGCTCGACGAGGACCGCCTGGCCGACATGGCGGCCGGGATCCGCACGGTCAAGGCGCTGCCCGACCCGGTCGGGGCGGTGGACGCGGGCCGCCGCCTGCCCAACGGGCTCGACGTGGTGCGCCGGCGGGTGCCGCTCGGGGTGGTCGCGGTGGTCTTCGAGGGCCGGCCGAACGTGGCCGCCGACGCCGCCGCGCTCTGCGTCAAGAGCGGCAACGCGATCATCCTGCGCGGCAGCCGGGTGGCGCGCCGGTCGAACCTGATCCTCGCCGAGGTGCTGACCGGCGCCCTGATCGAGGCGGACGCGCCGCGCTGGGGCCTCGCCCTGCTTGGCAACGACCGCGAGGAGCTCCGAAAGCTGGTGCGGAAGGACGACTGCGTCGACCTGGTGATCCCCCGCGGCGGCGAGGACCTGAAGGCCTTCCTGCGCGAGCACGCACGGGTGCCGGTGGTCTACGCGGCCGCCGGCAACAACCACGTCTACGTCGACTCGGCGGCCGACCTGGAGATGGCCCTCAAGATCAGCGTCAACGCGAAGGTGCAGCGCCCGGGCGTCTGCAACGCCGCCGAGACGCTGCTCGTGCACCGCGACGTGGCCCCGGCGTTCCTGCCCCGGGCGGCCGAGCGCCTGCGCGCGGACGGCGTCGAGCTGCGCGTGGACCGCGCCGGCCTCGACCTGCTGGGCGACGCCGGCGCCGGCCTGGCAGAGGCCACCGAGGCCGACTACGACACCGAGTTCCTCGCGCTGGTCATGGCGGTGCGGGTGGTGGAGTCGATCGACGAGGCGCTGGCGCACGTCGCCCGGTACGGGTCGGGCCACAGCGAGGCGATCGTCACCGGCTCCCTGGCCGCGGCGACGCGCTTCCAGGACGAGGTCGACGCCGCGGCGGTCTACGTGAACGCGTCGACGCGCTTCACCGGCGGCGGCGAGCTCGGCCTGGGCGCCGAGATCGGCATCTCCACCCAGAAGCTCCACGCCCGCGGGCCGATCGGCCTGGCGGAGCTGACCACCTACACGTACCTCGTCACGGGGCGCGGGCACGTCCGCTGACCGCACGAAGGCGGCGGGACGCCGGATCGGCGTCCTCGGCGGCACCTTCGACCCGCCCCACATCGGGCACATGATCGCGGCCTCGGAGGCGCTGTGGCAGCTCGACCTGGACGTCCTGCTGCTGGTGCCGGCCCGGATGCCGCCCCACAAGCCGCTCGGCGCCCAGAGCGACGGCGACCGGCGCGCGGCCTGGCTCGAGGCGGCCGTCGCCGGCGTCCCCGGGCTCGTGGTCTCGCGCGCCGAGCTCGACCGCGAGGGGCCGAGCTACACGGCGGACACCCTCGAGGCGATCGCGCGCGACGAGCCCGGGGCGCGGCTGTGGTTCGTGCTCGGCGCGGACCAGCTCGCCGGCCTGCCGGGCTGGCACGAGCCGGAGCGGATCCTGGCGGCCGCCCGCCTGGCGGTGGTGCCGCGCGCCGGCCACGACGTGCGCGCCCTGGTGGCCGAGATCGCCCCGGGCCGCGCCGACGTCATCGACGTCCCCGAGATCGGCGTCTCGTCGAGCATGGTGCGCGAGCGGATCGCCGCCGGGCGGCCGATCCGCTTCCTGGTGCCCCCCGATGTCGAGGAGTCGCTGCGTCGGGAGGGTCTGGTAACGTCGCCCCCGTCAGTCCCGGAACGAAAGGACCACTCGCGACCTCGCTCGAGCTGACCCTGGCCGCGGCCGCAGCCGCGGAGTCCAAGAACGCCAGGGACATCGTGATCCTCGACATGCGAGGCCTCGTGGCCTACACGGATTACCTGCTGATCGCGACGGGGCAAACGCCCCGGCAGACCAAGGCGATCGCGGAGGAGGTCCGGCTCCAGCTCAAGGACCGCCACGACGCGCGGGCCCGCAAGATCGAGGGCAACCGCGAGGGCGAGTGGATCCTGGTCGACCTCCTCGACCTGGTCGTCCACGTGTTCACGCCCGAGGCCCGCGACTTCTACCGCCTCGACCGCCTCTGGAGCGAGGCCCCCCAACAGCAGTACGCCGCCACGGCCTCGTAGCCGCGACGGGGAGTGGCTACACTCCACGACTCCGCGGGGGATTAGCTCAGTTGGGAGAGCGCTACGCTGGCAGCGTAGAGGTCACCGGTTCGAGCCCGGTATCCTCCATCCTCT
>DATLLV010000173.1:0-9661 GCA_035537655.1 Miltoncostaeaceae bacterium
TCCGGACGCCCGATCGCGCGGCGGCGCGCGCCCTGGTCTCCCAGCCGGGCCTGATCCCGCTCGTGATCCTGCGCGGCAGCGGCGCGACCACCGCCGCGCTGGCCGCCGAGGCCGCCGCCCACGGCGTCCGCACCCTGGCCCACGCGGACGGCGGCGGCGTCCTGTTCGTCGACGGGGCGGCCGACCGCGACCGCGCGCTCGCGCTGGCCGAGCGCAGCCTCGACCGGCTCGGCGTCTGCAACCGCCTCAACCTGCTGCTGCTGGCCGAGCCGCGCTGGGACGAGCTGCTGCCCCCGGTGCTCGAGCTGCTCGAGCGGCTCGGCGTGCGGCCCTCGCTGCCGCCCCACGACCACCCGCTCGGTCACGAGTGGGCGCTCGACGACGGCCGTGAGGCCACCGTCACGATCGCGCCGGCGGCCGACGCCGGCGACGCCGCCCGCATCGCCAACGAGGAGACGTCCGGCATCGCCGCCGCGATCGTGACCGAGGACCCGGCGACGGCCGCGGCGTTCCTCGAGGCCTACGGCGGCACCGGGGCCTTCTGGAACGCGACCACCCGACTGCTGGACGGCTTCGAGCTGACCGCCGCGCCCGAGACCGGCATCAATGTCGACCACGTCCCCGGCCCGCGCGGGCCCGTCACCTACCGCGACCTGCACCTGCGCCAGTACGTGGTGACGCCGGCGAGGTGAGGCCCGCGCCGTTCACCTGGCGCGACGGCGAGCGGCTGGTGCGCTTCGGGCGCGGCACGGTCGCCGAGGCGGTCGGTCTGGCCGGCGACGGCCCCTACGCCCTGCTCACGACACGCCGGGCGGCCGTCTCCGCCCCCGGGCTGGCCGAGGCGGCCGCGGCCGTGCACGAGGTGCCGCCCGGCCGGGTCGACGACGTCGCGACCGGCCTGCGCGGCGCCGTGCGCGAGCCGACCCTGGTGGCGCTGGGCGGCGGGCGGGTCATCGACGTCGCCAAGGCGCTGGCCGCGGCCGACCCGCCGCGGCGGGTGGTGGCCGTCCCGACGACGCTCTCGGCCGCCGAGATGACGACCGGCCACCGGCTGCCCGCGGGCGTCCCGAGCGACGCCCCGCGCGTGCGGCCGCAGGTCGTGCTCAACGACCCCGCGCTGTCGGCCTCGCAGCCCGAGCCGGGGCTGGCGGCCAGCGCCGCGAACGCCCTCGGCCACGCCGTCGAGGCGCCGCTGACGCCGCGGGCGAACCCGGTGGCCACTCTGGCGGCGCGCCGGGCGGCCGAGCTGATCACGGCTGGCCTCGCCGAGCCCGAGCCGGGCCGCGACGCCCTCGCCCTGGGCGCCCTCCTGGCCGGGTACGCGATGGACTCGACCGGCTACGGGCTCCACCACGTGCTCGCCCAGACCCTCGCCAGGAGCGCCGGCGTGAGCCACGGCGCGGCCAACGCGGCGATGCTGCCGCACTCCATCCGGGCCCTCGCGGGGCGCTCGCCCGCCGGCGCGGCGGGCGCCGCCCTGCTGCCAGCGGCCGAGCGCATCCGGGCGCGCGCGGGCGCCGAGCGGCTGCGCGACCTGGGCGTCGCCCGCGAGCAACTGCCGGCCCTCGCGTCCGAGGCCGCCGCCCGCCCCGAGCTGGCGGGCACGCCGCCGGCCGCGCCCGAGGAGGAGCTGCTCGCGCTCTTCGAGGCGGCGTGGTGACTGCGGCGCCCCGGGTGACCGGCGCCCCGGACCCTTGCTATTGTCTCCCGACCCGCCGCCAGGGCGGGTCTCTTCACTTTGGCGCAGTCCTCACCCATCACCCAGATCCGACGCGCGGCTGCGCCTCCTTGCGCGCCCGACGGGAGACGCGCCTGAGGCCCGACACGGTGCTGTTTGCCGCCTAGGCGCGGACCCGATACACGCCCGCCCGCCGGCCCCTCGACCCGGATCAACGACGCGATCCGGGCGGAGTCGGTGCGGCTGATCGATGCGGAGGGCGAGAACCGCGGCGTCGTGCCCCTCGCCGAGGCCCAGGAGATCGCCGTGGCGGCCGGCCTCGACCTGGTCGAGGTCGCCCCCGACGCGCGCCCGCCGGTCTGCCGGATCATGGACTACGGCAAGTACCGGTACGAGCAGGAGCAGAAGGCGAAGCAGGCCCGCCGGCACCAGAGCACGATCACCATCAAGGAGATCAAGTTCCGGCCGAAGATCGACGAGCACGACTACGCCACCAAGAAGGGCCACGTCGAGCGCTTCCTGCGGCACCGGGACAAGGTGAAGATCACGATCATGTTCCGCGGCCGCGAGCTGCTGCACCCCGAGCGCGGCGAGGCCATCCTGCTGCGGCTGGCCGACGAGCTCAGCGACATCGCCCTGGTCGAGAGCCGGCCGAACCTCGACGGGCGCAACATGATCATGATGCTGGCGCCCGTGAAGAACCCGGTGCCGGGCGAGGCGGGGGAGGGCAACGGCCGGGCGCGCGAGGGCGGCGGACCGCCCGAGCGGGCCGACGAGGCGGCCGAGCCAGCCGAGGCCGCCGAGCAGCCCGCCGCCGCGCCCGAGTCCTGATCGCCCCGCTGGCCCCGGCCCGCCGAGTCGTCTAACCTGTCCGGCGGCCCGCAGCGCCCCCAAGGATCACGCATGCCCAAGATGAAGACCAGACGAGCGGCGAAGAAGCGCTTCCGGCTGACCGGCACCGGCAAGGTGCGGTTCCAGCGCGCCGGCGTCCGCCACAACCTCGAGAAGATGTCGGGGAAGGAGCACCGCCACCTGGTCAAGGAGGCCGAGCTGGCCCCGGAGTTCGTGCCCACCGTCAAGCGGATGCTGGGCAAGCGCTAGATGGCCCGGGTCAAGCGCTCCGTCGCCGCCCGCAAGAAGCGGCGCAAGGTCCTCGACCAGGCCAGCGGCTACTGGGGGACCAAGCACAGCTCCTACAAGCGCGCCAAGGAGCAGGTCCAACGCTCCCTGCGCTACGCCTACCGCGACCGGCGGACGCGCAAGCGCGACTTCCGGCGCCTCTGGATCGCCCGCATCAACGCCGCCGCGCGCGACAACGGCCTCACCTACGGCCAGCTCATCCACGGGCTCAAGCTGGCCGAGGTCGAGCTCGACCGGAAGATCCTCGCCGAGCTCGCCACCCATGAGCCCGCCGCCTTCGCGGCCCTCTGCGACCGGGCCCGCGCCGCACGAGAGAGCGCCGCGAGCGCCTAGGGGCCCCGCGCCTCCCGGCTCGCGGCTGCGGCTCGTCAGCTCGGCGCGGAACCCCGCGCTGCGGCTGGTCGCCGCGCTCCAGACGAAGAAGGTCCGCCGCGAGCGCCGCCTGCTGGTGGCGGAGGGCGAGGACCTGGTCGACGCCGCCCTGGAGCGCGGCGTGAGGCCGGTCGCCCTGCTCGTGGACGCCGAGCGCGTGCCCGACGACGACCCGCGCATCGCCGCCACCGAGGGCCTGGCCGAGCGCTACCGCGTGCCTGGGAATTTGCTTGCGCGAGCAAGTAGCCTGGCGGCGCCGCCGCGCGTGATCGGCGTCTTCCCCCAGCCTGCGCCGCGCAGCTTCCGCGACGTGCGGTTCCCGCCGGCCCTGGGCGTGTACCTGGCGGGCGTCGCCGATCCCGGCAACGTGGGCACGCTGGTGCGCACGGCCGCCGCGCTGGGCGCCGACTGGCTTGCGCTGGGGCCGGGCTCGGCCGACGCCTTCCACCCGCGGGCGGTGCGCGCGGCCATGGGGGCCACCTTCGCCGTGCCGCTGCTGGAGGGCGTGAGCCCGGCCGACCTGGGGACGCGCAGGGGCTTCGACGTGGTCGGGGCCGTCCCGGGGGGTGGCGTGCCGCCCTGGGAGGCGGACCTGACCCGGCCGATGGTGCTGGCCCTCGGCGCCGAGCGGTCCGGGCTCGGCGGGGCGCTCGACGGGCTCGCCGACGGGCGGGAGGTGGTGCGCGTGACGATCCCGCAGGCGCCCGGCTCGGAGTCGCTGAACGTCGCCGCCGCCGGCGCCGCCCTGCTCGCCGAGGCCGGCCGCCAGCGCGCGCTCGCGGCGGGGGCCGGCGAGGGCCCGTCGGATAGCCTGGACGGCCGATGAGCGGCCCGGACCTGGAAGCGATCGAGGGCGCCGCGCTCGCCGACGTGGCGGCCGCGGCGACCCTCGCCGAGCTCGAGGCGGCGCGGGTCGCGCACACCGGCCGGCGCAGTCCGTTGGCGGGCGTGCTGGCGGGCATCGGCTCGCTGCCACCCGAGGAGCGCGGGCCGGTCGGGCGCTCGGCGAACTCCGCCCGGGCGGTCGTCGAGGCCGCCCTGACGGCGCGCCAGCAGGAGCTCGAGGCCGATGAGCTCGGCGCTGCGCTGGAGCGCGACGCCAACGACGTCACCCTGCCGGGCGACCCCCACCCGCGCGGCGCGCTGCACCCGATCACCCAGATCCGGCGCGAGATGGAGGACATCTTCCTGGCCCTCGGCTACTTCATCGCCGACGGGCCCGAGGTCGAGACCGAGTGGCACAATTTCACGGCCCTCAACACGCCCGAGGGCCACCCGGCGCGCTCGTCGAGCGACAACTTCTACGTCACCGGGCGCCCGGACCGGCTGCTGCGCAGCCAGACCTCGCCGGTGCAGGTGCGGGTCATGCAGGAGCAGCCGCCGCCGATCTACCTCGTCGCGCCCGGCTTCGTCTACCGCCGCGACGACGTGGACGCGACCCACAGCCCGATGTTCCAGCAGATGGAGGGCCTGGCGGTGGACGAGGGCCTGACCATGGCCCACCTCAAGGGCACGATGCTCCACTTCGCCCGCGAGCTGCTCGGCAAGGATCGCGAGATCGTGCTGCAGCCGCACTTCTTCCCCTTCACCGAGCCCTCGGTGGACGTACAGGTCTCGTACGTCGACAAGGCCGGGCGCGCGGGGTGGCTGGAGCTGGCGGGCGCCGGGATGGTCGACCCGAACGTCCTCGAGGCGTGCGGCATCGACGCTGAGCGCCACACCGGCTTCGCCTTCGGCTGGGGCCTCGACCGGATCGCGATGATCCGCTTCGGCGTGCCCGACCTGCGCCTCTTCCACGAGAACGACCTGCGCTTCCTGGAGCAGTTCGCGTGAGGGTGCCGCTGTCGTGGCTGCGGGAGTACGCCGACCCGGGCCTGGCGCCGGAGGAGCTCGCGACGCGCCTCTCGCGCAGCGGGACCCTGGTCGAGGCGATCCACCGCCTGGGCGTGCCCGCGGGCGACGGGAACCTGGGCCGCTTCCGGGTGGGGCGGGTGCTCGAGGCCTCCCAGCACCCCAACGCGGACCGCCTGCGCGTCTGCCGCGTCGACCTCGGCGACGGCGAGCCCCGCCAGATCGTCTGCGGCGCGCCCAACGTGGCGGCGGGCCAGACGGTGGCCGTCGCGCTGCCGGGCGCGCTGCTGCCGGGCGCCGAGTCGCCCCTGAGGGCGGCCCGCCTGCGCGGCGAGGAGTCGAACGGGATGATCCTGTCCGAGACCGAGCTCCTGCTCGGCGAGGACGCGGCCGGGATCATCGTGCTCGAGGACGGCCTCTCCGCGGGCACGCCCCTGGCCGAGGTGCTGCCGCTGTCCGAGGTCGTGCTGGAGCTCGAGATCACGTCGAACCGGCCGGACTGCCTGGCCGTCCACGGCGTCGCCCGCGAGGTGCACGCCGTGACCGGGGCGCCGCTTGCGCCGCTCGACGTGTCCGACCCGCCCGCCGAGGGCCCCGGCCGGGTCGAGGACCACGCCGCGATCGAGGTCCGCGACCCCGACCTGTGCCCGCGCTACATGGCCCGGGTGCTGACCGACGTCCGCGTCGGCCCCTCGCCCGCATGGCTGCGCCAGCGGCTGGAGGCGGCCGGGATGCGCGCGATCTCGAACGTCGTGGACATCACGAACTACGCGATGCTCCTGACCGGGCAGCCGCTGCACGCGTTCGACCTCGACCGGCTCGCCGGGCGGCGGGTGATCGTGCGCCGGGCCACGGAGGGCGAGCGGATCGTGACCCTCGACGGCCAAGAGCGCGTCCTGGGCCCGTCGGTCCTCGCGATCTGCGACGCGGAGCGGCCGGCCGTGATCGCCGGCATCTTCGGCGCCGAGTTCGCTGAGGTGGGCGGGGGCACGTCGACGGTGCTGCTCGAGGCGGCGACCTTCGACGGCCCCGCGATCCTCGACGCGTCGCTCGCGCTGGGGCTGAGGACGGAGTCGAGCTCGCGCTTCGAGAAGGGCCTGCCCCGCGAGCTGCCGCCGCGGGCGCTGGCGATCGCCGGCCGGCTGCTGGTCGAGCTCGCCGGCGCGCGGCTGGTGCCGGGGACCCTCGACGCCCTGGTCCCCGCGCCCGAGCGGCCGCCGGTGCGGATGCGCCACGCCCGCGTGCGGCGCGTGCTGGGCATCGAGATCGCGCCCGAGGAGTCCGCGGCCATCCTCACCCGCCTGGGCTGCGCCGTGGACGTCTCCGACCCGGCGGCGCTGACGGCGGAGGTGCCCTTCGAGCGGGGCGCCGACCTGACCCGCGAGGTCGACCTGATCGAGGAGGTCGGCCGCATCCACGGCCTGGACGCGATCCCGGCCGAGATGCCGCGCATCGTCGGCCGCGGCCGGCGCAGCCCGGCCCAGGCGCTGCAGTACCGGCTCGAGCGGCTGGCCGCCGACCTCGGCCTGTCCGAGGCGATCACCTACCACCTCGTGCCCGAGGGCGACCCCGACGCGCTGCGTCTGGCGCCCGACGACCCGCGCCGCGACCCGGTGCGCCTGGCCCACCCGATGAGCGGCGAGATGGCCGTGCTGCGGCGCTCGATGCTGCCGGGCCTGCTGCGGTCGGTCGCGCGCAACCAGGCCCACCAGCGCGCCGACGGCGGGCTGTTCGAGATCGGCCGCACCTACGCGCCGCGCGAGGACGGGCTCGCCGACGAGCGCAGCTTCCTGGCGGCGGTGCTGTGGGGCCGGGTCGGCGCCGAGGGCTGGCGGGCGGCGCCGCGGCCGGCCGACGTCCACGCCGCCACCGGGCTGGCGGCGGCCCTGATCGGCGCCGCCGGCGTCGCGGTCGAGCCGCGGCCGAACGCCGCCCCCTACTTCCACCCGGTCCGACAGGCGCGCCTGGTCGCCGGGGACGCGGTGCTGGGATGGGCGGGAGAGGTCCACCCGCTGGTGCTGCGCGCGTACGACGTGACCCCCCCGGTCGCGGCGGCCGTGCTCGACCTGGACGCGATCCTGGCGGCCGCGCCGGCCGACCCCCCGGCCTACGAGGACCTCCTGACCGTCCCGGTCTCGACCCGCGACCTGGCCGTCGTGGTGCCCGAGACGACGCCGGCGGCCGAGCTGGTCGGCGCCGCCCGCGAGGCCGGCGCCCCGCTGGTGCGCAGCGTGCGCGTGTTCGACCGCTACGCCGGCGAGCAGGTGGGGGAGGGCCGCGTGAGCCTGGCCCTGCGCCTGGAGCTCGCCGACCCGGGCCGGACCCTGACCGACGACGAGATCGACGCGGCGGTCGCCCGGGTGCGCGAGGCGCTCGAGGCCCTCGGGGGGAGGCTGCGCGCGTGACCCGGGTCCACGTCTTCGGCGCCGCCGGCTTCACCGGGGCCCAGCTCGCCGAGCTGGTCGACCGCCACCCGGCGTTCGAGCTCGGCGCGATCACGGCCCGCGGCGACGCGGGCAAGCGGCTCGTGGAGGTCGCGCCCGAGTACCGCGTCGACCGGCGGCTGGAGGCGCCCGACGTCGAGGCGGTCGACGAGGGCGACATCGCGGCCGTCTGCTACCCGCACGCCGAGGCCGCCGCGCTGGTGTCAGAGCTCATCGACCGCGGCGTCCGCGTCGTGGACGTCTCGGCCGACCACCGGCTGCGCGACCCCGCCCTCTACCCGGCGGTCTACGGCTTCGAGCACCCCCGCCCCGACCTGCTCGACGAGGCGGTCTACGGCCTGCCCGAGCGCTACCGCGACCGCATCGCGGCGGCACGCCTGGTCGCCAACCCGGGCTGCTTTCCCGAGGCGAGCCTGCTCGCACTGCTGCCCCTGGCCGACGCGATCGCCGAGGTGGTCATCGACGCCAAGAGCGGCGTGAGCGGCGCCGGCCGGACGCCCACGGAGACCGTCCACTACTCGCGGGCGGCCGACAACGTCAGCCCCTACAAGGTCTACGCCCACCGGCACACCCCGGAGATCGAGCAGGAGCTGGGCCAGCCGGTGACCTTCACGCCGCACCTCGTCCCGGTCGACCGCGGCCTGCTCGCCACCTGCTACGCGCGCCTGACCGACGGCACCCCGCACCCCGACGACCTGCGCGAGCGGTTCGCGTCGCACTACGAGGACCACCCCTTCGTGGAGGTCGTCGAGGCCCCGCCGGGGATGCGGGCGGTGCAGCGCACGAACTACGCCCAGGTCTGCCCGATGGTCGACCCGCGCGGCGGGCGCGTGACGGTCTTCGCGGTCATCGACAACCTCGGCAAGGGCGCGGCCGGGCAGGCGCTGCAGAACGTCAACCTGATGGCGGGCCGGCCCGAGACCGAGGGGCTGCGCTGAGCGCCCCGCAGAGCGGGCGCTTCCCGCCGGTGCGGCGAGACGACTGGCTGCGGGCCCCCGAGGGGCTCGCGCCGGTGGAGCGCGGCTCCGTGACCACGCCCGCCGGGTTCCGCGCGGCCGGCGTCGCGTGCGGCCTCAAGGCGTCCGGCGCGCTCGACCTCGGCATCCTGGCCTGCGACGGCCCGGCGACCTCGGCGATGGTCGACACCGCGAACGCGCTGCCGTCGGCGCCCGTGGTGCGCAATCGCCGCCTCGACCGGGCGGCCCTGCGGGCCGTGGTGGTCAACGCCGGCTCCGCGAACGCCGCCACCGGCTCCCCCGGCGTGGACGACGCCGACGCCATGGCGCGCCGGGCGGCGGCCGGCCTGGGCCTGCTGCCCGAGCAGGTGGCGGTCTGCAGCACCGGCACGATCGGCGACCGCCTCGACCTGGGCCTCGTCGGCCCCGGGATCGACGCCGCGGCGGCCGCCCTGGGCGGCGACGGCGGCCCCGACTTCGGGCATGCCATCTGCACCACCGACCGCGCCCCCAAGGGCGGCGCGTTCCGCCTCGCGCTCGGCAGCGGTGAGGTCCTGATCGGCGCGGCCGCCAAGGGCGCCGGGATGATCGCGCCGCACATGGCGACCATGCTCGCCTACGCGACGGTCGGGGCCGCGGTCGGCGCCGCCGACCTCCAGGAGATGACCGCGGCGGCGGCCGAGGCCTCGTTCAACCGGATCAGCGTCGACGGCCAGATGAGCCCGTCCGACACCCTCCTGGTCCTCGCCCGCGGGACTGGGGCGCCCCTCGCGAGCGCCGATCGCGACCGCCTCGCCGAGGGGCTGGCGGCGGTCTGCCGCTGGCTCGCGCTGCAGATGGTGCGGGACGGCGAGGGCGCCGAGCACGCGGTGCGGGTGGTGGTGCAGGGGGCCCGCGATCCCCTGGAGGCCGAGCGGGTCGCCCGCGCCGTCGCCGACTCGCCCCTGGTCAAGACGGCGATCTTCGGCCGCGACCCCAACTGGGGGCGCATCACCCAGGCGGCCGGGGCGGCGCTGATCGGCGCGCCGGGCGAGGTGCCGGAGCCGGCGATCTTCGTCGACGAGGTGCCCTACGCCTCGGAGGCCGCCCTCGAGGTGCTGGCGCGCCAGGAGTACGACCTGCGCATCGACCTCGGCCGGGGCGACGCCGCCGCCGAGCTGTGGGGCTGCGACCTGGGCCACGAGTACGTGCGCATCAACGCCGAGTACCACACGTGATCC
>DATLLV010000174.1:0-5765 GCA_035537655.1 Miltoncostaeaceae bacterium
CGCCTACACCGCGTGCTTCGACGGCACCTCGAGCGCCTCGGCGACCGTCGCCGGCGCGGTCGCGGCCCTGCAGGACCTCGCCGAGCGGGAGACCGGCGCCCCCCTCGCGCCCGCCGCCACCCGCGCCGCCCTGGTCGCGACGGGCACGTCGCCCTCGCCGCCGGCCCTCCAGCACATCGGCCCGCGGCCGCGACGTCGGGCCGCGGGCCGATGTGCTGGAGGGCCGGCGGCGAGGGCGACGTGCCCGTGGCGACCAGGGCGGCGCGGGTGGCGGCGGGCGCGAGGGGGGCGCCGGTCTCCCGCTCGGCGAGGTCCTGCAGGGCCGCGACCGCGCCGGCGACGGTCGCCGAGGCGCTCGAGGTGCCGTCGAAGCACGCGGTGTAGGCGCGGGCGGGCGGGAGCGCGGGGTCGAGGTCGCCGTAGCCGCTCGTGAGCACGCCCGACCCGTAGCCCTGGAGGTCGACGCGGGCGCCGAAGTTCGTGCCGGCCGTGCGCGCGAGGTCGGTGCCCGTGACCGGGGAGTTGCCCGCGCCCACCACGAGGGCGCCGGTGCCGCCCGGGCTGGAGGGGTCGGCGAGCCAGGGCACGCCGAGGGTCGCCAGGTCGCGGTCGCCGTTCCCCGCCGGCTCGACGACCACGACGCCGCCGTCGACGATCGCGCGGATCGCGTTCCGCATGACCTCGACCGCCTCGACCGGCGCGAACGCGGAGCCGGTCGTGACCGGCACCGAGGTCTGCTGCTCGATCAGGAGGACGTCGCCGCGCTGGAGCGCGGTCGCGGCGTCCACCGTGGCGCCGAGCAGGTCGTAGGTGGAGGGGTCGCCGGCGAACGGCGAGGTCGGCGTGACCTCGGCGGCCGGCGCGAGCCCCGTGACGCCGAGGCCGTTCGCCGCCGCGCCGAGGATCCCCAGCACCGCGGTTCCGTGCTCGAGCGCCTGGAAGCGGGGGTCGAGGACGCCGGGGTCGATGTCCGGCGAGTCCGGCAGCGCGCGGGCGGCCAGGTCCTCGTGCTCAGGGCGCCACTGGTACTCGACGTCGCCGATCGCGATGCCGGCGCCGGTCGCCGCGGCCGGGATGCCGAGGCCGGCGCGATAGTCCTGGAACCCGGACAGGTCGGGCGTCGGCTGCCCCGCGGGGAACGCCGGCCAGCCGCCCGGCGGCGGCGTGCGGCAGAAGGCGGGCGGCGGCGCCGCGACGGGCGCCACGGCCGCCTCGACGCCCGCGCGCGCGTCGAGGCGGCGCGCGAGGCGGCGGGCGGCGGCCGGGCCGGCGGCACGCGCCCGGTACAGGTGGCGCAGCTCGGGAAGCGGCCGGCCGGCGCGGCGCTCGAGGACGGCCACGTCCGCCGCCGGCAACGCCGGCCGCGGCATGCCGCTGAGGGCGTCGGCGGCGAGCGCCGGGGGGGCCTGCACGAGGACATCCGAGCCCGGCGCCGCGCTCGCGGTGCCGGCGGCCAGGGCGAGCGTCGCGAGGGTGACCGCGGCCGCCGTGGCGACGTGGGGGCGACCTCCGGGCACGGGTCTAGGATGGCGGTCCGGTCCGGCGAAGCCAAGCCCGCGGGGAAATCGCGATGACGGCACACGATCTGAGCGAGCGCGACCGCGAGCGCGTCGCGCCCTACGTGACCGACGCCGACGGCCCCGTCTTCGCGCTGACCGGGCTCCCCGAGGTGGTCAAGGGGGCGCTGTTCGCGCGCTACTCGCGCAGCCCGAAGTCGCTGCGGCGCCTGCTCGTCGACGAGTTCCTGCCCGACTCCGGCGACGCGCCACCCGTCGCGGCCGCCGTCGGCGAGGAGCGCGCCGAGGCCCTGTACGGCCGGGTGCTGGCCGAGTACGGCGACGACTCGGTGGCCCAGCTCGGCGGCGCCCACATCGCGGTGGAGGGGGCGTCGAACCTGCTGACGAAGGTGCTGCAGTGGGGGCGGCTGGCGAGCTATCTCGAGCAGTCCACCCGCTACATCGCCTTCACCGACCGGCCCGGCGGCGCCTACCGCTACCACCGCCCCACCTCGGTCATGGCCGACCCGGCGCTCGGGGCGGCGTACGTCCGCGCGCTCGACGGCGCCTTCGACGGCTACGCCGAGCTCCTGCCGCGGATGGCGGCCCACGTCGCGCGCGACGTGCCCGAGGACGACGCCACCCCGCCCGCGGCGCGGGAGCGCGCCATCCGCGCCCGCGCCCTCGACCTGCTGCGCGGCCTGCTGCCCGCGGCGACGACGGCCAACGTCGGCATCTTCGCCTCGGGGCAGGCGTATGAGGCGATGCTGGTGCGGATGCTCGCCCACCCGCTGCCCGAGGCGCGCGAGTGCGCCGCGCGGATGCTGGTCGAGCTGCGCAAGGTGATCCCGGCCCTCCTCACCCGCGTCGACCGCGAGGACCGGGGGGCCGCGACGGGCCGCTACCTCCGCGGCTCGGAGCTCGCCGCGGCGGCGATCGCCGGGCGGGTCCTGCCGCCGGCGGAGGGGCCCGCGCCGGCGCGGGTGCGGCTGGTCGACTTCGACCCCGACGGGGAAGCGCGCGTGCTGGCCCACGCGATCTGGCCGGCCGGGGGCGGCGGGCTGGCCGAGGCCCGCGCGCGCGCGGCCGAGCTCGACGCCGGCGAGCGCGCGCGCGCGCTGGCCGAGTGGGCCGGCGAGCGCTCGGACCGGCGCCGGCGCCCGGGCCGGGCGCTGGAGGCGACGACCTACGCCTTCGAGGTCGTCTGCGACTACGGCGCCTACCGCGACCTGCAGCGCCACCGGCTGCTGACCCTCCAGGCCCAGCCGCTGGCGCCGCGCCTGGGCTACGACGTCCCGGCCGAGGTCGCCGAGGCCGGCGCGGCCGGCGTCTACGACGCGGTCCAGGCGTCGTGCGCGGCCCTGTACGACGCGCTGGCGGCGGCCGTGCCGGACGAGGCGGCCTACGCCGTGACCCTCGCCCACCGCATCCGCTTCACGATGGTCATGAACGCGCGCGAGGCGATGCACCTGATCGAGCTCCGCAGCCAGCCCCAGGGCCACGAGTCCTACCGCTGGGTGGCGCGCGAGATGCACCGTCAGATCGCCGAGGTCGCGGGGCACGCGGCCATCGCCGGCATGATGCGCTTCGTCGACCGCAGCGACCCGGCGGCGGGGCGCCTGGCGGCCGAGCGGCGCCAGGAGGCCCGGCGGGCACCGGGATGAGCGCCGGCTCAGGGCTGTGGCTGAAGGACCGGGGGCAGCGTCGTGAAGGTCAGCTCCTTGAACGTGAGGTCGGTGATGCCGTCCCCGATCTCCATGCCGAGCACGATGATGTAGTCGTCCGGCGGCGTCGTGAAGAGGTCGAGCACGTGGTCGCCGTAGCCGCTCAGGTGGAAGCGCACCGACGTGTACCACCCCGTCAGCGTGACCAGGCCGGTGTTCCCGGGGGTGACGTAGGCCGTGATCCGGACGGTCATCAGCGACTGGGTCGGCACCACCTGGTAGAAGGCGGCACCGACGCCCGCGCCCGGCTGCAGCGTGGGCCCTCCGCTGATGCCGTACGGCCCGAAGATGACCTCGTCGGCCGCCGGGGAGTAGGCGGCGCAGTGGTGGGCGATGAGCTCGGCTCGGCCCTGCTCGTAGTCGAGCCGCGGCGTGAGCCGGCGGGCGGGCGGCAACCAGACGATGTCGGGCGGCAGCCGGATCCCGGCGCGCTCCCAGCGCCGCGCCCGCGAAAGGGGGGCCGGCGGCCGGTCGAGCTCCGTCGCAAGGGGCTCGCCTCCCGCGTCGAGGTCCACGACGTGGTGCACCCATCGCTTGGTCTCCTCGCGCTCGAGGCGCTCGTTCGTCCGTCGCATGGCGTCCTCCTCGCTCGTCGCCCCGACGTTGTCATGCGGCGAGGGGGCGCCGCCAGGGTGGCCGGGCCATGAGGCGCCGGGCCGCGAGCGGCTCGCCGTTCGAGGACGAGATCGGGTTCAGCCGCGCCGTGCGGGTCGGCGACCGGGTGCTGGTGTCGGGCACGGCGCCCGTCTGGCCCGACGGATCATGCGATCCCGACCCCGCCGTCCAGGCCCGCCGCTGCCTGGAGATCGTGGCGGCGGCGCTCGCGGACCTCGGCGCCGGGCTGGCCGACGTCGTCCGCACGCGGGTGCTCCTGGTCGACGCGGCCGACGCGCCCGCGGTGTCGGCGGTGCACGGGGCGGTCTTCGGCGAGGTGCGCCCGGCCGCGACGATGATCGTCGTCGCGGGGCTGCTCGACCCGCGCTGGCGAGTCGAGATCGAGGCCGAGGCCGTGACGCGCGCGGCGCCCCAGGCGCTACCCTGATCCGGATGGCGGACCCGCCCCCCAGCGCGCGCCTCGGAGGGATGGCCCTGGCGAACGGGCTGCTGGTGCACGGCCCGCGCCACTGGGCCGCCGCCGTGCGCGACGACGACGGCCGCCTGATCATCGCCAGCGGCCGCAAGCGCCTGCTGCGCGCCGGCCGCCTGACCGACCTGCCGATCGCCCGCGGCCTCGCCCGCCTGGGCGAGGCCTTCGCCGTCCTGCCGGCGGTCAAGCGGGGGCTGCCCCAGGCCCGCTTCGCGCTCGAGGACCCGAAGGCCGCGGTGGCCGCGGTCGGCGCGACGGCCGTCGCCTCGGTCGCGCGCCGGCGGCTGCGCTCGGTGCTGGCCCAGGAGGCCGTCGGCGCCGTGGTCGGGCTGGCGCCCGCGCTCGTCACCCTGCGCGGCTCCCAGGTGGCCGTCTGGCACGCCGTCGAGCACAAGAGCATCGCGGCGTATGAGGCCGGCGGCGCCGACGAGGTCGCCAACGCCGCCGACCACGCGAAGGAGCACGACCGCTGCGGCAGCAACCTGGTCGTGCCCCTGCTGGTGACGACGACGATCGGCAACACCGTCGCCCGCAAGCTCTTCGGCGGGCGCGCGCTGGGCGGGCGCGCGGCCGTCGCCGCGCTCAGCATCGGCGCGGCCGTCGAGATCTTCGCCTTCGCGGCGCGGCGGCCCGAGCACCCGCTCTCGCGCGCCATCCACTCGATGGGCCACGCGATGCAGTCGGGCTTCGCGACCCGCGAGCCCAGCTCCGGCGACCTGCTGGTCGGCCAGGCCGCGATGGAGGCCCTGCTGCGCGCCGAGGCGGCCGACGCCCCCTCCTGACCGGCGGCGGTGAGCGTCTCGATCACGGTGGTCGCCCCGGCGGCGCCCGAGGCGGTCTGGGAGCGCTGGACCGACTTCGCCCGCTGGCCGGACTGGAACCCGGAGTGCCTCGAGGCCTCGCTCGACGGGCCGCTGGCGCCCGGCACCACGCTCGACCTGCACCTGCGCCACCCGCGCGGCCGCGACTTCTACACGCGCCCCCGCATCACGAACGTCGAGCCCGAGCGCGAGATCGTCTGGGAGGCGCGCGGGCTGGGGCTGCGCGCGCCGACCCGCACCGCCCTCTCCCCGGAGCCCGACGGGACGCGGGTGACCATCGACGCGCACGCCCGCGGTCCCATGGCATTCACCTACCGGATGAGCGTGACGGACCGCACCCAGGCTCTAATCTACGTCGCCATGCTCGACGCCCTGAGCAGCAGCGTCCGCGCGTGAGGAGGCTTTTGATCGCCTCGGTCGCCGCGGCGACCTGGCTGGCTGGGGCGGCGGTCGCGAGCGCGCACGTGGAGGTGCTGCCCACGACGGCGACGGTCAACGAGTCGACTCAGTTCACGCTCCGGGTCCCCACCGAGCGCGACGTGCCCACGACGCGCGTGGAGGTGCTCTTCCCCGCTCAGATCACGGTCTACAGCTTCGCCGAGCCACCGCCCGGCTGGCGCATGACGCCCCTGCGCCG
>DATLLV010000175.1:0-2371 GCA_035537655.1 Miltoncostaeaceae bacterium
CGGCGCTTGCGCTCCTGCTCGGCCTTGATCATCTGCGCGAGCTCGCCCTTCACGTTGTCCAGCACCGCCTGGCGCTGGGCCAGGAGCCCCTCGACCCGCTGCTTCTGCGCCGCCGCCTCGTCGACCGCCGCCGCCGCCTGCCGCTCGTCGGACAACAGCTCGGCGCGCAGGCCCTCGAGCCGCGCCTTGGTGTCCTTCAGCGTGCTCACCACGCCCGCGTCCCGCTCCCCGATCTGGTCGAGCAGGTCGAGCTCGTCGGTGGCGGCCGTGATGCTGCCGGTCTCGACCAGGACCTCGGCGAGGGTGGGCGGCGGCGAGACGTAGATGGAGCGCAGCCGCTGGGCGAGCACCCCGCGGGCCCGCTCGAGGTCGGCGGCGGTCCCCGCGATCTGGCGCTTGTTGCGCTCGATGCGCACCTTCACCAGGCCGAGCTCGTAGCGCGCGCCGTTGTAGGCCTCCGACGCCTGCTCCACCTGCGCGTCGATCGCGGCCAGCTCCGACTGGATCCGGGCCACCTGGGCGCGCTTCTCCTTGATCGCCGCGGGCTCCGGCGCGGCCACGCCGGCGCCGAGCACGAGCAGGGCGGCGCCCGCCAGCAGGAGCGCGAGGACGACGGACGGGGAACGCCACGAGCTCAGAGCACGAGCCTCCTGCCCGTTTGCGGGGGAAACGGGCCGGCACGGCCCGAGCGGCGGGCACGCTACCAGCGGCTCTCGCGCGCGAGAACTGCCGCGGTCCGAGCTCGCAACGAAGTCGTTGCAGACTCATGCAACGGTTCCGCTGCAACAGCCCCCCGCCCGGCGAGACGGTGCGCGAGCGGGCCCGACGCCGTCTAGTCCGCGGGGGCGCCGGCCGGACGCGCGGGCGCGACGGTCGCGGCGTCCGGGCGGCCCACGTCGCCCGCGCCCCGCCGCCTCGCGGCCCGCGCGCGGCGGGCCACGTGCTCGGCGACCCGCTTCGCGTCCCGCCCGACCCCCGGCAGGACGTCGGAGGTCACCGCGTACTGGAACGGCAGGCCGATGAACGCGAGGCCCGGCTCCGCGCGCGCCACGCCGCGGTCGTGGACCGGCTGTCCGTCGTCGCCGAGCACCGGCAGGTCGATCCAGGAGAAGTCCTGGCGGAAGCCGGTGCACCAGACCACGACGGCGGGCTCCAGCGCCCGCCCGTCCTCGAGCACCGGGAGGCCGTCGTGCGTGTCCGCGACGCGCGCCACCCGCTCGACGCCGGCCGCGAGGAGGTCCTCGGTCCTGGTGCGGATCAGCGGCGTCGCGCCGTGGGCGAGGCCGGGGCCGACCCGGCGGCCGACCGGGGTGCGGACCGTCAGCACCCGGTGGCCGAGGAAGCGGATGAGCGGGAGGAACAGCCGCGAGCGGCGGCTGCCGTGCGGTACCGGGATCTCGCCGACGTCCCGCCCCGCCAGCCAGACGGGCCGCGTCCGCGCCAGCTCGAGCGCGATCTCGGCGCCGGAATTGCCCGCCCCCACGACCAGCGCCGGGCCGCCGGGCAGCCCGGAGGGGTCTCGGTAGTCGCGCGAGTGGAGCTGGTGGATGCGGGGGTCGAGCTCGGCGGACAGCGCGGGGGTGTGCGGCGTCCGGTGGGCGCCGGTGGCGACGACCACCGCGGCGGCCGCGAACCTGCGCTCGCCGGCCGTGACCAGGAAGCCGTCGCCGTCCTTTGCGACGCCGTCGACCCGCACCCCGGTCACCACGGGCAGCTCGAAGCGCTCCGCGTACGCCTCGAGGTAGTCCGCCATCTCGTCCTTGGTGGGGAACGACCAGGCCGGCGCGGGGAAGCGCCAGCCGGGCAGCCCGTCGTAGCGAGCCGGGCTGAACAGCCGCAGCGAGCCCCAGCGGGCGCGCCAAGCCTCACCGACGCGGGCGCCGCCCTCGAGGATCACGAAGGGCCGCCCGAGCCGGGCGAGGTGATAGCCGACCGCCAGGCCCGCCTGGCCGCCGCCGATGATGACCGTCTCGTACCGCTCCGTGACCTCGCTCATGACCGCCTCCTTCGTCGCGTCTCGTGGTGCGACGGTACGAGGGCGCAGGGCCGCGCCACATCGCCGGATCGGACCAAATCCGGGCGGGTGCGCCCGTGGTCAGAATTGACCACGGGCCGCGGGTTCAGACGAGGCCGCGCTCGAAGGCGAAGACGGCCGCCGCCGTGCGCGAGGAGACGCGCAGCTTGCCGAGGATGTTCTGGACGTGCCGAGCGACGGTGTGCTCGCTGACGACGAGCTCGGCGGCGATCTGGCGGTTGCTCCTGCCGGCGGCGACCAGCCGCAGCACCTCCAGCTCGCGCGGCGTCAGCGCGCCGCCGTCGCCCCGGCGAGCCGGCGCCAGGCGGGCGAGGTCCGGGGCCGCGCCAAGCGCCT
>DATLLV010000176.1:0-7195 GCA_035537655.1 Miltoncostaeaceae bacterium
GGCCAGACGCCGCGCGGTCGGATGCCACTCGCCGCCCTCGAGCAGGCGCTCGGCCTCTTCCAGGCGGCCCTGGCGCACGCGAAGGTCGGCGAGGCGCAGGGCCGCGAAGATCCGGTCACCGCGATACCCGCGCTCGAAGCCTTCGATGGCCGCCAGCAGCTCGGCCTCGGCCTCGGCCCAACGGCCGAGCGCGACGAGGATCCCGCCGTAGTGACTCCGGCAGGTGGGCCAGACGAAATCGGTCCACACGACGTAGCGATCGACCATCGACAACCACTCCGTCGCGCGGCGCACGTCGAGCGCCGCCTCGCATGCGCTCAACAGGCGGCAGCAGATCTCGCCGAGGGCGAAGTGGTCACGAACGCGGCCGGCGGTGAGGGCGGCCATCGCCTCGTCGAGCAGATGCATGCCTGCCACGACCCGACCGCTGAGGACCTGGGCCTCGCCGAGGAGGGAGAGCGCCTCGATCTCGAGGTCCACATCACCGAAGCGACGTGCGATCGCCAGCGCCGAGACCGCGAGCTGCTCGCGTTCTGCCGGGTCGCGCGAGAACGGCGCCTGGAGGAGCCTCAGCCAGCCGTGCGCCGCGGTCTCCTCGGTGCCCTCGAGCGAGCTCGCCGCGCGTTCCTTCCAGCCGAGGGCGGCGCTGAAGTTCCCGGAGTACGTGGCGTACATGAACGTCAGCCACATCGCGCTGTCGAACGCGCCTTCGATCGCGCCCGCGGCCCTGTACACGTCGAACGCCCGCTCCTTGAGCTCGATCGCGCGCTCGTACTCGCGTTCGAGCATCGCGACCTTGCTCAACCCGCTCAGCGCGTCGGCGTTCTCGCCCGTCTCGAGCACACGCTGCAGGCAGGCTCGCGCGGCCTCCCAGTCCGCGGCGGCGATCGCGTTCTCCCCCGCCCGCAGCAGGTCTTCCCGCACCTGGGCCTCCATCGGATGACGATCATCTCATCCGGGCCGCCGGGTGAGCCAGCGAACCCGACACCCGGGCCGGTGGCCACCGACCTCTGAGACCGCCTCTTAGCCGAACGGGGGGTACCGGGCGTCGGCGGGGCGGGCGTACCGTCGTGGGGATGGCGACGTTCTCCCTCCTCCGGGGCGCGTCCCGGGCCCACTCCGCCCCGGCGGCCCTGGTGGCGCTGCGCGCCGCGCGCCTGAGCCGGCGGGGGTGGGAGCTCGAGGAGGCCGCGCGCCTCGGGCTGCTCGACCCGCGCGGCGGCCCCGCACGCGAGCGCTGGGCCGTCCGGCGGGCGGAGCTCGCCGCCCTGCAGGAGCGCCTGAGCCCGATCGGGGCCGACGGGCCGGGCGCCGAGGACGCCCCCGGGCCGCCCGCCCCGCGCGCCCGCGCCGACCTGCGGCGCCTCAGCGGCAGCGACGCCCGCCAGCCCTATCGCGTCCTGACCCTGCTCGACCCGGCCGGCCGCGCCCGCGTGCTCCTCGCGGTCCTGCGCCTCGACTCCGGGGAGGGAGGCCTCACCGCGCGCGTCCAGCGCGACGGCACCCTGGCCGTGCCGGTCGCCCCGGCCGCGCACGGCTTCGGGCTCGTCCGCGTGGCCCGCCACCCGGAGAGCGAGGTCGTGCTGGCCGGCGCACCCGCGCCGGGGTGGCACGAGGCGCGCGACCTGGCGCTGCGCTCGGCCGAGGCCGATCCGCGCATGCGCGCGGCGTGCTGGGACGTCGCGCTCACCGATGCCGGCGCCCGCATCGTCGCCACCGGCGCGCGCTGGGAGCTCGGCCCCGACCCGGACGGCGCCCTGGCCGAGGCGCGCGACGCCCTGGCCGCCGCCGCCGACCGCCCGGGGGCCGGCTACCCGTTCAGCATCCGCACCCAGTCGCGCGGCACCCGCCCCTCGGGCCCCGGCGTGGGCTGGCCGGCGGGGTGGGACGTCGGCTCGGCGAGCGGGGGGCCCTCGGCGTAGGCCTCGTCGGGCCAGGACCACAGCCAGCTCTCGCCCGGCTCGTAGCTCTGCACGATCGGGTGGCCGGTCTCGTGCCAGTGGGCGCGCGAGTGCTGGCTGGGGGATGAGTCGCAGCAGCCGACGTGGCCGCATTGGGCGCAGCGGCGCAGGTGGAACCACCAGCCGGCACCCTCGCCGGCGAGGCACTCGACGCAGCCGGAACCGCTGGGCGGGACCGAGGGATCGATCCCGGGGACGCTCGTGCTCACGTGGTTCCTCCTCCGCAACGGGCCGCCGCGTGACGGGCCCATACGTTATGAGACGCGCCCCGGCGGGGCCCGCCGTCATAGGCTGGTGACGTGGTCACCGACGCCGACGTCCGCCGGATCGCCCTCGCCCTCCCCGAGACGGCGGAGCGCCCCTCGTACGGGACGCCCGGGTTCCGGGTGAAGGACCGCCTCTTCGCGCGCATCCACCAGGACCCCGGCGTCCTGGTGATCTGGTGCGCCGACCTGATCGAGAAGGAGTCGCTGATCGAGTCGGATCCCGACGTCTTCTTCACCACCCCGCACTACGACGGGTACCCGCTCGTGCTGGTGCGGATGGAGACCGTGGACCTCGACCGGCTCGAGGCGCTGCTGGCGGACAGCTGGCGCGTGCGGGCGCCGGCGCGCCTGCGCGAGGGGGCCGGCTAGCGGTGCGGACCGACGACCTCCGGGGCGTGCGCCTGCTGCTGGTCGAGGACGACGAGGCGGACGCCCTGCTCGTGCGCGAGCAGCTCGCGGACTCCGGCGGCGGCTACGAGCTCGAGGAGAGCCGCACGCTGGGCGGTGCGCTCGCCGCGCTGAACGGCGGCGTGGACTGCGTGCTGCTCGATCTGCACCTGCCCGACGCCGACGGCCTGCAGACGCTGGAGCGCGTGCGCGAGGCCTCACCGAGCACGCCGGTCATCGTGCTCACCGGCCTGGCCGACGAGGCCGCGGGCGTCGCCGCGGTCGACGCGGGCGCCCAGGACTACCTCATCAAGGGGCAGGTCGGCGGGGGGACGCTGGCGCGCGCGATCCGGTACGCCGTGGGGAGGCGGCAGGCCGAGGACTCGCGCCGGCTGCTCGAGATCGCCGACCTGCGGGCGCAGGAGAACGCCCGCCTGGCGCGCGGGCTGCTGCCCGGCCCGATCCTCGACGGGGCCGAGGTCGCCGTGGCCTCGTGCTCGCGGCCCGGGCGGCGGCGGGCGCTGCTGGGCGGGGACTTCTTCGACGTGGTGCAGACCGACGACGGCGTGGTCCACGCGCTCATCGGGGACGTCTGCGGCCGGGGGCCGGACGAGGCGGCGCTGGGCGTGGCGCTGCGCAGCTCCTGGCGGGCCCTGGTCCTCTCCGGCGCCGACGGCGGTCGGGTTATGGCCACCCTCGAGCGGATCGTCCGCCACGAGCGCCACCTCGAGTCGCTCTTCGCCACGGTGTGCGCGATCGAGGTGGACGTCGCCGCCGGGCGGCTGCGCATGCGACGGGCGGGCCACCTGCCGCCGATGCTGATCGCCGATGGGACGGCCAGCATCCTGCCGGCGGACGCCGGCGGCCGGCCGCTGGGCCTCGGCGCCGAGACGTGGCGCGAGACCGAGGTCGCCCTGCCGCGCGCCTGGGCGCTGCTGCTGTACACCGACGGCCTCATCGAGGGCCGCCGCGAGGCGCGCGACCGCCTCGGCGAGGAGCCCCTGCGGGCGCTGGTGGCCGAGCGGCTGGGGGGACGCGACCCGGCCGGCGACCCCGGCCGGGCCCTGGAGCGGCTGGTCGAGCAGGTCGAGTCGCTGCACGGCGGGCCGCTGCAGGACGACGTCGCGCTGCTGCTGCTCGAGTCGCGCCCGGACCCCCCGGGCGAGGGGTGAGCGGCGGCGAGGGCGACCGCCCGCGGGCGGAGGTTCCGCGGCGCGGCCTGGCGCGGCTGGGCATCGGCCAGGTGCTGGCCCTCAGCATCGGCACGCTGCTGGCGATCGCGGTGGCCGGCGTCGTGTTCGCGCTGGTGGCCAACGCGGAGGTCAGCCGGCGCCAGGACGAGCTCGCCGCCGGCATCGTCCCCGCCCAGACGGCGGCCCTCGGCCTCGAGCGCGCGCTGCTGAACCAGGAGACCGGCGTGCGCGGCTACCTCCTGACCGCCGAGGACCGGTTCCGCGAGCCCTACGACGACGGCCTGGGCAACGAGTCGCGGGCCTACCGCGAGCTGCAGGCCCTGGAGCCCACCGAGGGGCCCGAGGTCGCCGCGCTGGTGCAGGAGATCCGAGACCGGGCCCTCGTCTGGCGCACGTCCTTCGTGCTGCCGGCCCGGGCCATCGTGCTGTCGGGCGCGATGGTGCCGCGGCCCGAGTTGCTGATCGGCAAGCGGCGCTTCGACCGCGTTCGCGCGTCGCTGGGGAACCTCAGGAGGGAGCTCGAGGCCCAGCGGGCCGAGGCGCGCGAGGCCTTCTTCGACGCCACCCGGGAGCTGCGCCTCGGCCTCTACGTGGCCGCCGGGCTGATCCTCGGCAGCCTGGTGCTGGCCGCGATCGTGCTCAGCCGGACCGTCACGCGGCCGCTGGGCGCCCTGGCCGGGGGCGCCCGGCGGGTCGCCTCGGGCGGCTTCGCCACGCCGATGCCGCCGCCCGGCGGCCCGCGCGAGATCGCCCAGCTGGGCGACGACGTCGAGGCGATGCGCGAGCGCATCGTGGGCGAGCTCGAGGCCGCCGACGCGGCGCGCGCCGAGGCCCAGGCGAGCGCCGCCGAGCTCGCGCGCTCGAACGCCGACCTCGAGCAGTTCGCCTACGTCGCCTCCCACGACCTCCAGGAGCCGCTGCGCAAGGTGTCGAGCTTCGGCGACCTGCTCGCCCGGCGCTACCAGGGCCAGCTCGACGAGCGCGGCGACGGGTACGTCGCGTTCATCGTCGACGGCGCCCGGCGCATGCAGCTGCTGATCAACGACCTGCTGGCCTTCTCGCGCGTCGGCCGGACGGCCGGCGAGGCCGAGGTGATCGCCGCCGGCGAGCTCGTCGACCAGGCGCGGACGGCGCTGACGAGCGCGATCGAGGAGACGGGCGCCCGCGTGGAGGCCGGCGAGCTCCCGTCGGTACGCGGCCAGCGCGCCCTGCTGGTCGCCGTCTTCCAGAACCTGATCGGCAACGCGGTCAAGTTCCACGGCCCCGACGCGCCGGCCGTGCGCATCGAGGCCCGCCCCGACGGCGGGCTCTGGGAGTTCTCGTGCACCGACAACGGCATCGGCGTCGATCCCGAGTTCGCCGACCGGATCTTCGTGATCTTCCAGCGCCTGCACCCCCGGGATCACTACGATGGGAGTGGCATCGGGCTGGCCATGTGCCGCAGAATCGTCGAGTACCACGGTGGGCGCATCTGGCTCGACACCGACCACCGGGGTGGCGCTCGATTCCTGTTCACGCTGCCCGGTCCGAGGAGCCCGGAATGACGGCGAACCAGATCGAGGTCCTGCTGGTCGAGGACGATCCGGGCGACGTCGTCCTGATCCAGGAGGCGCTCGCCGAGCAGGAGGTCGTCAACCGGCTGTCGGTGGTGCACGACGGCGTCGACGCCATGTCGTTCCTGCGGCGCACCGGGCGCTTCGCCGACGCACCCCGGCCCGACCTGGTGCTGCTCGACCTGAACCTGCCGCGCAAGAACGGCCGCGAGGTGCTGGCCGAGAGCAAGGGCGACCCGGACCTCCGGCTGATCCCGATGGTCGTCCTGACGACGTCCTCGACGGAGGAGGACGTCGTCGCCTCGTACCGGCTCCACGCGAACGCCTACATCACGAAGCCGGCCGACTTCGAGCGCTTCACCGAGGTGGTCCACCAGATCGACGAGTTCTTCGCCGACCTGGTGACGCTGCCCCCGCGCGAGCCGCCCCCGCCCGACCCGGGGTGACCTGGCCGCATACGCGGCACTGACGAAGACCTGGCCACGTGGTCGCGTGGGCTCGCGCCGCCGCGCCTCGCCGTTCTACCGTCGCTTTGCTCCGTCCGCCCGCCGTGGCGGAGCCGAGGCGGGGCGCCGGTCCGGGCGCCCCGCGGCCCGGCGGCGGCGGGTGTACCTCCATGGACCCGCCGCCCGGAGCGCGGCGCCGCCCGACGAATTCACCTCGGCCACGGTACGGTCCAGGGGGTAGATGGCTCCGGAGTCGAAGACCTATTTCGAGCTCGCCCGGGCGGGAGAGGACGACCGGCGCTGGATCTGGCGTATCCGGTCCTTCGACGATCACGCGATCCTCGCCAGCTCGGAGCCGCTGCCATCGCGCACCGCGGCCGAGGACGCCATGCGCCTCGTCGCCGACAGCCGCTTCGCCCACGTCTGGGACCAGACGCTCCCCGACGACCGGCGCCAGAAGTGGGTGCACCTGCTGGGGTGAGGCGCGCCCATCGCTGAGCGGTCGCTACTCGACGAGCTCCTGCCGCGCTTCGACGCCAGTGAGGTGCATGGCCTGTGGATCCCGGCCCGGCCGGACGTCGCGTTCGGGGCCGTGAAGCGGGTGACCGTTCGGGAGGTGCGCCTGCTGACGCCGTTGGAGGCGTTGCGCGGGCTGCCGAGCCTGCTGACACGACGCCCGGCCTTCCGGCCGGCGCGCTCGGCGCCGGTGCTCGATGCGTTCACGGTGGGCGTCGTCCCCCTGGGCGAGCGTCCCGGCGCCGAGGTCGCGGCGGGAGCCGTCGGCCGCTTCTGGCGACCGGCCGGCAACGAGTCGGCGGCGGTGCACACGCGCGAGGACTTCCTCGCGTTCGCCGACCCCGGCTACGCGAAGGCGGTGATCTCGTTCCTCGTGCGTCCCGAGCGCGGCGGCAGCCGCGTCATCACCGAGACCCGCGTGGCGGGGACGAGCCCCGAGGCGACGCGGGCGATGCTGCGCTACTGGCGTCTGATCCGGCCCGGAAGCGGCGCCATCCGCAGGAGCTGGCTCGCCGCCATCCGACGCCGCGCGGCTCACTCCGGCTCGGGCTCTGCGGCGTCCAGGTGAGGCGCTGAACGACGAACGCCCGCAGATGGAGGGCTTCCAGAGATCGAGGATGTCGGGGTCCCGCTCGCGGCAGTCGTTCGGCCGCCGGCAGCGAGTCGCATCAGCGGCGAGTCGAAGTCGGCTTCGGCGGCCGTTTGCTCGGCGCGGGTCGCGTTGCCCCCGAACGCGTGCCGATAGCCGGACCAGGCGCGATCGGCGATTCCCTGCTCGATCTGCCCCTGGATGACCACGGCGAGCTCGGTCGCCGCGCGTCGAACGCGCTCGCCGAGCTCGGCCGCACCCCAGTCCTCCGGAGCGGCGAACAC
>DATLLV010000177.1:0-4910 GCA_035537655.1 Miltoncostaeaceae bacterium
GCCGCCCCCGGCCCGGGTGCTGGCCTACTCGCGCGAGTACCGCTTCTCCCTCAGCCGCCCCTCGGTGCCGGCCGGGCCGCTGCGCCTGCAGCTGCGCAACATCGGCGAGGACGAGCACGACCTGCGCATCCTCGGCCCGCGCGGGACGCCGCGCGCCGAGACCGGCGTCGTCCAGCCCGACGCGGTCGGCCAGCTGCGCGTCAGGCTGCCGCGCGGGCGCTACACCCTCGTCTGCACGGTCGCCGACCACGCCGATCGCGGGATGACGGCCCGGCTGGTGGTGGGCCCCCTCCCGCGGCCGGGCCGGTGACCGGGCGGGCGCGCGAGCGCGCGCGGGTCGAGCGGCTGCTGTGGCGGGCCGGCTTCGGCGGCCGGCCGAAGGACGTCGACCGCATGGCGGCGATGGGCCTCGAGCGCGCGGTGGCCGAGCTCTTGCGCCCGCGCGGGGCGGCCCTGCGCGGGCGGCCGGCGCGGGTCGAGGGACGCCCCCTGGACCCGGTCAACGCCTACGGCCACGACGTGCTCTGGTGGCTGGACCGGGCGGTGCGGGCGCGCCACCCGCTGGTCGAGCGGATGACCTTCAACTGGCACGACCACTTCGCGACCTCGAACCGCGATGTGGGCGACTCGCGGCTGATGCTGATCCAGTACCGCACCCTGCGGCACGGCGCGCTGGGGCGCTTCCGCGACCTGGCGCGGGCGATCACGAAGGACGGCGCGATGCAGCTGTTCCTGAGCCTCGCCAACTCCGAGAAGGGCGCGCCCAACGAGAACTTCGCCCGCGAGCTGTTCGAGCTCTTCACGCTGGGCGTCAACAACGGCTACACCGAGCGGGACGTGCGCGAGGCGGCGCGCGCCCTGACCGGGTTCACCTTCGACTACGAGACCAAGCGCTTCGGCTACGACCCCGAGCGCCACGACGGCGGGGTGAAGCGGATCCTCGGGCGGGTGGGGCGCTTCTCGCCGCTCGACGTCGTCGACATCGCGGTCGAGCACCGGGCCCACCCCCAGTTCCTCTGCGCCAAGCTGTGGAGCTACTTCAGCCCCCACCCGTGCCCGCCGAGGACGCTGCGGACCCTGACCCGGCTCTACCGCCGCTCGGGCACGGACGTGCGGCCGGTGCTGCGCGAGATCCTCACGACGAAGGTGCTCTACGCCGGCCTGGACGAGCCGGACATGGTCAAGCCGCCGTTCGTCTACCTGGCGGGGATGCTGCGCCAGACCGGCACGCCGATCCGCGACGAGCAGTGGGTCTGGCGCCTCGACCAGATGGGGCAGGTGCCGTTCAACCCGCCCAACGTGAGCGGCTGGGAGGGCGGCACCGCGTGGCTGTCGACCAGCGCCATCCGGGCGCGCTTCGACGCCGCGACGGCGGTGCTGAACAAGACCATCATTGACGGCTCGATCCCGCGCACCCAGACGCCGGGGGCCGCCCTCGCCAAGGCCATCGCCGCCACCGGCCGCCCGCGGGTGGGCCCCGCCACCGCCCGGGCGATGCGCCGCTACGCCCGCAGCGCGGTGGCCGGCCGCACCGAGAGGTGGGAGGTCGCCCACTACTACCCCGAGCGCCAGCGCGTGCTGCGCCACCTGCTGCTGGCCGGCCCGGACGCCCAGGTCTGCTGATGCGGCCGCCCCTCAGCCGCGGCTGCCGCGACCACCGCGCCACCCGGCGGGCCTTCATGGGCCGGGCCGCCGAGGTCGTCCCGGTCCCGGCGGACGCGCTTCACGGGCTGGCCGCGTTCGAGCGCTCGGGCGGCATGACCCGACGCGACCTGCTGGAGCGGGGCGTCGGCCTGTGGGTGGGGGCCTCGGCGGTCGCCGGGCTCACGACGCGCGGGCTGCTCGAGGCGGCCTCGGCCCAGGCCCAGTCGGCGCCCGACGCGACGATCCTGGTCTCGCTCTACCTCGACGGCGGCAACGACGGCCTCAACACGCTCGTCCCGCTGGCCGACCCGCGCTACCGCGAGCTGCGCCCGCGCCTGGCCGTCGCCCCCGAGACCACGCTGCCGCTGCCGGGCGTGCCTCAGTTCGGCTGGCATCCGGCCGCCGAGGGCCTGCGCGCGCTCTACGACCAGGGCAAGGTCGCGGTGCTGCCGTCGGTCGACTTCGCCGACGCCGATCAGTCCCACTTCAGCTCGGTCGCCTACTGGCGGCGCGGGATCGTGGGCCAGTCCTATGAGACCACCGGCTGGCTGGGGCGGACGCTCGACGCCGTGGGCACGGGCGACAACCCGCTCCAGGGGATCAGCGTCTCCTGGTCGCCCGACCCGGTGCTGAGCTCCGGCCGCGCGCCCACGGCCACGGTCTACGACCCCAACGGCTTCCGCTTCTACATCGAGGGCGTCTGGGGCGCCGACGGCTTCACCCGCGCCTACCGCGACGCCGCCCACGGCCGCACCGGCTCGGACGCCCTGGCCGCCGCGCGCCGCACCTACGAGAACGCCTTCGTGGTTCAGGACCGCCTGGCGCCGCTGCGGGTGGACGACGAGAAGAACCCACTGCCGCCGACGCCGGTGCCATACCCGGACAGCGACCTGGGCAAGGGCCTGGCCAACCTGGCCCGGATGCTCGGCGCCGGCTTCGGGACGCGCGTCGCGGCGCTGTCGATCGGGGGCTTCGACACCCACGACGCCCAGGACACCGAGCACCCCGACCTGCTCAAGGACCTCGGCGACTCGCTCTGGGCGTGGCAGGCCGACCTCACGGCCCGAGGCCTCTCGAGCCGGGTGCTGACCTTCGTCTGGAGCGAGTTCGGCCGCCGCCCCCAGGACAACGACTCACAGGGCACCGACCACGGCGCCGGCGGGCTGCTGCTGGTGGTCGGTGACCGCGCCAACGGCGGCATCCGCAGCGAGTTCCCGGGGCTGAGCCGCCTGGACGAGGACGACAACCTCCTCGTCACCACCGAGTTCCGCACGGTCTACGCGTCGCTGCTGGAGGAGTGGCTGGGCGTCGAGGCGGCCCGGGTGCTCCCGGGCATCGACCTCGCCCGCATCCCCCTGGTCCGCTGAGGCGCGACAAGCCCGGGCCGGCCGTCGGACATCCTCGGCGCTTGACGCGCTGGGGCTCGGTCTGGTGTCCTCGCCGGGCGGAGAGGACACCGGACGGGGAGCGTGGGGTGCGATCCGGCGCGCGCATGGTCATCGCCGCGGCCGTGCTCTCGGCGGCCGCGACGGCGACGGCGGCCGCCGCGCCGGCGGTGGACTGGGGGCCGAACCAGCGCCTGGCCACCAACGCCGACGCCTTCTTCCCCGTCTTCGGCTCCATGAGCCTCAGCGACGACGCGATCGTCGGCTGGACCCGCGCCGGCGGCACGGGCACGGCCGTCGCGCGCCGCCGCGCCGGGCCGCACGGCGCGTGGTCGCCGCCGATCGACCTCGGGAACGGGAACCTGGCCGGGCTCGCCATGAGCCGGGCCGGCGGGTCGCTGGCGCTCGTCGCCTCGGGCACGGCGGTCCGCTCGGCGCGGATCGGCACCGGCGGCGGCGTCACGCCGGCGCCGCTCGGGGCGGCCGGCGCCGCCCAGCAGGTGCTCGGCGCCGCCCTGCGCGGAGACGGCACCGCGGTCGCGCTGGTCCTGCGCCCGGGCGGCACCTCGGTGCGGCTGCTGACCCAGGAGGCTCCCGGCGGGCCGTGGAGCCAGTCGGGCCCCGACCTGCCCGTGCCGGCGGACAGCGACCTGACCGCGGCGATGAGCAGGGGCGGCCAGGCGGTGGTCGCGTGGCGCGCGAGCCAGACGACGATCGCGGCGGCGACCCGCCCCAACCTCGGCGGCCAATGGCGGTCGTTCCCCGCCCTGCCGAGCGACGTCCCCGCCGGGCCGAGCGTCGTCTCCCCGGCCACCGTCATCGGCGACGACGGCTCGGCGGCGGTGACGTGGACGGTCCTCGGCCAGGGCTTCGACGACAACCTCGGCGCCGGCGCCTTCATCCCTGCCGGCATGACCTCGACCGCCGCGGCGCTGCCGATCGCCGGCGCCACCGCCGGCATGGGCGTCTCGCCGACGGGGACGGCGATGATGACCTGGACCGACCCCGCGCTGGGCGGCGACCTCTTCGCCAGCCGGTTCTCGACCGTCAACGCGAGCTGGCCGATCGGCATCCGCCGCCTCGCCAAGGGCGGGACGCTCGAGGAGGGAGCCTTCGCGCTGGCCGCGAGGACGGCCCGGCGCGGCCCGGTGATCGTCGAGGCCTCCCTGGAGACCGGCCCCGGGCCCGACGGCCAGGTGGCCTTCGGCCGGCCGCTGCGCAGCAAGCCCTGGGGCAAGGCCCGCAGCCTGCCCTTCAGCCGCGCCACCCCCGCCCTCGCCGCCGGCGAGCGGGCCGCCCTGGTCGCCCTCGCGGTGGACGACACCAACGAGCTGATCGTCGCCGCCTACGGGCGCCTGCCGGGCGGCTGAGCGCGGGGAGGGGGCTGGTACACTCCGCGCCTCGCGGGGCGCTTAGCTCAGTTGGGAGAGCACCAGCTCGACAAGCTGGGGGTCACTGGTTCGAGCCCAGTAGCGCCCATCCCGCGCTCCGACCGCGATTTCCCGAGTCAGGGATAGTGAAGCGGAATCC
The DNA here is from genome assembly GCA_035537655.1 of Miltoncostaeaceae bacterium. GTDB lineage: Bacteria > Actinomycetota > Thermoleophilia > Miltoncostaeales > Miltoncostaeaceae > DATAGF01. Next base: position 4,560 of record DATLLV010000177.1, read on the forward strand.
CCCGCTAGGGGGCCCCTTCCGGCCCGCCGTTTCGCTCGCCGGCGAGGTCGCCGGGCCGGTGGCTGATCGGTCGGCCGAGACGTCTGGTCGCTCGGCGGGGGGCGGGGGGCATGCATCGCCTCGGACCCTTTCAGTATCGCCGCCCTGACGATGATGTTCGTCGCGAGTCTCGCGGCCCGCTGAGATAGGCTCGCCGCGATGGACGATGAGCGCCGGACGGCCGAGATCGAAGCCAGATTTGAGGCTGAGGGTCTGGGCTTGTGGTTCGACAATGAGCCTCGCGCCGCCGAGCATTTCCCGGACTGGCTCGTTGTGGCCATCCCGCTGGCCGCAGCCCGTCGGGTCGCCTCG
>DATLLV010000178.1:0-6052 GCA_035537655.1 Miltoncostaeaceae bacterium
TGCTGTATGTCTCACCCCTCAAGGCATTGGTCCACGACGTCGACCGCAACCTGCGGGCACCCATGGCAGGTATCCGGCTCGCGGCGCAACGACTCGGTGGGCAGGCGACCGACATCACTGTCGGCATGCGCACCGGCGACACGCCCACCGAGGAGCGACGCGCGTTCGGCAAGCACCCGCCGGACATCCTCGTGACCACGCCGGAATCCCTCTACCTGCTGCTCACGTCCGCCGCCCGAGAGGCCTTGCGCGGCGTCCGGTGGGTGATCGTGGACGAGATCCACGCGCTCGCCAACACCAAGCGCGGCGCACACCTGGCGCTCAGCCTGGAGCGGCTGGCCGCGCTCACGGACGTGCCCCCGCAGCGCATCGGCCTGTCCGCCACGCAGCGCCCGCTGAGCGCCGTCGCGGCGTTCCTGGGCGGCCGCGAGGCCAGCGCGGATGGCGACGCACCGGCGCCCGCGCGGCCGGTGACGATCGTGGACGCGGGCATCCGCAAGCCGCTCGAGCTCCAGGTCGTGGTGCCCGTCGAGGATATGAGCCGCCTGGGAGAGGCGATCCCCCTGGATGAGGCACCCGGCGGGGCGGCGGCCGGTCCGGAGGCGCGCACCAGCATCTGGCCCCAGGTCTACCCGCGGGTGCTGGAGCTCATCCGCGCCCATCGGTCGACGATCGTGTTCACCAACTCCCGCCGCCTCGCGGAACGCCTCGCGTTGAAGCTGAACGACCTCGCAGGCGAGGACATCGTCAAGGCGCACCACGGCAGCCTCGCCCGGGAGCAGCGGCTGCTGATCGAGGAGGCGCTCAAGGACGGCCGTCTGCCGGCGCTGGTGGCCACCAGCAGCCTGGAGCTGGGCATCGACATGGGCGCGGTGGACCTGGTGATCCAGGTCGAGAGCCCGCGCAGCGTGGCGCGCGGCATGCAGCGCATCGGCCGCGCCGGGCACCAGGTCGACGCGCCCAGCCGCGGGCGCATCTTCCCCAAGTACCGCGGCGACCTGCTCGAGTGCGCGGCGGTGGTCTCGCGGATGCGGACCGGCGCGATCGAGGAGACGCGCGTGCCGCGCCTGCCGCTCGACGTCCTTGCCCAGCAGATCGTGGCCATGAGCGCCGTGGAGAGCCTGAGCGTGGACGGGATCGAGGCGCTGGTGCGCGGCGCCTACCCCTTCGCCGAGCTCTCGCGCGAGCAGCTCGAGGGCGTGCTGGACATGCTTGCCGGCCGCTACCCCTCGGACGAGTTCGCCGAGCTGCGGCCGCGGATCGTCTGGGACCGCTCGGCGGGCACGGTGCGCGGCCGCGAGGGGGCGCGCTCGCTGGCGGTGCAGAACGCCGGCACGATCCCCGACCGCGGCCTCTACGCCGTCGTGCTGCCCGACGGCGCGCGCGTCGGCGAGCTGGACGAGGAGATGGTGTACGAGGCGCGCAGCGGCCAGACGTTCATGCTGGGCGCCTCGACCTGGCGCATCGAGGAGATCACCCGCGACCGGGTGATCGTCACGCCCGCCCCGGGCGCCCCGGGCGCCCTGCCGTTCTGGAAGGGCGAGGGGGTGGGCCGGCCCTTCGAGCTGGGCGAGGCCGTGGGCCGGCTGGCGCGCGAGCTGGTGGCGGCGGGGCCCGAGCCCGCCGGCGAGCGGCTGCGCGAGGAGAGCGCCTTCGAGGAGCGCGCCGCCGACAACCTGGTGGCCTACCTCGAGGACCAGGCGGCCGCGACCGGCGTCGTCCCGAGCGACCGGGCGATCGTCATCGAGCGCTTCCGCGACGAGATCGGCGACTGGCGCCTCTGCGTGCTGACGCCCTTCGGCGCGCGCGTCCACGCGCCCTGGGCCCTGGCGCTGGCCGCGCGCCTGCGCTCCTCCGCCGGCCAGGAGGCGCACGCCATCTGGGGCGACGACGGCATCGCCGTCCACCTGCCCGACGCCGACGAGGCGCCGTCCGCCGACGTCGCCCTGATCGCGCCGGACGAGCTCGAGGAGCTGATCCTGGGCGAGCTGGGCGGGACCGCCCTGTTCGGGGCCCGCTTCCGCGAGAACGCCGCCCGCGCCCTGCTGATCCCGCGCCGGCGCCCCGGCCAGCGGACGCCCCTGTGGCAGCAGCGCCTGAAGGCCTCGTCGCTGCTCCAGGTGGCGCGCCGCTACGGCAGCTTCCCGGTGATCCTGGAGACCTACCGCGAGGTGCTGAACGACTGGTTCGACCTACCGGCCCTGCGCGGGCTGATGGGGCGGATCGCGTCGCGCGAGGTCGCGGTGGTGGAGGTCGAGACCCCCGCCGCCTCGCCCTTCGCCGGCTCGCTGCTGTTCGAGTACGTGGCCTCGTACATGTACGAGGACGACACCCCCGCCGCGGAGCGGCGCGCGCAGGCGCTCTCGCTCAACCGCGACCTGCTGCGCGAGCTGCTGGGCCAGGAGGAGCTGCGCGACCTGATCGACCCCGGGGCGCTCGCCGCCGTCGAGGCCGACCTCCAGGGGCTCTCCGAGCGGGCGCGGGCGCGCGGGCCGGACGGCCTCCACGACCTGCTGCGCCGCATCGGCGACCTGACGGTCGACGAGGTGAGCCTGCGCCTGGCCGAGCCCGGTCGCGCCGCCGAGATCACGCTGGCGCTGGTCGCCGACCGCCGCGGCGTCTGGATCCACCTCGCCGGCGAGCGGCGCCTGATCGCCGCCGAGGACGCCGGCCGCTACCGCGACGCCCTGGGCGTCATGCCGCCCAGCGGCGTGCCCGACGCGTTCCTCGAGCCGGTGCCCGACGCCCTGCGCTCGCTCGTCGGGCGCTACGCCCGCAGCCATGGGCCGTTCCATTCGGCCGACCTCGCCGGCCGTTACGCGCTCGAGCCGCGGGCCGTCGAGCCGGCCCTCGCGGCCCTCGAGGCCGACGGGGCGGTGGTGCGCGGCGAGCTGCGCCCCGGCGGGGCCGGACGGGAGTGGTGCGACGCCGAGGTGGTGCGGCGGCTGCGCCGGGCGAGCCTGGCGGCGCTGCGGCGCGAGATCGAGCCGGCCGACCCGCGCGCGCTCGGGCGCTTCCTGCCCGACTGGCAGCGCGTCGACCGGCCGGGCGCCGCGCGCGGCGCGGACGCCCTGCGCGACGTGCTCGCCGGGCTCCAGGGCCTCGCCCTGCCGCCCGCCCAGTGGGAGGCCGAGGTGCTCCCGCGCCGGCTGGCCGACTACGCGCCGGCGCGGCTCGACGAGCTGGCGGCGCGCGGCGAGATCGTCTGGGCCGGGGCGGGCGCCGGCGGCGTGGGCGGCGGACGGGTGGCCATCTACTTCCGCGAGGACGCGCCGCTGCTGGGCCCGCCGCCGGCCGACGCCCCGCCCGAGGGACCGGTGGCCGACGCCCTGCGCGAGGCGCTCGCCGCCGGGGCCAGCTTCTGGGACGACCTGGTCGCCGCGGCCGGCGGGGCCGCGCGCGAGGAGGTCTTCGGGGCGCTGTGGGGCCTGGTCTGGGCGGGGGAGGTCACGAACGACCTCTGGCTGCCGCTGCGGGCGCCGCGCCGCCTGCCGCCGGTCCGCCGGCCATCGGCCGCCGGGCGCCGCCGTCTGGGCGGCGCGGCGCGCGGCGCCCCCTCGGCCGTCGCCGGGCGCTGGTCGCTGTCCGGGGGCCTCTTCCGGGGCGCGCCGCCCGAGGCCGAGCGCCGCCGCGCCCTGGCCGAGCTGATGGTGGAGCGCCACGGCATCCTCACCCGGGCCGGCGCCCTCTCGGAGGGCGTCCCCGGCGGCTTCGCCGCGGTCTACCCGGCCCTCGTGGACCTCGAGACCCTCGGCGCCTGCCGGCGCGGCTACTTCCTCGAGGGGCTGGGCGGAGCCCAGTTCGCGATGCCGGGGGGGGTCGAGCGGCTGCGCGACCTGCGCGACGCCCCGCCGGACGAGGGCCCCCACGTCACCGTGCTCGGGGCCGCCGACCCCGCCCAGCCCTACGGCGCCGCCGTGCCCTGGCCGCGCCGCGAGGGCGCGACGCGCTCGCCCTCGCGGGTCTTCGGCGCCCAGGTGGTGCTGGTGGACGGCGCGCCGGCGCTCTATCTCGAGCGCGGGGGGCGCAGCCTGCTCACGTTCCCGCCGGGCGACCGCCCCGATGCCACCGAGCGCGCGGCCGCGGCCCTCGCCGCCTGGGTGACCGCCGACCGCCGTCGCCGGATCGTGATCGAGCGCGTCGATGGGGAGCCGGTCTTCGGCTCGCCGCTCGAGCGGCCGCTCGCCGACGCGGGCTTCCAGGCCGACCTGCGCGGCATGATGCTGAGGGGCTGACGATGGGAGCCCGGTGACCACGCGGCCGGCATCGACGCCGCGCTTCGCGGTGCCGGCCGGCGGCGTGGTCAGCCTGGTCAACGACCTCGCCATCCCGGTGGCCCTCTACTACGCCCTGCGCGCGGGCGGCGTGGGCCAGACCACCGCGCTCTGCATCAGCGGAGTGCCGCCCGCGATCCGCGTCGCCTGGGTGTTCTGGCGGACGCGCAAGATCGACGCGGTCGGGGCGCTGGTGCTGCTGGGGCTCGCGCTCGGCGTGCTGAGCGCCGGCATCGGCGGCGACCCGCGGACGCTGCTTCTGCGAAACGCCCTCTTCGGCCTGCCCTTCGCCGCCTGGATGCTCCTCAGCCTGCGCGCCCGGCGGCCGCTGACCTACGAGGTCGCGATGTCGCTCCTGCCGAACCGCGCGGAGAACTTCGAGCACGCGTGGGCCGAGGAGGCCTGGTTCCGGGGCGTCTGGCGCCGCCTCACCGTGATCTGGGCGGCCGGCATCCTGCTGAACGTCGGCGCGAGCCTGGTCATGGTCTTCGCCCTGCCCGTCGACGCCGTCCCCGGCATCGAGACCGCCGTCTGGTTCGGCATCCTGGTGGTGCTGGTGGTCGTGAGCCAGGTCGCGCTCCACCGCTCCGGCGCGATGCGGGCGGTCTTCGCCCCTCAGCCCGCGTAGCGGCGCAGGATCCGCTCGGCCGAGCGGCCGTAGCCGCCGCCGAAGAGGACGGCGTGCACCAGCACCGGGTAGAGCTGGTACAGGTCCACGCGGTCCCGGTGCCCGTCGGCCAGGGGGTGGGCCTCGTCGTAGGCGGCGAAGACGGCCCCGCCGAAGCCGCCGAAGAGCCGCATCATCGCCAGGTCGACCTCGCGGTGGCCGCCGTAGACGGCCGGGTCGATCAGCACCGGCCGGCCATCGTCGCCGGTCATCGCGTTGCCGCCCCAGAGGTCGCCGTGCAGCCGCGCCGGCGGCTCGGGCGGGCCGCAGAGGTCGGGCAGGCGGGCGCGCAGGCGGTCCAGGCCGCCGAGGAACGCCGGGTCGAGGCTGCCGCCCTCCACCGCCGCCCGCGCCATGGGCTCGAGGCGCCGGCCGCCGTAGAACTCCGGCCAGCCGGCCGCCGGGGCGTTCGGCTGGTGGAGGCTGCCGATGAAGTTGTCCTCGTCCAGGCCGAAGGCCGGCGCGCCGGCGCGGTGGAGCGCCGCCAGGCCACGGCCGAGGGCCTCGTCGTGGCCCGGGCCGGGGCTGCCGCGCGCGATCCACTCCAGGGCGAGGAACCGCGGCTCGCCGTCCTCGCCGACCGCGGCGACCGCCGGCGTGGGCAGGGCGCCGGCCTCGGCGAGCCACGCCAGGCCCGCTGCCTCGGCGGCGTACATCCCGGGCGGCGCGGCGGGCCGGTGCTTGACGAACAGCTCGCGGCCATCGGCCAGCGTCATCCGCGCGGCGCGGTTGATGTCGCCACCCGCGGCGCCGGCCGCCTCGACCACCGGCGAGCCGGCCGCGGCGCCGACCGCCTCGCTCAGGTCAGCGCCGGAGATGCTCGATCAGCCCGAGGCAGGCCGCGTCGACGAGGTCGAAGACGGTCGAGAAGCCCTCCGGGCCGCCGTAGTAGGGGTCGGGGACGGACAGGTCGTCGCCGGCCGCCCGCGGGTCGAACTCGCGCAGCAGGCGGACCTTCGCGGCGGCCTCGGCGTCCGGCGCCATGCGGCGCAGGTGGGCGGCGTTCTCCTCGTCCATCGCCACCACCAGGTCGAAGCGGCCGAAGTCGCCGCGCGCGAACTGGCGCGCCGTCCCCTCCATGACGATCCCGCGCGCCCGCGCCTCCTGGGCC
>DATLLV010000179.1:0-13623 GCA_035537655.1 Miltoncostaeaceae bacterium
GCCCGCAGCCTGACGCGGCTGCTCTACGGCGCCGTCAACCTCGACGAGGCCCACGGGATCATCGAGGCCGCCCAGGCCAACCTCGCGCACCACCCGGACGACGACGAGCACGACGATGACGACGACCGCGACTGAGCGGCCCGTCCGCCGCTGACGCGGCCGATCGTCCCGCCGCCGGTCAGGCGCCGGAGCGGGGCTCGAGCGATCGCTCGATCCCGTCGAGCAGCCGCTGGAGGCCGCGCTCGAAGCGGCGCTCGTCGCGCATGACGGCGCGGAGCATGCTCCACGTCTCGCGCGGGCCTGTTCGGCAACGCGACCGCCCTGCCGGCCGACGTCCCGTGGCCCCTCGGGCACCCCGTGCTCGCCTCGGTCCTGTGGCGCGCGGCCCTGCTGGCCGCGGCGGTCCCGCTCACCCTCTGGCTGTTCCGCAGGCGGACGACCGGGTGAACCATGGGCCCCGGTCGTGCGAGGATCGGGCCCATGGCGATCGTCGGCTCGCCCCTCGCCGCCCCGGCCCCGCTGCACGAGGTGCTGCGGGCCGGGCTCGAGGCGCGCCCCGACGCCGTCGCGATGGTCTCGTCGGCGCGGGCCCTGACGTGGCGCGACGTCGATGAGGCGCGCCGGCGCCTGGCGGCGGGCTACGCCGGCCTCGGCCTGCGTCCGGGCGACCGGGTCGCCTCGCTGCTGCCCAACCGCATCGACCTGGTGATCCACTACCTGGCCTGCTTCGCCGCCGGCCTGATCGCCACCCCGCTCAACTACCGCTACACAGCCCGCGAGATCGACCACGCGCTCGAGGTCTCGGGCGCCGCCGCCCTGGTCGTCCACGACGAGCGGGCGGGCGACGTGGCCGAGAGCCGCCTTGCGGGAGGGCTGCCGGCCGGGACCGTCTGGTACGAGGGGCCGGGCGCCGGCGGGCCCCGCTTCGAGGACCTCGCCGCCGCGCCGCCCGCCGACCCCGTCGCCACGGACGTCGCCGACCCGGCGGTGATCTTCTTCACCTCCGGCAGCACCGGCCCGGCCAAGGGCGTCACGCACAGCCTGGAGACGGTCGGCTGGATGTGCGCGAGCGCCGCGGCGGCGTTCGAGCTCACGCCGGGCGACGCCTTCCTGCCCGGCTCGTCGATGTCGCACCTGGGCTCGTTCCTCTGGACGTTCGCGGCCCTGTCGGCCGGCGCCCGGGTGGTGATCGCCCGCAGCTGGGACTCGCCGGCCATGCTGCCGCTGCTGCGCGCCGAGCGGCCGACGGTGATGGCGATGCTGCCGGCGGCGCTGACGGCCCTCGTGCGCGATCCGGACGCGACCGCCGCCGACTTCGCCTCGCTGCGCATCTGCCGGGCCGGCTCGGACAAGGTCGCGCTGCAGCTCGAGGAGGACTTCACGCGGCTCGCCGGGTTCCTGATCGACGAGGGCTACGGCATGACCGAGGTCGGCCTGGCCACGCTCAACCCGCCCTCGGGCGAGATCCGGCCCGGCTCGATCGGCCGCCCGGCGCCGGGCGTGGCGATCTCGGTGCGCGACGACGCCGGCGACGAGGTGCCGCCCGGCACGGTGGGGCGCATCTGGATCAGCACGCCCTGCCGCACGGTGGGCTACTGGGGCGACCCACAGGCATCGGCGGCGGTCGTGCGCGACGGCTGGCTCGACTCGGGCGACCTCGCCCGCGCCGACGAGGACGGCTACCTGTGGTTCTTCGGCCGGAGGAAGCAGATCATCGTGCACGACGGCTCCAACATCACCCCGTTCGAGGTCGAGGACGCGCTCCTCGAGCACCCGGGGGTCGGGCTCGCCGGCGTCGTGGGGGTCGACGACGCGGTGCACGGCGAGAGCGTGCGCGCCTACGTCACCCTGACCGGCGACGGGCCGCCGCCCACCGAGGCCGAGCTGATCGGCTTCACGCGCGAGCGCATCGGCTACAAGGCGCCCGAGGAGGTGGTCATCCTCGACGAGATGCCGCTGAACGCGACCGGCAAGGTCGACCGCGCGGGGCTGAAGCGCGTCGCCGAGGAGCACCTGCATCCCCACGGGCTCCCGCGCTAACCTCGCCGGTGGCGATGGCGCGCGACTATTACGAGACCCTCGGCGTGCCCCGGGATGCGAGCGACGCCGAGATCAAGCGGGCGTTCCGGCAGCGGGCCCGGGAGCTGCACCCTGACGTGAACCCGGACCCCGAGGCCGAGGCGCGCTTCAAGGAGCTCGCCCAGGCCTACGAGGCCCTCGCCGACCCTGAGACGCGGGCGGTCTACGACCGCTACGGCGCCGAGGGGCTGCGCGGCCGCCAGGCCGGCCCGGACTTCGCCGACTTCGGCTCCTTCCAGGACCTGTTCGACGCCTTCTTCGGCGGCGACGTCTTCGGCCGCCGCGCCGGCCCGGCCGCGGGCGACGACGTCGGCGTGGCGGTCGAGATCTCGTTCGTGGAGTCGGCCCAGGGCACGACCCGGGCGGTCGAGTACGACACGGTCGGCGAGTGCCCCGCGTGCGAGGGCTCGGGCGCCGCGCCGGGCGCGGACATCACCCGCTGCGCCATGTGCGAGGGCCAGGGCCAGGTGCGCCAGGTGAGCCGCGGCCCGTTCGGCCAGTTCGTCCGCGCCCAGACCTGCCCGCAGTGCCGGGGGACGGGGGAGGTCCCGTCCGAGCAGTGCCCGGAGTGCCGCGGCCGCGGGCGCGTCCGCACCACCAAGAGCTTCTCGGTCGACATCCCGGCCGGCATCGCCCACGGCCAGCGCATCCGGGTGACCGGCCGGGGCGGCGCCGGCGAGCGCGGCGCCCCCGCCGGCGACCTCTACGTGCAGGTCGCCGTGGCCGAGGACGCGCGGTTCGGCCGCGACGGGCTCGACATCGTCACCCGCGTCGCCGTGCCGGTCACCGACGCCATGGTCGGTACCACCATCACCGTGCCCACGGTTGAGGGCGAGGCCGACCTCGAGCTGCGCCCGGGCACCCAGTCCGGCGACGAGCTGGTCATGCGCGGCCGCGGCTTCCCGGCGCTGGCCGGGCGCGGGCGCGGGAACCAGCGCGTGGTCGTCGACGTGCGCGTGCCCCGGGTGATCACCGAGGACGGCCGGCGCGCGGTGGACGGCCTGGCCGACGCGCTCGACGAGCGCGCCTACCGCGAGGACGAGGGCTTCTTCGACCGCATCAAGTCCGCCTTCCGCTGACCCGGGGCGCCTCGTGCGCCTGAGCGTGACCGTCCCGGCGGCGGACGCCGAGCGGGCGGTCGCGGAGGCGTGCGCCGCGCTCGGCTCCGGGTGCCGTCAGGACGTCTCGCCGGCGGGCGAGGCGGTGCTCGACTTCTGGGTCGCCGGGCGGTCCGCCGACCCGGACGGCCTCCGGGCCCTGCTCGGCGGCGCCGGGATCGCCGCCCGCGTCGAGGCCCTGCCCCAGGACGACGCCTGGCGCGGCGCGCTGACGGCCTTCCATCAGCCGGTCGAGATCGCCGGGCGCCTGCTGGTGCGGCCGCCCTGGGCGCCCGCCCGGCCGCCGCTGCTGGACGTCGCGATCGACCCCGGCATGGCCTTTGGCACCGGCCAGCACGCGACCACGCGCGCGTGCCTGACGCTGCTCGCCGACCTCGCGGACGAGCGCCCCGGCGCCTCGCTCCTGGACGCCGGCTGCGGCTCGGGGGTGCTGGCGATCGCCGCCCGGCGGCTGGGCTTCGACCCCGTCTGGGCGGTCGACGCCGACCCGCTCTGCGTCGAGGCGACCCTGGCGAACGCCCGCCGCAACGGCGTGGGCCTGCGCGTGGGCCGGCGCGCGATCGGCGCCGACCGGCTGCCGGCGGCCGCCGTCGTGGCCGCCAACCTCACCGGCGGCCTCCTGCGGGAGCTGGCCGCCGCGCTGCCCGAGCCGGGGCCGGGGGCGCTGGTGGCGTCGGGCATCCGGCGCGAGGAGGCGGCCGGCGTCGAGGCGGCCGTGGCGCCGCGCGGCCTGCGGATCGCGCGGCGGCTCGACCGCGACGGCTGGACGACCCTGCTGCTGGTGCGCTGAGGCGCCGGCGGGCGCGGCCCGCGAGCCGGTCCGTGCCAGCACGGATCCGGTGGGCCGCCCTGGTGTGGGATGGTCGCCTCGTGCGGTGGCCCCTCATCGCGGCCTGGACCTCCGCCGCGCTCGCCGCGGCCGCCGTGGCGGCCGCCCTGGTGCTGCACGGGATCGACCCGGACCCGCAGGACTCGGCCCTGGCGATCGTGGCCGAGGCGGCGCTGGCGGCGCCGGCGCTCGTCGCGGGGGTGGCGATCGCCCGGGGTCGTCCGCGGAACCCGCTGGGCGCGATCGTCGCCGTCATCGGCCTGCTGCCCGCCGCCGACGCCTTCCTGGGCGCATGGGCGTCCGCGGCCGCGGCCGGCGAGGTCGCGGGCGCCGGCTGGGCCGTGCTCCTGTTCCAGGAGGACTGGATCGTCGTCTTCGGAGCGCTGGCGCTCCTCCTGCTGCTCTTCCCGGACGGCCGCCCGATCAGCCGGCGGTGGCGGGGGGCGGTCGTCCTCGCGATCGCGGGGACCCTCGCCACCGCGGGGGCGGCCCTGGTCCGCGACGACGTCTTCGACGCCCCCTACGCGAGCGTCCCGCCTCCGCTGGGCCTGGTGTCCGGCACGGCCGCCGACGTGCTGACGGGCGTCGCGCTGCTCTCGCTGATCGCCGCGCTCGGCCTCGCCGCCGTCTCGACGATCCTGCGCTTCCGCCGCTCGCGGGGGGTCGAGCGGACCCAGATGAAGTGGCTGGCCGCCGGGGCGGCCCTGCTGCCCGTGGCCATCGTGGCGGGCACGGTCGACGGGCTGGTCAACGACGAGCCGACCCTCATCACCCTCATCCCGTTCGTGGCCGCGTACGTCGCGCTCGTCGCCGCGGTCGTCGTGGCCATGCTGCGGCACGGGCTCTACGACGTCGACCGGGTCATCAGCCGCACGATCGCGTGGGGCGCGCTGACCCTGGCGCTGGCGGCCGGCGCGGTGGGGCTCGCCCTGCTGGTGGCCGACCCCCTGGGGGGCGGGTCGACGGCCGGCGCGGCCGTCGCGGCCGTGGCCGCGGCCGTCGCGTTCGATCCGCTGCGCCGCCGCCTGCAGCGCGTGGTCGACCGCCGCTTCGACCGCGACCGCGTCCGGGCGGTGGAGCGCATCGAGGCCTTCGCCGCGCTGATCCACACCGGCGAGGCGGCGCCCGAGGGCATCGAGGGCCTGCTGCGCGAGGCCCTCGGCGATCCCGGGCTGCGCCTGCTGGTCTGGCTGCCCGGGGAGGGGGCCTACGCCGGCCTCGACGGCGGCGTCGCGGCGGCCCCGTCTCCGGGGCCCGGCACGGCCGTGACCGCCGTCGGGCGCGGCGACGCGCCGCTGGCCCTCGTGGTCCATGACCCGCGCCTCGACGAGCGCCCGGCACTGCTGGCCGACGTCCTACGCGCCGCGGCCCTCCCGGTGGAGGTCGCGCGCCTTCGCGACGAGCTCCGCCACCGGCTCGAGGAGGTCGAGGAGAGCCGTGCCCGCATCGTGCGCGCGGGCGACGAGGAGCGCCGCCGGCTTGAGCGCGACCTCCACGACGGCGCCCAGCAGCGGCTGGTCGCCCTCGGCATGGCGCTCCGGCGGGTGCAGCGGCGCGTCGCCGGCGACCCCGAGGCCGCGCGCGCCCTCGACGGCGCCGTCGACGAGGTGGCCGAGGCCGTCCGCGACCTGCGCGAGATCGCCCGCGGCCTGCGGCCGGGGATGCTCGACGACGGCCTCGGACCGGCGCTGGCCGACCTGGCCCGCCGCACGCCGCTGGCCGTGGACGTCGAGGCCCCCGCGGACCGGGCGCCCGCCGAGATCGAGACGGCCGCCTACTACGTGGTCTCCGAGGCGCTCGCGAACGCCGTCAAGCACGCGGAGGCGACGCGCGTGAGCGTCACAGCGCGCCGGCACGACGGCCGCCTCGTCGTGCGCGTCGAGGACGACGGCCGCGGCGGCGCCGTCCCGGAGCCCGCCGGCGGGCTGGCCGGGCTCGCGGACCGCATCGCGGCCCACGGCGGCCGCATGGAGCTGGAGAGCCGCCCCGGCGAGGGGACCCGCCTGGAGGTGGAGCTCCCGTGCGGATCGTGATCGGGGAGGACTCGACCCTCTTCCGGGAGGGGCTGGTCCTGCTGCTGCGCGATGCGGGACACGAGGTGGTCGCGGCGGTCGGGGACGCGGACGCCCTGGAGGCCGCCGTGGCCCGCGAGGCGCCGGACATCGCCATCGCCGACATCCGCATGCCGCCCGGCGACGAGGACGCCGGCGCCCGCGCCGCCGCGCGCATCCGCCGCGACCACCCGGACGTGGCGGTGATGCTCCTCTCCCAGCACGTCGAGACGCGCCACTCGCTTGACCTCGTGGCGGCGGGCGGCTTCGGCTACCTCCTGAAGGACCGCGTGCTCGACGTCGACGACTTCCTGGACGCCCTGCGCCGCGTCGCCGGCGGCGGCTCGGCCCTCGACCCCGAGGTGGTGGCGGCGCTGGTCGGGCCGCGCCGTGACGACCCCCTCGACGTCCTGACGCCGCGCGAGCGCGAGGTGCTGGGCCTGATGGCCGAGGGACGCACCAACGCGGGCATCGCCAACCGCCTCTGGCTGACGGACCGCACCGTCGAGACCCACGTGAGCAGCATCCTGGGCAAGCTCGGGATCGCCGGCAGCGAGGAGGATCACCGCCGCGTGCTCGCGGTGCTCGCCCATCTCCGCGCCAGCACGTAGGCCGGTCCCGCGCCCGCACCGATGGCGGGCGCCCGGCGCGACGGGAGGATCGGGCCACGGTCATCCGTCGCATCGGAGGAGTCATGAGCACCAACCACATCGACGTCGCGCCCGCACGCTGGCGCCTCGCGCACACTGCGCTGGCGTTCGGTATCGCCGGCCTCGTCCTGAGCTTCATCGCCTGGGACTGGTTCGACTGGGGCGGGATCGCGCTGGGCTACCCCCTCGCGATCGTGGCCGTCGCGGCCGGCCTGCGGGCGCGTCGCGACGGGGGCTCGTCGCGGGCGCTCGGGACGGCCGCGGTCGCGCTCGGGATCATCGTCCTCCTGATCCCGCTCGTCTGGATCGCCGCGGGCGGCTGAGGCGACCGCCGGGTCACGCCGCGCTCCCCTCGGGGCGGGCCCGGCCGCGGAGTAGGGTGGGCGAGGTGTCGGGCGCGCGATGAGGCACACCTTCCGCTACCTGGTGGCGGACGCGCCCGACGCGGGGCACGAGCTGACCCTGTCGCCCGCCGACTCCCACCACCTGGCCCGGGTAGTGCGGCGCGGCCCCGGCGACCAGATCGAGCTCACCGACGGCGCCGGCCGCACGTGGGCGGCGGTGGTCGTCGAGGCGGGCACGCCCTCGACCGTCCGGGTGGTGGCGCCCCGCCCGGCGCCGCCGCCGTCGGGCGTGAGCCTCTACCTGGGGCTGACGGACTGGGCGAGGATCGACCTGGTCGTCGAGAAGGCGGCCGAGCTGGGGGTGCGCGAGGTCGCGCTGATCGCCAGCGAGCGCGCCGGCCGGCTGCCGGCGCCGGATGCGTGGGAGCGGCGGCGCGAGCGCCTGCGGCGCGTGGCCGTCGCGGCCGCGCGCCAGTCGGGACAGGCGTGGCTGCCACGACTACGGGGGCTGGTACCGTTCGGCGATGCGCTGGGCGAGATCCCGACCGGGGAGGGATGCCTGATCGACCGGCGCGGCGACGCGGCGATCTCGGCGGTCGCCGGCCGCTCCGGCCGGGCGGCCCTGCTGGTCGGCCCCCGGGCCGGCTTCTCCGATGCCGAGGTGGAGCGGGCGCGCGACGCCGGCCTCGCGGTCTGCGGGCTCGGCCCGGCGATCCTGCGCACCGAGACCGCCGCCCTGGCGGCGGTCACCCTTGCCCTCGACGCCGCCGGCCGCCTGGGCGGTGGGGGCGGGTGAGCGCGGCGACGACCTTCTCGGTGCGCTTCCTGGGCTGCAAGGTCAGCCAGGCGGACGCCGCCCTGATCCGCGACGCGCTCCGCGACGCCGGCCACGTCGAGACGGTGCCGGAGGCCGCCGCCGTCCACGTGGTCAACACCTGCGCCCTGACGGTGGAGGCCGAGCGCAAGAGCCGCCGCGAGGCCAACCGGGGCGCCCGCCGCGGGCGCGTCTTCGTCTCGGGCTGCGCGGTGAACCTGAACGCTGCCCAGTTCGCGGGCCCGGGGGTCACGACCCTGCCCGGCTCGGCCGACCGCGCGGCGGCCGAGATCGTCGAGCGGCTGGGCGGCGGCCGCACCACGGCCTGCGCCGACGACGCCCCGCGCGCCCCGGGCCGCACGCGCGCCTTCCTCAAGGTGCAGAACGGCTGCGACTCGAAGTGCGCCTTCTGCATCATCCCGACCACCCGGGGGCGGGCCGAGAGCCGACCCATGGCCCGCATCCTGGCGGAGGGGCGGCGGCGCATCGACGAGGGCCACCCGGAGCTGGTGCTGACCGGCATCAACATCGGCACCTTCCGCGACCCCGGCTCGGGCGCCGACCTGGCCGACCTGGTGCGGGCGGTGGGGCGCCTGGAGGGGCTCCGGCGGCTGCGGATCTCGTCGATCGAGCCCGGCGACCTCGCCGACCGGCTGCTCGAGGCGATCGCCGCGACCCCGGTCGTCGCGCCCCACCTGCACGTGCCCCTGCAGTCCGGCGATCCCGGGGTGCTGCGCGCGATGCGCCGCTCGTACGGCGTCGCCGAGTACCTGGACGCCTGCCGCAGCGCGGCCGCCGCCGTGCCCGGCCTGAACCTGACCACCGACGCCATCGTGGGCTTCCCGGGCGAGGACGAGGCCGCCTTCGCGGCCACGGCGCGGGTCGCCGAGGAGCTGTCGATGAGCAAGATCCACGTCTTCCCGTACTCCCCGCGCCCCGGCACCGCCGCCGCGGCGATGGAGGGGCGGCCGGAGCCGGGCGAGCAGCGCGAGCGGGCCGGGCGGCTGCGCGACCTGTCCGACCGGCTCGGCTTCGCCCACCGCACCCGTCGGGTGGGCGGCGAGGACCGGGTGCTGGTGGAGCGCCGCCACCCCGACGGGACGCTGGGGGGGCTGGGCGCCGACTACACGCGCTTCGTCCTGCCGGCCGGGGCCGGCGAGCCGGGGGAGATGGTGGACGTGGCCGTGGAGGCCGTCGCCGGGGAGCACCTTGCGGGGCGGCCCCTGTGAGCGCCGCGGGCTGTCTCTTCTGCCGCATCGCGGCCGGCGAGATCCCGGCGACGATCGTCGCCCGCGAGGACGGCTTCCTGGCGTTCGAGGACATCGCCCCGAAGGCCCCGGTCCACCTGCTGGTGATCTCGGAGCGCCACATCCCCTCGATCGCCGCCATCGTCGAGATGCCCGAGGGCGAGCGGGCGGCCATGCTGGCCTTCATCGCCTCGGTCGCGAGCGCGGCCGGGCTCGACGACTCCGGCTACCGCGTGGTCACCAACCACGGCCCCGACTCGCGCCAGAGCGTCCTCCACCTGCACTGGCACATCATGGGCGGGGCGACGCTGTCGGAGACGATGTGAGCGCGGTCGAGCCCAGCGGCCCGCCCCAGCGGGTCATCGAGCTGGAGGACCGGGTGGCCGTCGAGCTGGCCGGCGAGCAGGATCGCGTGCTGCGCGAGCTCGAGGAGCGCCTGGGGGTGAACCTCGCCCTGCGCGGCAACCGCCTCACCCTGAGCGGCGACGAGGCGCGGCTGCGGATGGGCGAGGACGTGGTGGAGGAGCTCGCGGGCCTGGTGCGCGCCGGGCGCCCGATCGAGCGCGGCACCGTGACCGCGGTGGCCGACGCCCTGGAGGTGGCCCAGCCGGTGGGGGCGATGCTCGACGACGTGGTCTGGCGCCATCGCCAGACGGCGGTCACGCCCCGCACGGCCGGCCAGAAGCACTACGTGGACGCGATCCGCTCGCACACGATCACGTTCGGCATCGGCCCGGCGGGCACGGGCAAGACCTACCTCGCGGTCGCCATCGCCGCCGCCGCGCTCACGGGCCGCGAGGTGGGGCGCATCATCCTCACGCGGCCCGCGGTGGAGGCCGGCGAGCGGCTCGGCTTCCTGCCCGGCGACCTGGCGGCCAAGGTCGACCCCTACCTGCGCCCGCTGTTCGACGCGCTCTACGACATGCTCGACGCCGAGCGGGTCGAGGCGGCCTTCGACCGCGGCCAGATCGAGGTCGCCCCGCTGGCCTTCATGCGCGGCCGCACCCTCAACGACAGCTTCATCATCCTCGACG
This sequence comes from Miltoncostaeaceae bacterium, assembly GCA_035537655.1. GTDB lineage: Bacteria > Actinomycetota > Thermoleophilia > Miltoncostaeales > Miltoncostaeaceae > DATAGF01. The sequence continues at coordinate 10,167 of DATLLV010000179.1, forward strand.
AGGCCCAGAACACGACCCGCGAGCAGATGCAGATGTTCCTGACGCGTCTGGGCTACGGCTCGCGCATGGTCGTGACCGGCGACATCACCCAGATCGACCTGCCGCGCGACCAGCGATCGGGGCTGGTTGCCGTGCCCGACGTGCTCGAGGGCATCGACGACATCGCCTTCGTGCGGCTGGACCGCCGCGACGTCGTCCGCCATCGTCTCGTCCAGGCGATCGTCGACGCCTACGGGTCGGCGCGGGAGCGCGAGGGCACATGATCGAGGTCGAGGCGCGGGGCGGGGCGGACACGGCGCCGCTCGTCGCGCGCCTGGTCCGGACGTGCGAGCGCCTGGGCCTGGAGCGCGGGACGATGGGGCTCATGGTGGTCGGCCCCGACGAGATGGCGCGGATCAACGGCGAGCACCGCGGGAAGCCCGAGCCCACCGACGTGCTCGCGTTCCCGGTCGACGGCCCCGAGGCGCTCCGGTGGCCGGCCGACGGCCCGCCGCCGGAGCTGGGCGACGTCGTCATCTGCACGGAGGCCGCCCAGGAGCCGCTCGAGACGCTGGCGGTGCACGGCCTGCTGCACCTGCTGGGCTACGACCACGAGACCGACCGAGGCGAGATGCTCGAGCTCCAGGACCGCCTGGTCGCCGAGGCGCCGTGAGCACGTCCCAGAAGGAGGCGCGCCCGCCGGAGCCGCCGGAGCCGGCGGCCGAGCCCGCGCGCCGCTCGCGCATCCGCCGCATCCTGGGCGGGCGCTCGCGATCGGCCACCCTGCCGCCCCAGGGGTCGCTGCGCTGGTCGTTCACCTGGGCGTTCGAGGGCATCGTCTATGTGCTCCGCACCCAGCGGAACATGCAGATCCACGTCGCGGCGGCCGTCGTGGCGCTGGTGATGGGCCTGCTGCTCGACTTCTCGCGCCTCGAGCTGGCCGCGATCGTGGGCGCGATCAGCCTGGTGCTGGTCGCCGAGATGATGAACACCGCCGTCGAGGCGGCGATCGACGCGGTCGTGACCTCGTACCACCCGCTGGTGAAGATCGCCAAGGACGTGGCGGCCGGCGCCGTCCTGGTGGCGACGGTCAACGCGCTGGCGATCGCCTACTTCGTCTTCTACGACCACCTCACCGACCCCGGGCGCGACCTGCTGGTCGGGGTGCGCCGCTCTCCGACCCACCTCGTCGTCGTGGTGATGATCGTGACGCTGATCGCCGTCGTCGCCGCGAAGGCCTGGGTCGGCCGCGGCACGCCCCTGCGCGGCGGCCTGCCCTCGGGCCACGCCGCCGCGGCGTTCGCGGGCTGGGCCGCCGTGACGATCATCGCCGAGCCGCTCCGCCACGCGGCGCTGGTGTCCACGCTGGCGTTCCTGATGGCCCTGCTGGTCGCCCAGTCGCGGGTCGAGGCCGGCATCCACTCGGTGCTGGAGGTCGCCGCCGGGGCCGTGCTCGGCACGGGCATCGCGATCATCATCTTCCAGCTGTGGGGCTGACGCCGCGCCCGTGAGCGCGCCATACCGCTCGGGGCTCGTCGCGCTGGCGGGCCGCCCCAACGTGGGCAAGTCGACCCTCGCCAACGCCCTCGCGGGTGTCCAGGTGGCCGCGGTGTCGCCCCGGCCCCAGACCACCCGCCGGCGCATCACGGCCGTCGTCCACGGCGAGGGCTGGCAGGCGGTGCTGCTCGACCTGCCCGGCTTCCAGCGGCCCGCCGACACGCTCACGGCCCGCATGCAGGCGACGGTCGACCGCAGCCTCACCGACTGTGACGCCGCCCTCTTCCTGGTCAACGCGGCCGAGCCCATCGGCGGCGGCGACCGCTTCATCGCCGAGCGCCTGCGCGTTTCGCGGCTGCCCGTCATCACGGTGGTGAACCAGATCGACCGGGTGGACCGCGACGCGCTGGTCGCCGTCATCGCCCGCGCGTCGGAGCTGGTGGAGTTCGCGTCGCTGCACCCGGTCAGCGCGCGCACCGGCGACGGCGTCCAGGAGCTGCGCGACGACCTGCCGGCGATCCTGCGCGAGGGCCCGCGCTACTTCCCCGAGGGCATGGCCACCGACCAAACCGAGGAGGAGCTCGCGGCCGAGCTCATCCGCGAGGCCGCCCTGATGCGCCTGCGCCAGGAGATCCCGCACGCCCTGGCCGTCGACGTGCGCGAGATCGAGCCCGCCCACCACGGCGTGGTGGTGCGGGCCTCGGTGCTCGTGGAGACCGAGTCCCAGAAGGGCATCGTCGTGGGGCGCGGCGGGGCGATGATCCGCGACATCGGCTCGTCGGCCCGCTCGGCGCTCGGGCGCCTCTGGGGCACCGAGGTGCACCTCGACCTCACCGTCCGCGTGCGCAAGCGCTGGCGCGACGACGAGTCGATGCTGGCCCGGCTGGGCCTTTAGGAGCCGCCGCGAAAGTCGGCCGCACGTCCGCCGGCTGCAAACCGGCGCCCTCCGGCGCCCGCGTCAATGCCCATGCCACTGCGGGCATGGGGCATATGGCCGCGGCCACCGGATGGCTTGGTTTTCGCTCGGCGGGCCGCACGGCCATTGTTTCCCGTCAGCCTCCTTGACCTGAAGCCCGCTTCACCTTCTACCGTCGGTGGACCGACCGAGGAGGAGTCATGAGCACGACCACCACGACGGGCGCCGCCGCCCGCATCACCCGCGAGGTCACGGCCTGGCCCGGCGTCGAGGCGGGACCCGGCTCGCGCGGCGAGTTCGGCTTCCGGGTCGGCAGGCGCGAGATCGGCCACCTGCACGGCGACCGGGTGGCGCACTTCGGCTTCCCCCGCCGGGTGTGGGAGGAGCTGATGGCGCAGGGGCGCATCACCCGCCATCCGATCGACCACGACGGCTGGGGGGCCCGCGCGATCCACGACGAGCACGACGAGCGCGAAGTGATCGCGCTCATGCGCCTCAACTACGACCGCGCGGCCGCCCGCCTCGGGACGCCGGACGCCGCCTGAGGTGCGTGTCGCCCGCATCGACCGCTTCGGGGGTCCGGAGGTGCTGATGGGCGCCGAGGCGCCCGAGCCGGTCGCGGCTCACGGGCAGGCGGTGATCGACGTGGCCTTCGCGGGGGTGACCTTCGCGGACACGCGCTTGCGGGCGGGGGCTCCCGGACCCTTCACCGGGACGCCCCCGCTCGTTCCCGGCAACGGCGTCGCCGGGGCCGTCGCGGCGGTCGGCGCCGGGGTCGACGCGTCGCTCGTCGGCGTGCGCGTCGTCAGCTCCACCGGGGGCGCGGGCGGCTACGCGGAGCGGGTCGCGGTGGACGCCGCCGCCATGACCGCGGTGCCCGACACCCTCCCCCTGGACGCCGCCGCCGCGCTGATGGCCGACGGCCGCACGGCGCTCCTGCTGAGCCGCGCCGCCGGGATCCGCCGGGGCGACCGCGTGCTCGTGGAGGCCGCCGCGGGCGGGCTCGGCACCCTGCTGGTACAGGCGGCGACGGCCGCCGGCGCCCGGGTGGTCGCCGCCTGTACC
>DATLLV010000180.1:0-4278 GCA_035537655.1 Miltoncostaeaceae bacterium
AGGCGATCGTCGGCGCCGTCATGGCGGGCGCCAGCGGCTACCTCCTGAAGCAGGCCGACGCCGAGCGTCTCACCCAGGCCATCCGCGAGGCGGCCGCCGGCGAGGCGTCGCTCGACCCCCGGGCCGCCGGCGCGCTGCTGAGCCAGTTCCGCGAGCTCTCGGCCAAGCAGGCCGAGGCCGAGCTCGCCGGCCTGACCGACCGCGAGCGCCGGATGCTGGCCCTGATCGCCGAGGGTTACACGAACCGCGCCATCGGCGAGGTGCTCCACCTCTCGGAGAAGACGGTGCGCAACCACGTGAGCCAGCTGCTGCGCAAGCTGGGCTTCCAGCGCCGCTCCCAGGCGGCCGCGTGGGCGGGCCAGCGACGGCTGGAGCTGCCGCCGGACTGAGGGCGGCCAGATGCGTACAGCGGGCCTCGTGCGGGCCCGCTGGGACGCGCCTCCGGGCCCTGGCCGGGCCCTCCGGCAGACCGGCGCACCGCCTTCGGCGGGGCGGGCGCCGGAAAAAGCACAACCAACCGCGCTGCCGCGGTCGCGGTGGTTTTCGGCGGCCGTTCCCGGCGGTCAGCCGGTGCCGCCGTGTGCGCGGGCCGGCGGGTCGGCGCCGACGCGCAGGCGTCGGCGACTGCCGGCCCGCGCTCGTCGCCCGGCAAGGAGATCGCGCCCGGGCGGCGAAACGGGCGGAGGAGCCAGACCCCGCCACCACGAAGGTGCGCAGATGTCCCGACCCGCCCGCGTGATCGCCCTCGCCAACCAGAAGGGCGGCGTAGCGAAGACAACGACGACGCTGAACCTCGGCGTCGGCCTCCACGACCTCGGCGCGAGGGTGCTCGCGGTCGATCTCGACCCCCAGAGCAACCTGTCGATGAGCCAGGGCGTCGACGTGGAGTCCCTGCCGCTGGGCATGTACCACGTGCTGGTGGGACAGGCGTCGATCGCGGAGATCATCGAGACCCGCGAGATCGACATCGCTCCCGCCGGCATCGAGCTGGCCGGGGCCGAGCTGGCCCTGTCCGGGATGATCGGGCGCGAGCGGGCGCTGGAGCGCGCGCTGCGGCCCGTCCGCGACCTCTACGACTACATCCTGCTGGACACCCCGCCCTCGCTCGGGCTGCTCACGGTGAACGCGATGGTGGCCGCCGACGGGATCATCGTGCCGGTCCAGTGCGAGTATCTGTCGCTGCGCGGTCTTGCCCAGCTGCGGGAGACGCTGGCCCAGGTGCGCGAGAACCTCAACCCGCAAGTGGACATCGTGGGTATCCTCCCCACAATGTACGACGGCCGCACCATCCACGGCCGGGAGGCGGTCCAGCTTCTCGAGGAGAGCTTCGGCGACCGCGTCTACCGCACCCGGATCGGCAAGACCATCCGGTTCGCGGAGGCGCCCGTCCAGGGCAAGAGCGTGATCCGCTACGAACCGCAGGGCCAGGCCGCCCGCTGGTACCGCCACCTCTCGCGTGAGGTGTGGGAGGGCCCGATGGGGCTGGCGAGCCGCCGGGGGGTGGCGGCGTGAGACGGACCCGGCCGTGAGCGAGCCCCGCCGCCCCGACGGCGGACGCTCGCGGCCCAGCATGCGCGAGGGCCCCCTCTCGGAGCTGTTCCGGAGCACCGACCCGCTCGACGAGGGCTCGGGCCGCGGCCCCGAGGGGGCGCCGGAGCGCGGCCCGGCCGGCGACCTGTCGAACTACGTCGCCGTCATCCGCGTCGTGGGCGTCGGCGGGGCGGGCTGCAACGCGGTCGACCGCATGATCGAGGCCGGCCTGCGCGGGGTCGAGTTCATCGCCGTCAACACCGACCGCCAGGCGCTCGAGGTCAGCGAGGCCGACGTGCGCATCCCGGTCGGCATGGAGATCACCCGGGGCCTCGGCACCGGCGGCGACCCCCACCTGGGCGAGCAGGCCCTGCGCGAGAGCGAGGAGCAGGTGCGGCGCACCCTGCGCGGCAGCGACCTGGTTTTCATCGCCGCCGGCGAGGGCGGCGGCACCGGCACGGGCGGCGCGCCGCTGGTCGCCAAGATCGCGCGCGAGATGGGCGCGCTCACGGTCGCCGTCGTCACCCGGCCCTTCGGCTTCGAGGGCAGCCGCCGCACCGAGGCGGCGGCGCGCGGCCTCGAGGCGCTCCAGGGCTCCGCCGACACGGTCATCGTGATCCCTAACGACCGCCTGATGGCCGTGCTGGAGCGCGGCACCAGCATGGTCGAGGCCTTCAAGGTCTGCGACGACCTGCTGCGCCAGGGCGTCCAGGGGATCTGCGACCTCATCACGCTGCCCGGCCTGATCAACCTGGACTTCGCCGACGTCCGCACGATCATCAGCGGCGCGGGCACCTCGCTGCTGGGCATCGGCTACGCCGGCGGCGGCAACCGCGCCACCGAGGCGGCCCAGGCCGCGATCGCCTCCCCGCTGCTCGAGACCCCCATCGACGGGGCGCGCGGGATCCTGCTCGGCGTGACCGGCGGGCCCGACCTCTCGCTGGTCGAGGTCAGCGAGGCCGCCCGGGTGGTGGCCGACGCGGCCGACCCCGAGGCGAACATCATCTTCGGCGCGACCATCGACCCCGAGCTCTCGGGCCAGGTCTGGGTCACCGTCGTCGCGGCCAACTTCAGCGGCGTGCGCGCCGGCCCGCCGGCCGAGGGGCCGGGCGGCGAGGCGGCCGCCCCGGCGCGGGCCGAGCGCCCCTCGCTCTCGCGCCGCGCCGAGCGCGTGACGCGCTTCGATCTGCCCTATCCGGCCGCGGCGCCGGGCGGCGGGTCCGGCGGCGACGAGCCGCCCGCCCGCCGCGGCGGGAGCGGGGGCGCGGAGACGGGTGGTGCGGGCGTCTTCGACGTCGAGCTCGACCCGCCGCCGGAGCTCGACCCCGAGTCGACCGGCATCGTCCGCCGCCCGCGCGCGTTCGACGAGCCGGAGGACGCGGCGTAGCACGGGGCGGTCCCGACGCTCCCGTCGGGGCGGTGGCCGCGGGGAACCGCCTGACGGCACGCGCCGGCGCCGAGGCCCTCGCGCGCGGCGGCACGGCCGTCGACGCCGTCTGCGCCGCGGCGTTCGCGGGCGCGGTCGCCGAGAGCCCACTCACCGGGCCGGGCGCGGGCGGCTTCCTGCTCCACCGCGCGCCTGACGGGTCGACCTTCCTGCTCGACTTCTTCGTCGCCGTGCCCGGGCTGGGGCCCGCCGGCCGGGCCCTGGACCCCGGCGAGCTCGTGTCCTTCACGGTGCCCTTCGGCGGCGCCGACCAGGTGTTCCACATCGGGCCGGCGTCGGTCGCGGTACCCGGCATGATCCCCGGGCTCGGCGAGGCCCACCGCCGCGCGGGGCGGCTGCCGCTGCCCGACCTGGTGGAGCCGGCGGTGCGCCTGGCGCGCGAGGGCGTGGAGCTCGGGCCCCAGGCCGCCTACCTGCACGAGATCCTGGGCGAGATGCTGGTCGCGACGCCCGCTGCCGCCGCGGTGTACGCGCCGGGGGGGCGGCTGCTGGGCGAGGGCGAGCGGGTGGTGCTGCCGGACCTCGCCGAGACGCTGGCCCACATCGGCCGCGCCGGGACGGGCACGATGCGCGACGGCCCGCTGGCGCGAGCGGTGGTCGAGTACCTGGCCGACGCCGGCGGGCTCGTGACCGCCGACGACCTCGCCGGGTACCGGGTCGTCGAGCGGCAGCCGCTCGAGCTCGCCTACCGCGACGTCACCGTGCTCACAAACCCGCCGCCCTCGTCCGGCGGGGCGCTGATCGCCGCGGCGCTCAGCCGGATGGGCGCCGAGCCGCCCGCGCCGGACGAGCTGGGCCACTTCCGCGCCGTCGCCCGCGCCGGCATCGCGGCGAACGCCCTCCGCGACGATGCCTTTGCCGCCGACCTGCAGGAGGAGGACTGCATGGAGCGCCTCTGGGCCCGCTTCGCCGAGCCCGATGCCGGCGCCCGCCCGCCCGCGCCGCCGCCCTCGCGCAAGCCGACCGGCGGCACCACCCACATCAGCGCCGTGGACGTCGAGGGGGGCATGGCCAGCATGTCCAGCTCCAACGGCTCGGGCTCCGGCGTCGTCGTGCCGGGCACCGGGATCCTCCTCAACAACATGCTCGGCGAGGAGGACCTCAACCCCGGGGGCTTCGGCACGCTGCCCGCGGGCCTGCGGATGACGTCGATGATGGCGCCGACCCTGATCCTGCGCGGCGGCGAGCCGGTGCTGGCCCTCGGCTCGGCGGGCTCGAACCGGCTGCGGTCCGCCATCCTTCAGACGATGGTCAACGTGATCGACGACGGGATGACCTGCGCGGACGCCGTCGCCCGAGCC
>DATLLV010000181.1:0-6361 GCA_035537655.1 Miltoncostaeaceae bacterium
GATCCTCCCGGCGCGTAGCGTGAACACCAAGAACACCTCGCCGCTAAGCGGCACGTCGCCGATGGAGTCGAAGTCGGGGCCGGCAATCCCGAGCAGCACCCGATCACCAGCGGCCTCGAGCTCGAGGCGCTCCACCCGTGGCGTCCCCGCCTCGATCCGCGCCCTCAGCACGTCCATCACCTGGTCGCGGTCCTCGCAGCGCAGGTGCGGCTCGACGCCCTGCCAGGTGACCTCGGGTCCGAGGCGCGCGGCCGCTTCATCCAGCTCGCCACGCCTGATCGCCTCAAGCCAGGCGACAAAGACGATTTCGAGGTTCTCGTGCGGCTCGCTCATCGCCGCCTCCTTTTCGTCGGTCGAAAGTCGGGCTGGCGTTGGCCAGGCGGCGCACGTGCTCCACCCCCGAGCCAGGCAGCCGCCGTCGGGCGGCGGCGACCACAGAGCAATCCCCGTCCCGGCACGAACCGGGCGGACGTTCTCCTGCCGAGGAGAGTGCCGGGCTTCTAACGTCAACCGGGCACGAACGGTCTCCTAGGCGTCATCGGGCGACGGAAGCTCGAGGGCGATCGCGCCACCGCGCAGCGGGTCGCGGGGACGTCGGGGCACTCCGGCGCCGGCGAGGCCCTCGTCATCGGGCCAGTCCGACCGATCCTCGCAGCGACGGCCACGTCGGGCGGGCCGCATGGCGTTGAGGGCCCCGGTAATCCGAGCGCCGAGCGAGCGACGACAACCTGCCTGATCCGGATCGGTGCGCATGGCCTCCTCCGACCTGAAGGTACCGCCGGGACTGGCGCTGAGCGAGCCCCCAAGGCCGCACGCAGTTGTGCGCCCGTCACGCCAGCAAAGTACGTTCTACGAGATGGGCGGCCGGGCCATCGCGTCCGCCCGTCGGAGAGCCTGGCGAGCGGCGTCGGTCCGTGGCGCCGCTCGCCCGGAGGCACGCGAGGGGCGAGGCCGCCCGGTAGAGGTCGTCCATCAGCTGGCGTCCCGGCCGCTTGGGCGCGCCATTGTCGGGCCGATGGCCGGCGGCGGCGCTATCCCCGGCACGCGCCCGGACCGCAACCGCCGCCTCGGTTCGTGGTGCGGGCGCGGCTAGGTCCCGCGAAGCGTCCGAGCCCGGTCAGGTCATGCCGCGAGGCCTTCTGTCAGTACGAGTTGTCCGTGGGAGTTGTCGACTCGGAGTGCTTTTAGCCGTTCGTACTCGGCGGAGCGGTACCAGGCGTGTGCGGATTCGAGGGTCGGGAACTCGAGAACTACGAGCCGTTGTGGTTCCCACTCGCCTTCGAGGACCTCGACGGTGCCGCCTCGGGCGAGGTAGTGGCCGCCGTGGGCCTCGATCGTCGCGCCAACCTGCTCGGCGTAGCCGCGGTAGCCGTCGGGATTTGTGACCTGGATGTTCGCGATCAGATAGGCGGGCATTCTCTCTCCGTTCCATTTCGCATCCCGACCTTCGTCCCACTGGGGTCGATCATCGCTCCTCCTCGAGTCGGAGGGCCCGCCGGCGACGCGCCCGCCGTGGCCGCGGCGCCCGGCCTGCCGCGTTCGCAACCCGAGGCGCACCGGGAGCCTGACAAGGATTCTCCCGGCGCCCGCAACCTCGCGACGCAACCCGCGGTTTCGATGGGCCACCGGTGGGCCACGGGCGCAGACCTCCCTGCATTCCTCGCACCCCTCGCAACCCAGTTTGCAGGGGATTCCCATGGGCATGGGGGGCCAGCGGAGCGGCGTAGGAATCGAACCTACCGGGCGGGGGATCCCGCCCCCACTCGTTTTGAAGACGAGGCGGGCCACCAGGCCCCGGCCGCTCCCCGCCGTCATGGTGGCCGATCAGGAGGGCCGCATCGAGCGGCGCAGGGCGCGCCGGTCGCCCTCCCGCACGGTCAGGCCGGAGGCGTCCAGGTGGGCGGCGATCGCGAGCGCGTGCCTGCGCCCGACCCCCCAGAGGTCTCGCAGCTCGCCGAGGGTCATCGGCCCGGCGGCGAGGGCCGCCGCCGCCAGGGCGCGCGCGTCCTCCAGCGCCGCCGCGGAGAACCAGAGGTCGTCGGCGTGGATGACCCTGCCGCCGTCGCGCAGGGCCGCCAGCGCGGCCCCCAGCGCGCCCGGGGGCAGACCCGCCTCCTGGCCGAGCTGGCGGACCGTCGGCGGCCGCAGGCCGGCGGCATCGAGCAGGCCGGCGAGGGCCTCGGCCTCGGGGGTGAGCGCCGGGGCGGCGCCGGGCGGGACGATCCGGGCGCCGCGTTCGGCCAGCTCGCCGGCGGCGGCCATGCGCGCCACCAGGGCCGCCGCGGCGGGGCCGGGCAGGCCGCTCGCCGCGCGGGCGGCGGCGACGCTCGCGCCCTCCTCGCCGACCGCCGACAGCACGGCGGAGCGCGCCCGGACGGCCACGTCGGCGTGCAGGGCGAGCCCGCCGAGCACGACGGCCTCGGGGTGCGCCTCGGCCGCGGGGCCGGCTGGCACCCCGGCGGCGCCGGCCTCGCGCAGGCGCAACCCCAGGACGGCGACGGGGTCGCCGCCCGCGAGCACGGCCAGCCGCTCGCGTCGCGCGCCGCGCCGCAGGTGGGCGGGCGGGTGCGGGTCGAGCACCAGCGCCCCGGCGACCGTGCGGCGCTCGGACGAGCGCAGCACGAGGCGATCGCCCGCGGCGGCCGGCACCGGCCGCTCCAGCCGCAGCTCGGCGAGCCCGGTGCCGCCGGCCTCGAGCGCGTCGTCGAGCAGGACCCACGTCGCGGGCACCTCGGCGGTGCCGAGGAAGGCCTGCAGGCGGCGGCCGGAGCGCGGCGGGCCGCCCTCGGGCAAGCAGGTGAGGGCGACGCCGAGGCGGCCGGCCGGCGTCCAGCTGTCGGCGGCGCGCACCAGGCACGAGCCGCGGGGCACGCCGGCGCGGTCCACGCCCGATAGGGCGACGGCCACGCGGCCGCCCCCGGCGCGCTCGACCGGCGCGTCGTGGACCTCGAGGCCGCGCACCCGAGCGACGGCGCCCGAGGGGTGGACAGCGACGCGGTCGTCGCGCGCGAGCGCCCCGCCCCAGAGGGTGCCGGTCACCACCGTCCCCGCCCCCGCGACCGCGAAGGCCCGGTCGACGAACAACCGCGGCGGGCCGGCGCGCAGCCGCGGCCGCAGCGCGCCGGTCAGGCGGTCGAGGGCGGCGCGGAGGTCGTCGATGCCCTCCCCGCGCGGCGCGCAGACGGGCACGACCTCCACGTCCGGGCCGACGAGCGCGGCCACCTCGGCCGCTGCGGGGGCCGGGTCGGCGAGGTCGGCGCGCGTGACCGCCACCACCCCGGATCGGACGCCCAGCAGGCCCAGCACCGCCAGGTGCTCGCGCGTCTGGGGCATGACGCCGTCGTCGGCCGCGAGGCACAGCAGGTAGCCGTCGACGCCCGTCGCGCCGGCGACCATGTGGCGCACGAAGCGCTCGTGGCCGGGGACGTCCACGAGGCTCACCCGCCGTCCGGAGGGGAGGACGAGCGGCGCGAAGCCCAGCTCGATCGAGATGCCGCGGGCCTTCTCGGCCTCGAGGCGATCGGTGTCGCGGCCGGTCAGCGCCAGCACCAGCGCCGTCTTGCCGTGGTCCACGTGCCCAGCCGTGCCGAGGACCAGCGGCTCGTCCGGCGCGGCGCCCACCGGGTCACGCTAGCGCGCGGTCAGGCTGCGGCCTTCTCCTCCAGCCCGCGCCGCAGCAGGGCGAGGACGGCGAACTCGTCGAGGCTCTGGCCGCGGTCCAGCCTCCGCTCCACCTGCTCGCGCAGGGTCGCGATCGTGCGGCCGTCGAGGAAGTGGTCGATCACGCGCGGGTCGATGTAGTTCGCCCTCACGACCGAGGGCGTGTTGCCCAGCAGCGCCGCCGCCTCTCGGCAGACCCCGGCGACCGCCCGCTGACGGGAGCGCGCGCCGTCGATGGGGCCGACCTCCTCCAGGGCGACGGCGGCCGCCACGGTCGCGGCCCAGGTGCGGAAGTCCTTGGCCGAGAACTCCTCGCCCATGTGCTCCTGGATGTAGGCGTTGACGTCCTCGGAGCGGACGTCCACCACCTCGCCGTCCTCGGTGCGGTACTTCAGGACCTCGTAGCCCGGGAGATCGTCCATCTCCTGCAGCACCCGCGCGAGGCGGGCGCTCTCGACCTCGACGTGCTGGTCGGAGCCGCCCTTGCCCTCGAAGTCGAGCACGATCAGATCGTCCTCGATCGCGAGGTGGCGCGAGCGGAAGGTGGCCAGGCCGTACGTGCCGCTGTTCTCGGCGTACTCCTCGCCCCCGATGCGGATGAAGGTGCGGTCCAGCAGCTGGACCGCGGTGGCGAGGGCCTTGTCGCGGTCCAGGCGGCGGCGGCGCAGGTGGCGGTCGGCCACCGACCGCATCTCGGGCAGGGCCTCGGCGAAGCGCAGGATGCGCTCGTACTTCTCCCGGTCGCGCTCCTCGCGCCAGGCGTCGTGGTAGCGGTACTGCTTGCGGCCGGCCGCGTCGATCCCGGTGGCCTGGAGGTGGCCGCGCGAGGAGCGGCAGATCCAGACCTCACGCCAGGCCGGGGGGATGACCAGCGCCCTGATGCGCTCGACGACCTTCGGGTCGGTCACCGGGCGGCCGCGGTCGTCGAAGTAGCGCTCGCCCCGCCCGTGGCGGCGGCGCGTGTATCCGGGCTCGGCGTCCGAGCTGTGGCGGAGGGCCGGCATGGTCGAGGAACGCGGGGCGGCGTCTTCCCGTCGCCGCCCCGCGTCGGCGGGCTACTACCCCCCGGACGGCCGGCCAAACGCCGCCGGACCCGCGGCGAGCTCAGAGCACGCCCTCGGGGGTGGCGCCCTCGATCTGCTCGGCGTCGGCGGCGATCTCGTCGATGCGGGCGAGCGCCTCCGGCGAGAGCTCGACCTCCCCCGCGGCGGCGCTCGCCGCGATGTTCCCGCGGCTGCGCGCGCCCACGATCGCGACGTGCACCCCGGGCTGGGCGAGCACCCACGCGATGGCCAGCTGGCTCAGGCTGATGCCGAGGTCGGCGGCCAGCCCCTCGAGCTGCCGCACCACCGCCAGGTTTCGCCGCAGCGCCTCGCCGGCGTACGCGCTGGCCTGGCCGCGCCAGTCGTCGGGCTCGAAGGTGGTGTCCTCGTCGATCCGCCCCGCCAGCAGCCCGCTCGCAAGGGGGCTGTAGGCCAGCACGCCGATGTCGTGGGCCCGAGCGAAGGAGAGGATCTCCGACTCGATCGTGCGCTGAAAGAGGTGGTACGGCGGCTGGAGCGTGTCGACCGGCCGGACGGCCTCGAAGGCTTCCATGTCCGCGACGCCGTAGTTCGAGACGCCGGCGAAGCGGATCTTGCCCTCGTCCACCATCTCCTGCAGCGCGCCGGCCGTCTCCTCGGCCGGCACGTCGCGGTCGGGCCAGTGGACCTGGTAGACGTCGATGACGTCGACGCCCAGGTGGCGCAGGCTCTCCTCGACCCCCTGGCGCAGGAAGGCCCGCGAGGCGTCGCGCTCGGGGGGGCGGATGCCGCCCTTGGTCGCGATGACCACGCCCTCGCGGTCGCTCGTCAGCTCCGGCCGCAGCGCCCGGCCCAGCAGCTCCTCCGAGGCCCCGAAGCCGTAGGCCTGGGCCGTGTCGAAGAGCGTGATGCCGAGGTCGCGCGCGCCACGGATCGCGTCGATGGCCGCCGCCTCGTCGAAGCTCCCCCACTCGCCGCCCAGCTGCCAGGTGCCGAACGCGATGCGGGAGACCTCGAGGCCGGTCCTGCCGAGGGTGATCGACCTCATCGGCCGTCCCTCGCGCGCCCGGCGAGCCACTCGTCGGAGGTGGTGGGCGCGAGCCGCGCCTCCGGCCCGGCCAGCATGACCTCGCCGGCCGCCTCGACGCCAAAGAGCCCGCTGCGCCAGGTGGGCCGCAGCCGGATGTCGCGGCCGCGGACGGCCAGCGTCCGCCGCGCCATGTCCACCATGTCCTCGAGCAGCGGGCCGGCGAGGTCGGGCGCCCGGCCCAGCGGCTGCCCCGCGGCGACCTCGGCCAAGACCTCGCCCACCTCGGCCGCCGCCACCGGCTGCAGCAGCAGTGGCGCGATCGGAGCCACCCCGTCCCGCTCCGTCGAGCCGACCACCTGCTCGGGGAACTCGTGGAACTGGGTCGCGCGCTGGATCGTGGCCGGCACCGGCCCGGCCTCGACCAGCTCCTCCTGGCGGCCCTTGCCCGCGTAGTGGGCGTTTGCCTCGAGTCGGTCCACCCCGACGACGGAGCAGCACGTGGTGGGCGACGCCGGCGTCCCGCTCGGCGTCCAGCAGCCGCTCCGTCATCGCGCCGAAGACCTGGCGGGCGCCCTCGGCGTCGCCCACCGCGTGCTGCTCTCCATCGTCGGGGTGGACCGACTCGAGGGGAACGCCCACTACGCGGGCA
>DATLLV010000182.1:0-25899 GCA_035537655.1 Miltoncostaeaceae bacterium
CCTACCGTAATGGTTGGACGTCCAAGTATCAACGGGCGGCGGCGCCGCCGGGCGGCGACGGCTCGGGGATCCGCGCCGGGCCCGGGATCGGCTCGGGGATCGGCTGGGTGCTCATGCTCCTGCACTACCCTCTGGCCCCGGTTTCCCACCGGCCGTGGCGGGAAGCACCGGGGCCAGAGGGTAGTGCAGGAGCATGAGCACCCAGCCGATCCCCGAGCCGATCCCCGGCCCCGCAGTGATCCCCGAGCCGACGCCGCCCGCGATCCCCGAGCCCAGCCCGCCCGACATCCCCGAGCCGACCCCCGACCCGGTGCCCGAGCCGATCCCGGGCCCGGCGCGGATCCCCGAGCCGTCGCCGCCCGGCGGCGCCGCCGCCCGTTGATACTTGGACGTCCAACCATTACGGTAGGCGCCGCATGAGCGTCGCCGAGCTGACCGACACCGAGCGCGAGGTCCAGGGGCTGGTCCGCGAGTTCGCGCGGGCCGAGATCGCGCCGCACTCCCAGGAGTGGAACGAGACCCACCACGTCCCGGTGGAGATCCTCCGCAAGATGGCCGAGATGGACCTGCTCGGCGTGATCATCCCGGAGGAGTACGGGGGCGCCGGGCTCGGCTACGCCCACCTGGCGATCGTGATGGAGGAGATCGCCGCCGCCGACGCCGGGACCTCCACCGGGGTCGCGGTGCAGAACTCGCTGGGCGCGGCGCCCATCCTGCGCGCCGGGACCGAGGCCCAGAAGGAGGCCTACCTCCCGGAGCTCGCCACGGCCAAGCGCTTCGCCGCCTACGCCCTGACCGAGCCGGATGCCGGATCGGACACGGCGAACATCCGCACCGCGGCGCGGGCGGACGGCGACGACTGGGTGGTCAGCGGCGCCAAGCAGTGGATCACGAACGGCGGCTTCGCCGACCTCTTCATCCTCTACGCCCGCACGGGCGGCCCGGGCGCGAAGGGGATCTCCTGCTTCCTGGCCGAGAAGGGCGACGGCTTCACGGTGGGCCGCGAGATGCCCAAGCTCGGCCTGCACACGTCCTCGACGGTGGAGCTGGCGTTCGACGGCTACCGCGTACCCGGCGACGCGATGATGGGCGAGGAGGGCCAGGGCCTGAAGATCGCGCTCGCGACGCTCGACTCGGGCCGCATCATCATCGCAGCGCAGGCCTGTGGCATCGCGCGCGCCGCCCTCGACGTCGCGGTGGGCTACGCGCAGGAGCGCCACGCGTTCGGCGGCCCCATCGCGCGCCTCCAGGGGGTGCAGTTCCCGCTGGCCGAGGTCGCCGCCAAGCTCGAGGCCGCGCGCCTGCTGACGATGCACGCCGCGCGCCTGCGCGACGCGGGCGAGCCGCACACCGCCGTCGGCGCCAAGGCCAAGCTCTTCGCCAGCCAGGTCGCCGTCGAGGCGGCGGACACGTGCGTCCAGACGCTCGGCGGCTACGGCTACTCGGCGGAGTTCCCCGCCGAGCGCCTCTACCGCGACGCGCGCATCACCCAGATCTACGAGGGCACCAGCGAGATCCAGCGCCTGGTGATCGCCCGCGACCTGCTCGGGGACGCCGCGCGGGGCTGAGGACGTGACGGCGGCGGGCACGGCGGGGTAGCGTGCCCGGGTGCCCGTCCCAACGCTGCTGGTCACGGGAACCGCCGAGCGGCTCGTCACGCCGGACCGGGTCGTCGTGACGGTGCGGGTCCAGACGCCAGTGCTGCCGGCGCCGCAGGACGCGCTGACGGCGGCGGCCGAGGCGCGCCGGCGGCTGCTGGACCACCTCGGGGGCGCGCTGCCGTGGGCGGCCCTCACCGACGGGCGCATCACCACCCGCGAGGAGCAGCGCAAGGTGGCCGTGGACCGCGCCGGCGGCACCGAGACGTACTGGGAGGTCGCCGGGTACACCGGACTCTGCGCCATCGCGCTCGAGGGCGAGGCCGCCCGCGCGGCCGAGATCGTGGCCGCGGCCGGCGCGCACGCCGACGCCGCGCAGGTGCGCCCCGACTTCCGCGTCAGCCCGGAGCTCGGGCGGCGGGTGCGCGACGAGCTCGAGCGGGAGGCGGTGCGCGATGCGCTGGCCCGGGCAGAGGGCCTCGCCGCGGCGGCCGGGATGGCCGTCGACGGCGTGCTCTCGATCGGCGAGCAGGCGCCGCCGGCGCCGCGGGGGCAGTACGACGACGCCGTGATGGAGCGGAGCCTGGTCGCGGACGACCTGGAGGAGGCGCTCGGCGAGCTGCGGCCCGAGCCCGAGCCGCGCGCGGCCGAGGTGCCGGTGCGGCTGGCCCTGCGGGCGGCGCGCGACCCGGCATGAGGTGGTGGCCGCGCCGGCGCCCGGACCATCTGGACCTGCGCGTGCGCCTGCTGCGCCTGGAGGACCTCTTTGCCGAGCCGGAGCTCGACCCGTTCCTGCCCGAGCACGCTCCCTACGACGAGCGCACCGGGGTAGAGCAGCTGCTCGGCCGCCTGCGGCCCTCCAAGCGCACGGCCACGGCGTCGGTCACGGTCGAGCTGGCCGAGGGCGCCGACGACCCGGGGGCCGAGGAGCGGGCGCGCGGCGCGCTGGACCGCTACTGCCGGCGCAAGATGCGGATGCTCGCCGAGGAGATGGAGCTGAGCCGCCGCTTCGGCTACCGCTCGCTGCTGTGGGGCTTCGTGGCGGTGGTCGTGCTGAACGGCCTGGCCGAGGCGATCAACGACGACTGGGACCCGATCGCCTCGGGGCTCTCGGTCGCCTCGTGGGTGATCCTCTGGGTGCCGGTGAACCTGCTCGTCTACGACCTCTACTACCTGCGCCGCGACACGCGCGGGTACCAGAAGCTGATCGACGCCCCGCTGACGATCACCGCGGCGGGGCCCGCGGTCGCGCCCGAGCGCTAGCGGGGCGAGCGGAAGCCCAGGGCGTGCTCGGCGATCAGCGCCTTGTGGAGCTGGTTGTTGCCCTCGACGATCTGGAAGACCTTCGCGTCCCGCAGGTAGCGCTGCAGCGGGTACTCGTCGCTGACCCCGTAGGCGCCGTGGATCTGGAAGGCCTTCGTGGCCGCGTCCATCGCGACGTCGGACGCGTACATCTTCGCGATCGAGGAGTCGGCGCGGCTCGAGGCGCCGGCGTCCTTCAGGTGGGCCAGGCGGTAGGTCAGCAAGCGGGCCGCCTCGACGCCGCAGATCATGTCGCTGAGCATCTCCTGCACCATCTGGAAGCGGCCGATCTCCTGCTTGAACACGACGCGGCTGCGGGCGTAGGGCACGGCGGCGTCGACGCACGCCTGGGCCAGCCCCACCGACCGCGCCGCGACGCCGAGGCGGCCGTTCTCGACGGCGTTCAGCGCGACCGCCATGCCGCGGCCCTCCTCGCCCACGAGCGCGTCGAGCGGGACCTTGACGTCGTTCAGCACCAGCTCGCCCGTGGACAGGGGCCGGAAGCCGTACTTGTTCGTCACCGGCCGCATCTCCAGGCCGGGCGCGTCCCGCTCGACGATGAAGGCGCTCACGCGCTTGCGGCCGCGCTCGTCCACCCCGTCGTGGGCGAAGGTGAGGAAGTAGGCGGCCACGTCGAGGAAGCTGATCCACATCTTGCTGCCGCGGATGACGTAGCCGTCGTCCTCGCGCGCGTAGCTGGTGTCCATGTCGGCGACGTCGGTGCCCGAGCGGGCCTCCGTCACCCCGGCGCCGGCGAAGATCTCGCCCCGCGCGAGGGGCGCGAGGTAGCGCTCCTTCTGCTCCTCGGTGCCGAAGCGCTGGATCGAGTTGCCGACCAGGCCGCTCGGGAAGGAGAGGGCGCAGGCGACGACGTGGCAGACCTTGGCGACCTCCTCGATCACCATCGCGTAGCTCAGGTGGTCGAGCCCGGCGCCGCCGTACTCGGCCGGCACGATGCCGCCGGCCAGGCCGAGGCGGCCGGCCGCGCGGGCGATCTCGGCCGGAAACCGCTCCTCGCGGTCGTAGTCGGCGACGTACGGGGCGATCTCGTTGCGCGCGAAGTCGCGGGCGAGCGCGACGAGCTCGAGCTGGTCCGCGGTCGGCGACAGGTTCATGGCGGCGGCAGTCTACTAGACCTCCAACCAACCGTTTGGTAGGTATCCGGCGTGGCGAGCGCGATGGTCATCGGGGTCGGCGAGACCCATCACGCCCCTCGCCGCGACGACGTGACCACGACCGAGCTGGCCTGGGAGGCCGTCTCGGCGGCGCTCGCGGACGCCGGCGTGGCGCTCGACGACATCGACAACGCGGTCACCGCCTCCCAGGACTTCTGGGAGGGGCGCACGATCTCGAGCATGGCCGTGAACGAGATCGTGGCCGGGTACCTGCGGCCCGAGGCGAAGGTCGCGGCCGACGGTGCCCAGGCCGTCATGTACGCGTGGTCGCGGATCGCCGGCGAGACCTACCGCCTGGGCCTGGTGGTGGCCCACTGCAAGGAGTCGGCCGCCGACCCGCACGCCGTCGAGGTCGCCGCCATGGACCCCTTCCTGCTGCGCGACCTGGACGTGGACGAGACCGTCGCCGCAGGGCTGCAGGCCGGGCTGCTCGGCTACCCGGCCGAGCTGCGCGCCGCGGCCGTCGAGGCCTGCGCCGCCGGCTCGCCCTGGCGCGACCCGGTCGACGCCGCGGCCGTGCTCGCGTCGCGGGAGAGCGCCTCGCCGCTGCGCGAGCTCGAGCGCGCGCCGCTGGCCGACGGCGCCTGCGCCCTGGTGGTCGCCGACGACGCCACCGCCGCCGCGCTGGGCCGCGCGGGGGTGCGCGTCGCGGGGTGCGGCACGGCCACCGACCCCTACTGGACCGACCGCGACCTCACGGCGGCCCCGGCCCTGGCCGCCGCCCGCGACGCGGCCCTGGCCGCCGCCGGCTGGGACGGCCCGCCGGGGACGGTGGCGCTGACGGCGCCGTTCGCCCACCAGGCGTTGCTGTGGGGCGAGGGGCTGGGGCTCGGCCGGCCCGAGGCGGTGGTCGAGCACCTGGCCGGCTCCGGCTCCCCGGGCGGCGGCTGGCTGGGCGGCGCACCCGGCGTGGTCGCGGGCCTGTCGGCGGTGGCCGCCTGCGTCCGGGCGCTTCGCGAGCGGCCGGGCCGGGCGCTGGCCCACGGCAGCACCGGCATCCTGGGCCAGAGCCACCACGTCGTCTGCCTCGAGGCCGCCTGATGCCCCGCCGCGTCGCCGTCGTCGCCGCCGGCCAGACCGACCACGTCTCGCGCCGCACCGACGTGAACGTGGCCGAGCTCGCCCGCGAGGCCGTCGACCGCTGCCTGGAGTCGGCCGGCCTGGGGCTCGGCGACGTCGAGGCGATCGTGCTGGGGAACATGGAGATGTTCGAGGGCATCAACATGCCCGACCAGTGGATGGCGAGCGCCCTGGGCGCGGCCGGCAAGCCGCTCTTCAAGCTCAACACCGGCGGCACCGTGGGGGCCAGCACGGCCGTGGCCGCCACCCAGATGCTGGCCGCCGGCACCTTCCGGCGCATCCTCTGCGTGGGCTACGAGAAGCACTCGGAGGGCTCGGTGCAGTCGGCGATCACCACCGTGGGCGACCCGGTCTGGGAGCGCGCCGTGATGGCGGGGGCGATCGGCAACTTCGCCTCGATGGCCTCGGTCTACGTCGACGAGTCGGGCGTGACCCAGGAGCACGCCGCGAAGGTCGCGGTGAAGGCGCGGCGCAACGCCTGCCGCAACCCCCACGCCCACCTGAAGATGCCCGACGTCACGGTCGAGGACGTGCTGGCGTCGGACATGCTCGCCTACCCGGTGCGCAAGCTGGACATGTGCCCGAGCTCCGACGGCGCCTGCGCCGTGCTGATGGCCTCGGAGGAGGACGCCCCCGGCCTGGCCGCGCGCC
Source organism: Miltoncostaeaceae bacterium (assembly GCA_035537655.1). Classification (GTDB taxonomy): domain Bacteria; phylum Actinomycetota; class Thermoleophilia; order Miltoncostaeales; family Miltoncostaeaceae; genus DATAGF01. The sequence continues at coordinate 5,807 of DATLLV010000182.1, forward strand.
CGGCCTGGGTCCACGCCGCCGTGACGGCCCACGACCAGCAGTTCATGGGCGACAGCCTCAAGCGCCTGGCCGAGATGCGCAGCCTGATCGCCGCCTCGCGCAAGGCCTACGCCCAGGCCGGCATCGGCGACCCCCTCGTCGACCTCGACGTCGCCGAGGTCTACGAGCCCGCCACCTACGCCGAGCTGGCGATGTACGAGTGCCTGGGCTTCTGCGAGAAGGGCGGCGGCGGCCGCCTGATCGACGACGGCATCACCGAGATGGGCGGGGCGCTGCCGGTCAACGCCTCGGGCGGGGTGCTCTCGGCGAACCCGGTCGGGGCGACCGCGCTGATCCGCGTGGCCGAGGCGGCGCTCCAGACCATGGGGGCGGCGGGCGAGCGCCAGGTGGAGAACGTCGAGCGGGCGCTGGCCACCGGCTACGGCGGCAACGCGTGGACCGAGGTCATGATCCTGGGGACGGCCCGGCCGTGAGCGACGAGCCCCTCCGCCTGAAGCGCCAGATCACGCTGCGCTACCGCTTCGCGGCCGGCCGCTTCGGGACGCCCTTCTTCCGCGCCCTGCGCTCGGAGGGGCGCGTGCTGGCGACGGTCGACTCCGCCGGCAACGCGCTGCTGCCGCCGCGGCCGGTCTCGGGGCTGACCAACACCCCGACCGAGGGCTGGGTCGAGGTCGGCCCGACGGCGACCCTCTCCGGGTACACGGTGGTGCACGTGCCCTTCATCGACCCGATGACCGGCGTCCGGCGGCCGGTGCCGTACGGCTTCGGCCTGGTGCGCTTCGACGGCGCGGCCACCAACGTCTACCACCTGATCGACGAGACCGACCAGGCGAAGCTGCGGGTGGGCCTGCCCCTGGAGCCGGTGTTCAAGCCGGTGGCCGAGCGCCAGGGCAACCTCGCCGACATCCGCTTCTTCCGCGTGCGCGACGGCGACGCCGCGCCGGCCGCCGCCCGGCCGATCGCCGACCCCGACGCCGGCGAGCCGCTGGTCTACGAGCAGAAGATCGACCTGCCCTACGTCTACACGGCGGGCGCGGCCCAGCGCGCCTTCCTGCGCGGGCTGGCCGAGGGGCGGATCCTGGCGAGCGTCGACGACGAGGGCCACCGATACGTGCCCGCGCGCAGCCACGCCCCCGACGGCCGGCCGCTGACCCGCACCGAGGAGGTGCCGCCCGTCGGCGAGATCGTCGCGCTGACGCGGGCCCGCCACCTGCCCGGCGCGCCCGCCTTCGCCCTGATCCGGCTGGGCGGGTCGGAGACCCCGTTCGTGCACCGCCTGGGCGAGGGCGCCGAGGACCTGGGCCCCGGCGACCGCGTCGAGGCCGTCTTCGCGCCCGACCCGGAGGAGCCGTCGGTGACCGCGATCGCCCACTTCCGGCCCGCGCCGTGAACGTCCGCGGCCTCGCCCACGTGGGCATCCTGGTCGCCGACGTCGCGCCGGCGGCGGCGCTGTTCCGGCGCATGGGCTGCGCCGTCAAGGGCCCCGAGCGCGACGACGACCTGGGCCTGTGGCTGCTGTGGGTGGACGTGGGCGACGCGACGCTGGAGTTCGTCGCGCCGGCCCGGGGCGACTCGCGCGCGGCGGCCGCGCTCGCCCGCGGCGAGGGCGGGGTGCACCACGTGGCCCTCGAGGTCGCCGACGTCGCCGCCGCCGTGGCCGACCTCGTGGCCGACGGCACCCCGGTGCGCGACGCCACGCCGCGCCGGGGCGCCCACGGCTCGCGCGTCAGCTTCCTCGACCCCGAGGCGGCGGGCGGTGCGCTGATCGAGCTGGTCGAGCCGTGACGACCGCCGACCTGATGGTGGCCGTCCTCGCGCGCGAGGTGCGCGACGACGACGTCGTCGGTGTCGGCCTCGGCACGCCGCTGGCGCTGTGCGCCGCGCTGGTCGCCCGCGCCACCCGCGCGCCGGGCGCCGAGGTGCTGGTGGCGGGGGCGGTCTCGCCCGACGCCGACCTGCTGACGTGCTTGCGCGGCGCCCCGGCGCTGGCCGGGCGCACCGCCGGCTTCGTCCCCCACCTCGACACGATGGACATGGCCGAGCGCCAGGCGATGACGCTGCAGTTCCTGCGCCCGGCCCAGGTCGACCGCGAGGGCTCGATCAACACCAGCAGCATCCGCTCGCCCGGGGCGCCGCGCCTGCGCTTCCCCGGCGGCCTCGCGATGGCCGACGTCCCGCGGCTGATGCCGCGGGTGGTGCTGTACCACACGGACCACCGGCCCCGGGGGCTGGTGGAGCGGGTGGACGTCGTGACCGGTCGCGGGGGGCCGTCGGAGCGCGGCGGCGTGCGCTCGCAGGGGCCGACGGTGCTGATCACCGACCTCTGCGTCATCGCCTTCGGCGGCGAGGGGCCTCGTCTGGAGAGCGTGCACCCGGGGGTGGACCCCGAGCGCGTGCAGGCGGCGACCGGCTTCGCCCTGCGGGCCGGGCGGCGCGTCCCCCGCACCGAGCCGCCGGCCGACGACGAGCTCGACGCCATGCAGCGGATCGACCCGCACGCGCTGCGCGGCGTCGAGGTGCGCGAGACGCGCGCCGATGCCCTGCCGCGGATGATCGCCCTGCTGGAGGGCGGCCGGTGACCGCCGGGCTCGACGACCTGATCGGCCCCCTCTCCGCCGGGTCGGTCGTCGCGGTCGGGGGCGCCGGGCTCGTGCGCAAGCCGATGGCCGCGAGCGCGCGCGACCTGGTCGTCGTGAGCTTCCTCGGCGGCGTCGACGTCGAGCTGCTGCTGGAGGCGGGCTGCGTCGCCGAGCTGCACTCGGCCGGGGTCTCGCTCGACGCGGCCGGCCTGGCCCCCCGCTTCCGCGCCGCCCGCGAGGGCGGCACGATCAGCTTCGTCGAGTGGTCCGAGGGCTCGCTGGTGGCGTCGCTGGAGGCCGGGGCCCGGCGGCTCGACTCGGCGCTCACGCGCAGCGGCCTGGGCACGGACCTTCCCGCCGTGAACCCGTGGCTGCGCGAGACGGCCGACCCCCACACCGGCGCCCCGGTGATGGCGGCGCGCGCGCTCGTGCCCGACCTCGCCCTGCTGCACGTGCCCTGGGTCGACGACCGCGGCAACGCCCATGTCCCGGGCGACCTGGCCGCCGACGGCCTGCTGGCGCGGGCGGCGCGCCGCACCGTGGTCACGTACGAGGAGCGGCGCGACCTCGACCCCGCGGACGCGGCGATCTCGCGCGTCTGGATCGACGCGACGGCGCACGCCCCCGGGGGCTCGCTGCCCAGCTCGTGCCACCCCCTGGTCCGGGCCGACCTGGCCGAGGTGGGGCGCATCGCCGCCGGGAGCGCGGGGTGAGCGGCGCCGCCGACCTCGTCGCCGGGGCGCTGGCCGAGGAGATCGCGGCCTCGGGCATCCGGGTGTTCGCCGCCACCTCGCCGCTGACCGTCGCCGCCGCCCTGGCGGCGCGGAGGCTCGGCCGCCCCGACCTGGCGATCGCCGGCGGGTTCACCCGCCTCGACGCCGACCCCCAGCCCGCCCTGACGCTGGGCGAGCAGGGCCTGGTGGGCGCCCGCCCGGGCCCGCGGGAGGGGATCGGCGACGTGTTCGCGCTGCTCGCCCGCGGCGCGGCCGGCGTGGCGGTCGCCCCGGCCCAGCTCGACGCCCGCGGGCGCACCAACCTGTCGGGGATCGGCCCGCCGGGGGCCCCGCGCACCGCGCTGCCCGGCACCCGCGGGCTGGCCGACAACAACGACACGCCGGCGCGGGTCTGGTACGTCCTCCCCGCCCACTCGCCGCGCACCCTGGTCGAGGCGGTGGACGTGGTCAGCGGGCCGGCGCCCGGCCTGGCCGCGCCGCGGCGCCTGATCACGCCCGCCGGCCTCTTCGACCTGACCGAGGCCGGCTGGACCGCCCTCTGGCTCGCCGCCGGCGGGCGCGAGCTGGTCGACGGCGCGCCCGGGCTGGGCGTGACCGTGTCCGACGGGACGCCCGAGCGGGCCGCCCCGCCGGCGCCGGTGCTGGCGGCTCTGCGCGAGGCCGACCCGCACGATGTGCGCGCGGTGGAGATGGCCGACCGGGCGCAGGCCGGGGCGCTCTGGGCGGAGCACGCGCGGCGCGAGGCGGCCGGCGCCGGGGGCTGAACCTTCAACCAACCGTTTGGTGGAAAACGGGTGCGGTCCGTGAGAGCATCGCCGGGCCCGCCAACCGTGCGAAGGGGGTCTCGCGCGATGAAGTTCGGTCTTCTCCACCGACCGCAGGATCCGCCGAACGCGGAGAACATCAGCCGGCGCTGGTCCGAGATCCTCGAGGCGTCGGAGCTCGCCGAGCAGGTCGGCTTCGACGGGCTCTTCGTGCCGGAGCACCACATGATGCCGGACGGCTACCTGCCCGCCCCGCTGGTGGCCTGCGCGGCCATGGCGGCCCGCACGACGCGCGTGGACGTGGGCACCACGGTCTTCCTGCTGCCCTTCTACAACCCGATCCAGGTGGCCGAGCAGGCCGCCATGGTCGACGTGATCTCCGGCGGCCGGATGATCCTGGGCTGCGGCATCGGCAACTTCGAGCCCGAGTTCGAGCTCTACGGCCTGACCAAGCAGGGCCAGGGCAAGCGCTTCGAGGAGGGCATCGACCTGGTCCAGCGCGCCTGGGCGGGCGAGGCCATCGACCACGAGGGCCGCAACTTCACGGCCAAGGGGCGCATCAGCCCGCTGCCGCTCAACGCGCGCCTGTGGCTGGGGGCGATGTCCGAGGTCGGCGTCCGCCGGGCGGCGCGCTTCGGCTGCCCGTGGCCCACCGACCCGCTGCACAACATCGCCGTCATGACCGACTGGGCGAACGCCTACCGGGCGGCGGGCGAGGAGTTCGGGACCTCCGAGAAGCTCTCGATCGCCCTGCTGCGCGACGGCTGGGTGGCCGACGACCTGGAGACGGTCGAGCAGGTCTGGTGGCCCCACATCCGCTCGGAGCACTGGTTCTACTTCTCCCAGGTCCCGCGCTGGGTGATGGACAAGGAGCCCTTCCTCGAGGGGATCGAGAAGGAGCAGGACTTCAAGTTCGATAACCACCGCCAGGACCGGCTGGTGGTCGGCAGCCCCGAGGACTGCATCGCCTCGATCCGGGCCTACGAGGAGGCGATCGCCAACGACTACCTGATCATGAGCTTCCGGGTGTCCGCGGGGCCGAGCTTCGAGCAGGAGCTGGAGTGCCTCGAGCGGTTCGGCAAGGAGGTCATCGCGCCGTACCGCGAGCGGTATGGCGGCTAGCGGGCCGGAGATCCCGCCCGGGAGCGGCATCACCGCCATCCCGCTGCCGACGCCCTTCGCGGTCGGGCGGGTCAACTGCTACCTGGTCGAGGCGGACCCCCCCGTCCTGATCGACCCCGGCCCGCGCTCGGCCGACGCCCTGGCCGAGCTCGAGGCCGGCCTCGCCGCCCACGGGCTCGTCATCGGGGACGTCGGGCTGGTGATGGTCACCCACCAGCACACGGACCACATCGGCATGGCGGGCGCGGTGGCCGAGCGGGCCGGCGCCGAGGTGGCCTGCATCGGCCCCCTCGCCGACATCCTGGCCGACGTCGAGACGGCGCTGGCGGCCGACGACGACTACCAGGTCGGCGTGATGCTGCGGAACGGCGTCGCCGAGGAGACGGCCCTCACGCTGCGCGAGATCACGGCCTCCTTCCGGCGCTTCGCGACCTCGGCGAAGGTGACCCGGCGCCTGGCGGACGGCGACCGCCTGGAGCTGGCGGCCGGGCGGACGGTGCGGGTGCTGCACGTGCCCGGCCACAGCCCGACTGACACGATCTTCCTCGACGAGGAGCGGCGGATCGCCGTGGTCGGCGACCACCTGATCGCCCGCATCTCGTCGAACCCGGTCATCCACCGGCCGATCGAGGGCCCGGCCGACCCGGCCCACCGGGTCTCGACGCTGGCGGTCTACCTCGACTCCCTGCGGCGCACGCGCGAGCTCGACCTGGAGCTCGTCCTCTCGGGCCACGGCCAGCCGATCCACGACCACCGGGCGCTCATCGACGAGCGCATCGAGCACCACATGGCGCGCAAGGAGGAGATCGCCGCGCTGATCGCGGCCGAGCCGCGCAGCGCCCACGCGATCGCGCGCGAGATCTGGGGCGACATCGCCCTGCGCCAGGCCTACCTCACGCTCTGCGAGGTCCTGGGCCACACCGACCTGCTCGTCGCCGAGGGGCGCGTCCGCGAGCACGACGACGGCGGGATCGCCGTCTTCGCGCCCGCCTGACCCATGGGCGCCGGGCCACACGACGAAGGGTCACGGAGGTGACGCCGGTGCAGCGCATCTACACCGACGAGGAGCTCGACGTCCTCGCGACGCCGCGCTCGATCCTGCTGGAGCGGGCGGTCGCCGCGCGCGACGCGGACGCGGTGCGCGCGGTCCAGGCCGACATGGACATCGAGTGCCTGGCGATCTACGACGCGTACATGAACTGGATGGGGGTCCTGCAGACCTTCATCCTGGCGCGCACCTCGGAGGAGGCCCACGACCGCGCGCTGCTGTGGTCGGCCGATCAGGCGGCGCGGCCGTTCGTCGAGCGCCTGCGCGACGCCGGCGCGGCCGAGCGGGCCGGCTGGCTGGCCGCGCGCCTGCGCTCCTCGGGCAGCACCTTCTCGGTCGAGCAGGACGACGTGCGCATCCGCTTCCGCTGCGACCCCTGGGGGGCCCTGCGTCAATGGCGGGCGCCGGCCGGCTGGCAGGCCGGCGGCGAGCCGCGCCACCGCGACGGCGACCGCATCCGCTACCCCTGCTACGGCCACTACGCGTCGTCGGCGGCCTTCCGCGAGCTGCGCGGCGCGCGGCCGCTGACCCACGGCCGCGAGACCCTGCCCTCGCTGATCGCGGCGGAGATCATCTTCCTCGAGATCGTCCCGACCGAGCTCTTCGGCGCCCCGCTCGCGGTCATCGAGCTCCCCGAGCGCCTCGACGACCCCGTGCACCTGGACGTCTACACCGACCCCGGCGCGATCCCCGCCGAGGCCTACGCCCGCTTCGGCATGGCCAAGCCGGCGGCCGGCAGCCTGCCCGCCGGGTCCTCGCGGCCGCTGTCCGACGAGGAGCTGCGGCGCATGGGCATGCCGCTGTCGCTGCAGGTCGAGGAGGCGCTCGGCGCCGGCGACTGGGACCGGCTGCTGGAGATCTCGGCCGCCATGGACGCCGAGCTCGTGAACGCGAAGGACCCGATGGGCGTCCAGATCGCCGCCCTGCTCACCTGGATCGCCCGCCACCTGGGCGAGGCCGCCGCCGAGGAAGCGCTCGCGGAGACGGCGGTCGTCGTGATGACGCCCTTCCTGGACGTCGTGCGCGACCTGCACATCGCCGACGCCATCACGGTCTGGGCGATCGCGTGGCGCTCGCACGGCTCGACCTTCTGGATCGAGGAGGACGACCAGCGCTTCGTGCTGCGCGGCCGCCCGCTGGGCGCCTGCCACCGCATGTGGTCGCACGCCTACCAGCCCGAGGTGGAGCGGATCTCCGAGAGCCGGGTGCGCTACCCGACCTTCGGCAGCTACGACGGGCCGGGCTCCTTCCACCTCATGCGCGAGCCGCGCGGGATCACCCACGGCAAGGTGGGCTACCCCATCTACAGCTGCCACTGCCACATGCTCCACGAGATCTTCCCGATCGACCAGCTCGGGCACCCGCTGTGGGTGGAGCTGCACCCGCTGCACGACCGCGACGGCGAGACGGTGCACATCCACTACAAGGACCCGGCGGACTGGCCGGAGCGCTACTACGAGCAGGTCGGGCGGCGCAAGCCGGTGGCCTCCGCCGCGGGCTGACCGGGGCCCGGCCCTCGCTCAGCCCGCGGGCGAGGCCTTGGTGGCGGGGCGGCGGGGCCGCCCGCCGGTGGCCGCCGCGGCCGCCTTCGCCGGCGCGGCCGCCTTGGGCTTCGCGCCGCCGCGCGGCCCGGCGAGGCCGTCGATCGCCATCGAGGCGACCTGCTCACCGATCTGGTCGGGCGTCCACACGCCCGCCGGCGAGTACCAGTGGTAGACCCAGTTCATCATCCCGAAGAGCGTGAACGCGGCCAGCTTCGGGTCGAGGTCGCGGTTGACCGAGCCCTCCTCCTGGGCCTCCCTGATGAGGTCGCGCAGGTAGTCCTCGTAGAAGCGGCGGCGCTCGACGATCTCGGCCAGCGGCTCCTCAGAGAGGGCGCGGTAGTCGTGGTAGAAGACCGCCATCTTCGTCACGTTCTGCGTGTTGAAGATGACGTGCTCGCGCACGTAGTAGTGCAGCCGCTCGACCGCGGGGCCGTCGATCGCCCTCGTCCGCTCGACGATGCCCTTGAAGGCGTCGTGGACGTCGGACAGGACCTGGAAGAGGAGGTCCTCCTTCGAGCGGATGTAGTAGTAGAGGCTGCCCTTGAGGATGCCGACGGCCTCGGCGATGTCGTGCACGGAGGTCTCCGAGTAGCCCTGCTCGTGGAAGATCTCCGCGGCCGTGTCGATGATGTCCTGGGTGCGCTTCTTCGAGGACGCAGTCCTGCCGGCCTCGGGGGCGCTCCGCGCGTTCTCGCTCTTCCTCATCGGCTGTCCTCATTATCGGTGACCGAGTGGACGACAGGCGGGCGGCACTCGTCCAGGAGCGCTCCGCCGGGGTCGGAGGCGTGCTGTTGGAGCCACGGCCCGTCCTCGCCGCGCACGGGGATGCAGGCCGTGGGCCAGGAGCCCCGCGGGGCGGCCACGACGAGGTCCGTCTCGAAGGAGAAGAGCCTGGTCAGGGCGCCCTCGCGGGCGATGGTCGCGGAGGGGACGACCTCCTCGGCGCACACGATCGCGACGCGCGCCGCCCGCGCGAGCACGAGGTCGACGTCCCAGAGGTGGTCGGGGGGCCAGGGCACCTGCACGTTGCCGGCGGCGTCCGCGCGCCAGGCCTGCACGATCGCCACGTCCGGCCGCAGCGGCGGGACGGCGAGGTACGACTCGCCGGAGTAGGGGTCCACCACCCGACGCAGACCGCGGGCCGTCGCCAGGTCGGAGCCGGTCGCCGCCCGGGTGGGCAGGAAGGGCACGCCCATCGCCGCCGCGCGCAGCCCGCCGACGAGCATCCACTCGCTCATCTCGCGGTCCTCGACCGCCTCCTCGGCGACGGCTCCCGTGAAGCGCGGCGCCCGGCCCAGCGGGCCGAGGGCGACCGAGCTCGAGGTCACCGAGCGCAGGGCCCCCGCCGCCAGCAGCAGCTCGACGTCGAGCCCGCCGACGAAGGTCACCAGGTCGAGGTCGCCCCGCCCCGCCCGCACCAGCTCCATGAGGGCGCGCATGGGCTTGCGGCTCATGCCGACGCCGCCGACGCCGACGCTCGCGCCGTCGGGCACGGCCGCGACGAGGTCGTCCCAGTCGCCGAGGCGGGCGCTCATCCGTGGAACCTCGGCGGGCGCCGCTCGACGAAGGCGGCGATGCCCTCGCGGGCCTCGGGCTGGGCGAGCGCCTCCACCACGGCGTCGCGCTCGATGGCGAGCCCGTGGTCCAGGCCCGCGTCCACGCCGTCGTTCAGGCAGCGCTTGATCAGGCGGAGCCCCGGGGCCGGCATCTCGGCGAGCCGCCCGGCGAGGGCGATCGCCTCGGCGAGGGTCGCCTCGGGGGTCGGGCAGGCCGCGTTGACCAGGCCGACGCGCTCGGCCTCGGCCGCGGGCAGGCGGGTCCCGAGCATGAGCATGTCGGTCGCGCGGGCCCGACCGACCAGCCGCGCGAGCCGCTGGGTGCCGCCGCCGCCGGGGATGATGCCGAGCCCGATCTCGGGCAGGCCGATGCGGGCGTCGCCCTCGGACATCACGCGGAAGTCGCACGCGAGCGCGAGCTCGCAGCCGCCGCCCAGGGCGTGGCCCGCGATCGCGGCGACCGTCGGGACGCCGACCCGCTCGAGGCGGCGGAAGGTGGCGTGCACGAGGTCGACCTTGCGCCCGGTGGCCCCGGGGCGGAAGTCGTAGGTCGCCATCCGCTTGATGTCGGAGCCGGCCACGAAGATCGTCGGATGGGCGCTCGCGATCACCGCAGCGCGGACGTCCTCGGAGAGCTCCAGGCCCGTCACGAGGGCGTCGATCTCGGCGTAGAGGTCCTCGTCGAGCGTGTTCGCCGGCGGCTTGTCGAGGGTGCAGACGGCCACCGGCCCCCGGGGCTCGACGGCGAAGAACGCGAGAGAGGTGAGGCGATTTTCCAAACGACCGGTCGGTAGACTATCGGCCATTCTCCCACGCGGACCGGCTGTCGAGAAATGCCCGAGAACCAGGACAGCGGATTGAACCACGCCGTCGCGGTGGCCGACGGGGAGCTGCGCCTGGGCCGCACGCGCGTCGCCGGGCGGCAGGGGCGCCGCGCGGTCGCCGACCGCGACGAGGACGCCGTCACCATGGCCGCTGAGGCGGCGCTCGCCCTGCTCCGCCGCTGGGGCGCGGCGGGGCGCCCCGGCGCGCTGGTGCTCGCCACCACGACGCCGCCCTACCGCGCGGGCGGCAGCGTGCAGCCGCTGGCCGAGATCCTCGGCCTGGCGGGCGACGTGGTCGCCCTCGAGCTCACCGCGACGGCCGCCGACGGGCTCGCCGCGCTGCGCGTCGCCTCGGCGCTGGCGGCGCCCGGCCGTCCCGCCCTCGCGGTCGCCGCGCACCGCGGCTCGCCGGGCGGCGAGGACGGCGACGGGGCGGCCGCCCTGCTGGTGGGCGGCGACGCCGAGGTCCTGCGCGCCGAGCTGGGGCCGGCCGCGGCGGAGGAGTCGCGCGAGCGCTGGGCGCTGCCCGGCGGCCCCGACCGCGAGTCCGACCCCACGCTCACCGCCGCGCTGGTCGAGGCGCGGGCGCGCGCCGCCGCCGGCGACGGGCCGGCCGGGGTGGTCTCGCTGGCCGGGGCGCGGGCCACCGCGCGCGTCGAGCGCACGTTGGGCGGGCCGGGCGACCCGGTGGCGCCCGCCGCCGGCTTCCTGGGCGCCGCCCACGCGCCCGCGCGGCTGCTGGCCGGGGCGGCCGAGCCGCAGGCGCTGGTGGTCACGGCGAACGGCGTGACGGGCCTGGTCCGCGCGACGCCCGGGCCGGGCGCCGGCGAGGCCGCCGCCCGCGCCGCCGCTGCGCTGGCCGGGGGCGTCGAGGCCGAGCGCCCGCCGGCCGAGCCGCCGCCGGCCGAGGACTTCGCGCCCTACCAGTCGCTGCCGCGGGCGGCGCGCGAGCGCGGCCAGGACCTTCGCCTGGAGGCCGCCCGCTGCGGCGGCTGCGGCCGGGTCGTCTACCCGCCGCCGGTCGCGTCGTGCCCCTCGTGCGGGGCGCCCGGACCCCACCAGCCTGCCGCGCTCGGGCGCGAGGGCGCCGTGCTGACCGCGACCCGGGACCACGTCTACCCCGACGGCGCCGTCACCACCATGGCGGTGGTGGTCGTCGACGGCGGCGGGCGCTTCTACGGCCAGGCCGTCCCGTGGGCCGCGCTCGCCGTGGGCGACCGGGTGCGGCTGGCGCCGCGGGTGCTGCACCGGGGCGGGGACGTCGTCCAATACTTCTGGAAGGTGGAGCCATGCCGGTAGCCGGATCGGTCGCGATCGTCGGCACCGCCACGACCCGCTTCGGGGTGCTGCACGACCGCGGCTACCTCGACCTGCTGGCCGAGGCCGCCCTGGGCGCGATCGCCGACGCCGGCCTCGAGCCGGGCGAGGTGGAGGCCGCCTGGCTGGGGACGGCCGAGCCGATCCTCGCCGGCCTGGTCGGCGACGCCGGCACCGCGGTCGCCGAGGCCATCGGCTTCGGCCCGCGCCCGGTGACGCGCGTCTCGAACTTCTGCTGCACCGGCATGGAGGCCGTGCGGGCGGGCGCCCTGGACGTCGCGGCCGGCGAGCACGGCCTGGTGCTGGCGGTCGGGGCGGAGAAGATGCGCGACGTCACCAGCCGCGGCAGCCTGCTGGCCAAGACCGCGAACCAGACCCACCCGACGCTGGCCAAGGGCCGCACCGCGCCGGGGCAGTTCGCGCTGCTGGCGACCCGCTACATGCAGGCCTATGAGGTGGGCATCGAGTCGCTGGCCCGGGTCTCGGTGAAGAACCACGAGCACGCGACCCGCAACGACAAGGCCCACTTCCGCGACGCGGTGACCGTCGAGCAGGTCGTCGGCGCGCCCCGCGTCGCCGAGCCGCTTGGGGTGCTGGACTGCACCCCCACCACCGACGGGGCCGCCGCCGTGGTGCTGGCGCCGGTGGCCTGGGCCGAGCGCCACGCCCCGCGCTACGCGGTGATCCGCGGCGTGGGCCTGGCGGTCACCGACGGCTACTTCGCGACCTTCTACCACGAGGACGAGGACTTCCTGGGCTTCCGCTCCACGCGCGCGGCGGCCGAGACGGCCTACCGCCAGGCGGGCATCACCGACCCGCGCGCGCAGCTCGACGTGGTCGAGTGCCACGACTGCTTCACGATCACCGAGATCGTCAACACCGAGGACCTCGGCATCTGCGGCCCGGGCGAGGGCGTCGGCCTGCTGGAGTCCGGGGCCACCGCCGCGGGCGGCGACACCCCGGTCAACCTGTCGGGGGGCCTCCAGGCCTGCGGCCACCCGGTGGGCGCGACGGGGGTGCGCATGATCGCCGAGATCGCCGACCAGGTGACCGGCCGCGCCGGCGGGCGCCAGGTGCCGGGCGCGCGCACCGGGCTGGCCCACACGCTGGGCGGGCCGGGGGTGGTGAGCTCGGTCGCCGTGCTCGGCGCGCCGTAGCTCCACGCTGCTCAGATCGCGAGCTCGCCGTGCCGTAGCGCGCGGAGCATCCCCGGCGACCAGGTGTCCTGGTGCTCGCCGTGGGCGACCGAGCCGTCGGGCAGCGTCCACCGCACCATGCAGGCCCAGACGAACCACGGCGTGCTGGGCAGGGCGATGCGGCTCACGACCTCGCCGTCGGCCGCGAGCGGGCGGCCGCCCTCCTCGCTCCCGCGCAGCCGCACCGCGGCCGGCCGGCCCCGGTCGTCGCGGGCGACCTCGCAGGTCGCCTCGGCCACCGGGCGCGTGACGCCGTCGCGGAGGGTGAAGCCGGTCAGCAGCTCCTGGCGGCCGCGCTCGCGGATGCGCCGGGCCGCGACGTGGAACGCCGAGCCGTCCGCGCCCGCCCCGTAGCTGTAGGTGAGGAAGGTGTCCTGGCGGCTCTCGCGGCGCGGCGACCAGGTGCGGTCGCGCATCTCGAGGCAGTCGATCTCCACCCGCTCGCCGCCCAGCCACAGCTCGCCCGTCACCCGCCCGAGCTGGTCCAGGTGGCCGTGGCCGCCGGGCACGACGCCGACCTCGTGGGGCGGGTGGATCGCGCGGAAGGTCATGTCGAGGTGCATCGCGTCGCCGTCGGCGTACGTGACCCGGTAGGCGGTCAACGGCTCCAGGCATTCGTAGGCCAGCCCGTTGGGGAGCGCGAAGCGCGTCGCCTGGATCCCGTCCGGGATCGGCAGGTGCCACCAGGTGCGGTAGTAGGGCAGCTCCCAGAGCTCCTCGGCCCCGGGCTCCCAGACGTAGACGCCGCACGACATGACGCCGAGCTCGTGGCGGAACAGGGGGTAGGTCCAGACCACCAGCCCGCGCTCGGGCGCGGCGCCGGCGAACCAGGCCGTCTCGGTCCAGGAGCGGTCCTCGCTGCGGCCGGGGTGGAAGTCGTCGTCGGCCGGGCCGAGGGCCACGGCGCTACTTGATGGCGATCGGGTTGAGCGGCGAGCCCATCCCTCCCGGCAGGTAGAGCGGCGGGGCGATCAGCATGAACGCGTAGGCCCCGTCCTCGGCGCAGTCGTCCGCCAGGGGGTCGAGCACCCAGAGCTCGCCGAGCGGCAGGCCCAGGTCGACGAGGCAGGCGACGTGCAGCGGCAGCACCCGCGTCATCGGCTGCTCGGGGATCAGCGGCTCGGCGCCGAGCGTGTCGGTGGCCAGCGCCGACACCGAGCGCTCGTGCAGCCAGGGGATGGCGTCGCGGCCCACGCCGGGGGAGGCCATGAAGTAGGCGTCGCGGTCGTCCGCGTCGGTCAGCGACCACCACCGGGCCAGGTGGCCGGTCCGCACCAGCAGCATGTCGCCGGGCAGCAGCTCGGTGCCCTGGGCCTCGAGCGCCGCGTCGAGCAGGTCGGGGCCGATGACCTGGTTGTCGGGGCAGGCGTCGAGCCCCTGGACGCGCGGCACGTCGACGAGCACCCCCCGGCCCACGAAGCTCTCGCGGTGGTGGTCGATGCCCAGCACCCGGCCGCCGCCGAGGGTGGTCATGTTCCCGGCCCAGTAGCCGTTGTACATCGTGTCCTGCCACATCACGTGGCCGAAGGCGTCCCACTGGGTGGAGCCCTGGGTCGGCATCTGCAGCATGTCGTCGGACCACTGGAAGCCCGGGGCCGCCTCGTTGTAGGGGCTCCCCACGACCGCGTCGCTGCCGGTCATCAGCGGCAGCAGCATGGGCGCGGGCCGGGACGAGAGCGAGGGCGCCGTCCGGTCGATCGGCAGGGCGAGCGAGAAGACCTTCCCCGTGCGCACCAGGCCGGCGGCGGCCACGCGCTCGGCCGGTCCGATCAGGTTCTGGGTGCCGCGCTGGTCGTCGTCGCCCCAGCGGCCCCAGTTGTTGGGGCCCTCGGGGCGGTAGCCGCCGACGACCTTGCCGCTCTCGTCGACGGTGTAGCTCGGCGGGGTCCACCGCGTCGAGTAGCCGCCGGGCTCGGTCCGACCCATGCCGCCCCCCTTCTTCGACCAAACGATTGGTAGGTGGCCGAACCCTACCCCGGGCGGTCGCCGCGCGGGGCGTAGAGCCGGTGCAGCGGGGCGATCAGTGTGCGGCTCAGCGCGAGGTCGGCGACCAGGTGGGCGCGCACCCGCGGGCGCCACCCGGCCAGGGCCTCCTCGCGCTCCACCCGCACGGCGGCGGCCTCCAGGCCGGGCGCCTCGACCCCGGCGCCGTCGAGCTCGGCGAGCAGGGCTCGGTCGGCGGCCTCGCGGCGCGCCGCCACGGCCGGCTCGATCTCGGCGCGCAGGGCGGCGGTCTCGGCCAGCGCCGCGGCGACCTTGACGCCCTGGCGCAGGGCGCGGTCGTCGAGCGCGGGCAGCACCTCCTCGGCCAGGAAGCGGCCCACCCCGCGGGCGATCTCGGGCCCGGTGGGCGAGGGGCCCGCCGCCGGACCGACCGCGGGCGGCGCCTCGGCGGGCGGGGCCTGGGGCCAGCCGGCCGCCCGGGCCGCCCGCTCGAGGTTCGACGCCAGCAGCTCCAGCCCGAGGCCGGCGATCGCCGGCCGGGCGGTGCGCCCCTCGGCGTAGGCCCGGTTCCCGGCCAGCAGCATCACCGAGCGGCTGGCGCAGGCCAGGCACTCGAACCAGGCCAGCGCCCCGCGGTCGACCGCCCCGCCGCCGGCCTCCGCGTAGGCGCGGACGACCAGCTCGGGGTCGAGCGCGCCGGCGCAGGCCCAGACCGCGGCGCCGAGGTCGTCGAGCGGGTGGCCGACGTGCGAGAGCTCCCAGTCGAGCAGCGCCGAGACGCGCGCGCCCTCGACCAGCACGTTGTGCGGCCCCGGGTCTCCCCACAGCAGGACGGCCGGCGCCGGCTCGAGCGGGACGCTGCCCTCGAGCCACGCCAGCAGCGCGCCCAGCATCGGCACCCCGGGCGGGCGCACGGCCTCGTAGCGCGCGCCCCAGCGGGCGAGCTCCGCGCGCGCTCCGGCCGGACCGTCGGCGGGCCGGGCGGCCGCGGGCGCCAGGCCCTCCTGGGGCAGGCGGTGCAGCCGGGCCAGGACCTGGCCGAGCTGGGTCGCCACGGCGCGCCGCGCCCCGGCGTCGGCCCGGCCCAGGGGCTCGCCCCGGGCGCGCTCCATGACGAAGTAGGCCCGGCCGAGCGAGGACGGCTCGTCCTCGAGCCACAGGGCGGCCGGGACGGGCAGGCCGTGCGACCCCACCGCCCGCAGCACCGCGAACTCGGCCGCCCGGTCGGTCCAGGGCAGCGTGCCGCCCTCGGCGCTGCGGCGCAGCACCAGCCCGCCCGGCGGGCCGGCCCCCTCGACCTCCACGAACCAGGTCTCCTGGCCGTTGCCCAGCGGCCCGCGGACGACCGACCGGCACCGCGCCTCCGGGCCCAGCCGCTCGCGCAGCAGCGGGGTGAGCCCCTCGGGCGTGAGAGCGTCGGGCGCGGTCACGGCGGCGCGGGGGCGCCCTCGCGGTCCCAGGCGCGCCCCGGCTCCACCAGGCGCCGGGCGCCGACGCGATCGATCTTGCCGTTGCCAAGGCGCGGCAGCGGCTCGGCGGTCACGGCGACGTAGCGGGGCAGCTTCCAGCGGGCGAGCCGCCCGGCGAGCGCGTCGACCAGAGCACCCGGGTCGAGCGCCGCGCCGGCCCGCGCCACCACGACCGCCCCGACCTCCTCGGTGCGCAGCCGGTCCGGCACCCCCACGACCAGCGCCTCGGCGACGTCGGGGTGGGCCTCGAGGGCCGCCTCGACCTCCTCGGCGCTGATGTTCTCGCCCGAGCGCTTGATGACGTTCTTCAGCCGGCCGGCGAAGTGCAGCGCGCCGGCATCGTCGAGGAAGCCCAGGTCGCCCGAGCGGATCCAGCCGTCGACCAGCGTGGCCGCGGTGGCCTCGGGGTTCTTCAGGTAGCCGGTCATGACGTGGCGGTGGCGCAGCCGGATCTCGCCCACCGCGCGGGGCGGCAGCGGCCGCAGCTCCTCGTCGACCACGTCGACGTCCACGCCGAGCATCGGCCGCCCCACGAAGCCCTCGCCGCCCCGCTCGCCCGGGTCGCCGCCCACCGAGAGCGCCCCGGTCTCGGTCATGCCCCAGACGACCGCCAGCTCCACGCCGAAGCGCTCGCGGAAGGCCTCGTGCCACGCGTGGGTGATGACCAGCCGCAGCGGCGACTCGCCCCGCGGCGGGCCGGCGGACTCGACCTCGAGCAGCAGGTTGAGGTGGGCGGGGAAGAGGATCGCGACCGTCGCCCCGCTCTCGGCCACCTGGCCCCAGAACTCGCCCGGGCTGAAGCGGTCGACCACCGTCAGGCGGCACCCGGCGTGCAGCGCCATCGACTGGTCGGTCAGGGCGCCGACGGCGTGGGCCAGCGGCGTGGGCAGGAAGACGTTGTCGTCCGGGCCGACGCCGTAGCGGTCGGCGAAGGCCTCGCCGCAGCTGTAGAACGAGCCGCTCGGCAGCACCACGCCCTTGGGCCGGCCGGTGCTGCCCGAGGTGTAGAGGATCGCGACGGTCGAGTCCTCGTCGTACCCGGGCGGATCGGGCGGGTCGGGGCCCTCGGCGACCGCAAGCGACCCGAGCCCGGCTGCGCCGAGCACGGTCCGCATCTCGCGCGGCCACTCGTCGCGGCGCGCGAGCAGCGTGGCCGCCACCGGGTCGTCGGCGATCAGGATCCCGGCCTCGGAGTGCTCCATCTGGAAGGCGAGCTCCTCGAAGGTGAGCCCCCCGAGCAGGGGCACGTGCACCGCGCCCACCCGCTGCAGGGCCAGCTGCAGCGGCACCGTCTCGGGCCGGTTGGAGAGCCCCACCAGCACCCGCACCCCGGGGCCGGCGCCGAGCGCGGCCAGCCCGCGCGCCAGCTCGCGCACGGCCGCGTCGGTCTCGGCGAAGGTGCGCGTGCGGCCCTCGGAGCGCAGGAACGGCCGGTCGGGCGTCGCGGCGACGCGCCGGCTCCAGAGGTCGCGGCCGGTGGGCTGGACGGCGGCCTCCTAGAAGGGGCTGTCCAGGTGGAGGACCATCTCGCGGAAGCGCCAGCCGCCGGCCTCGCGCACGACCACCGTCTCGTAGCGGCCGGCGCTCTTGAGGGCCGTGGCGGCGCCGTCGGTGACGATCAGGGTGAGGTAGGCCTCGGCGCGCGCCCCGTCGGAGCCGTCCTCCACCAGTCGCAGGTTCGTGACCACGTGGCGGCGCTGGTCGCTCTGGGCGGCGAAGGCGGCGCCGAAGAACTCCAGCAGCGCGTCGCGCGGCGCCAGCGGGCCGAGGGAGTCGGCGCCGGCGATGTGGAGGGTGAAGGCGCCGTCGGCGGTGAAGCACTCGCCGATCAGGCCGGCGTCGCGCAGGTCGTTCGCGGCCCCGTAGGCCGAGAACAGCTCGGCGATCGCGTCGCGGTCGGCCATCAGAACGCCCGCGGCAACCCGACGCTCTCGGCCACCAGGTTGCGCACCATCTGGTTCGTGATCGGGCCGATCTGGTACAGCCGCACGTCGCGCCAGTAGCGCTGCATGTTGAACTCCTGCGAGTAGCCCATGCCGCCCAGGATCTGGATGCCGCGGTCGGCCGCGTCGGTGGCCATCTCGGAGCAGAGGGCCTTCGCGGTCGAGGACTCGATGCCGCAGTCCATGCCCTCGTCGTACATCCAGGCCGCCTTGTAGGTCAGCAGCTCGGCCTGGGCGAGGTTCATCGCCATGTCGGCGATCCAGTTCGAGACCGTCTGGAAGCGGGCGATCGTGCGGCCGAACGCCTCGCGCTCGTTGGCGTAGGCGATCGAGTCCTCCAGCACGCCGCGCAGCACCCCGGTGCAGAGGGCGGCGACCAGGATGCGCTCGTTGTTGAGCGTGGTGAGCAGGTGGTACCAGCCCTTGTCCACCTCGCCGATCACCCGGTTCGCCGGCACCCAGGCGTCGTCGAGCTGCACCTCGCAGGAGCCCACGCAGCGCATGCCCAGCTTGGGGATGGGCCGCGCGACCACGCCGTCCTGCCTGGCGTCGACCAGGAACAGGGTCTTGCCGCGGGCCGGCTTCTCGGGGTCGCTCGAGGTCGTGGCCAGCAGCAGCAGGTAGTCGGCCACGTGGGCCATGGTCGACCAGATCTTGGCGCCGTTGACGCGGTAGCCGTCGCCGTCGGGCGTGGCCGTCGTGCGCATCGCGCCCAGCAGGTCGGTGCCGCCCGAGGGCTCGGTCACGGCGATCGCGACGTTGATCTCGCCCGTGACCAGCTTGGGGATGAACTCGGCCTTCAGCTCGTCCGAGCCGAACGCCTGGATCGACTTGGCGTTGAACGAGGTGACGCCCCAGAGCCAGCTCAGGCCGGCGAGGCTGCGCGCGATCTCCTCCATGAAGATCGACTGGATGACCGCGCCGCCGCCCTGGCCGCCGTGCTCCTCGTCGATGCCGATGCCGAAGAAGCCCGCCGCCGCCAGGTCGTCCCAGAGCTCGCGCGGGAAGTTCGAGCCGTCGTGGTCCTCGTGCCCCTCGAGCTCGTTGGCCTTGAGCTTCGGGTACTTGGCCTCGACCCAGTCGCGCACGGTGCGCCGGAAGTCGTCCTCCTCGCTGCTGAACCTGAAGTCCACGCCGGTCCTCCGCCTCGCCGCTCGCCGTTATTCAAACAAACGTTTGATCGAAGGCGATCCTACCCGACTCACGCGAGCGTCGAGTCGCGCTGGGGCGGCTCGTCGTCCACGGCGATCTCGGTGGCGACGAGCGTGCCGGTCTCGGGGTCGACGAGCTGCCGGAAGACCACCTTGTTGTCCGTGTAGATGGCCGGGTCGCGCACGTTGGGGTTGGCCTCGGTGAGGGGCAGCTCGCGGATCACCAGCCCGAGCTTGTAGTTCTCGGACGCCGGGCCCAGGCTGCGCCCCGAGGGCGCGCTGCGCACCTCGCCGTCGACGACCTCGAGGTACTCGGTCAGGCGCTGGGCCCCGCCCTCGCCGGCGGCGGCGCCGCGCTCGCCGCGCGGCGCCACGCCCTCGAGGCGCTCGGTGAGGATCTCCAGCCGGCGCGTCGCCGTGGCGTGCTGGTCGACCGCGCCGTCCACGGCCAGCACGACGCCGTAGGCGCGCTCGGCCCACTCGGCGGTGACGCGCCCGGCGGCGACGTCCTCGGCCACCCGCTCCGGCTCGCGCTGGAGGGGGTCGCCGTAGCCCGAGCTGCCGGCCCAGGCGAACACCCAGACGTCGTCGGGCGTCGGCCGGCGGTCGAAGCTCTTCGCCGGCACCAGGTCGACCTCGCCGCTCAGCTCGTCCAGGTCGCCGGGCATGCGGCCGCTGGCGGCGATCTGGTCGGCGACCTTGGCGTCGTGGACCAGGGCGAAGCTGTTAGTCGACGACGGGTAGCCGCCGAAGATGCCCGGCCCGGGCACGGCCACCTCGCTGGTGATCGTGATGAGGTTGATGCCGTCGGTGCGGTGGGGCACGAAGGCCAGCTCCGCGCCGTTGCCGCCGCGCCAGCGCCCGGCGCCGCCCGAGTCGGGCTTCTCCTTCCGCCAGAGGAA
>DATLLV010000183.1:0-19878 GCA_035537655.1 Miltoncostaeaceae bacterium
CCGTGTCGGCGATGGGCAAGAGCGAGCGGGAAGTCGCGCACGGTCCGGTACAGCGTGTCTCGCTGCGACGGCCGGAAGCCCGCGTTGCGGATCGTGTGCAGGAAGTCGTCGACACCCGCCCGATGGGTCGTGCCCGCGGCCGAGACCACGTTCTCCTCGATCATGATCGAGCCCATGTCGTCGGCGCCGTAGAACAGCGCCACCTGACCGATCTTGATGCCCTGCGTCACCCACGAGCTCTGGATGTGGTCGACGTTGTCGAGGTAGATGCGGCTGACCGCCTGCATCAGCAGGTAGTCGAAGCTGGTCGGATACCACGTCACCTGCTGCGCCAGCTCCGTGTTGTCGGGCTGGAACGTCCAGCTGATGAAGGCACGGAAGCCGTGCATCTCGTCCTGCAGCTGGCGGATCCGCCGCAGGTGCTCGATCCGTTCGTCCAGCGTCTCGACGTGACCCCACATCATGGTGGCGGTGGTGCTCATGCCGAGGCGGTGGGCCGCCCGCATGATCCCCAGCCACTCGTCGGAGGTGGTCTTGATCGGCGAGATGATGGTGCGCACGCGATCGACCAGGATCTCGGCGCCGCCGCCGGGCAGCGAGTCGTGGCCGGCGGCCCGCAGCCGGGCCATCGTCTCCTCGAGGCCGATGCGCGAGACGTGAGCGATGTGCAGCACCTCGGAGGGCGAGAGGGCGTGCAGGTGGATCGGGTAGCGCGCCTTGATGTCGCCGAAGAGGTCCTCGTACCACTCGATCCGCAGGTTCGGGTGGTGCCCGCCCTGCAGCAGCAGCGCCGTGCCGCCGAGGTCGAGCGTCTCCTCGATCTTCCGGAACAGCACCGACTTGGGGAGCACGTACCCCTCGGGGTCCATCGGACGCCGGTAGAAGGCGCAGAAGTCGCAGTCGGTGATGCAGAAGTTCGTGTAGTTGACGTTGCGGTCGACCACGAACGTCACGACGCCCGGGTCGTTCTGCGCGTCGCGCACGCGCGAGGCCGCCTCGCCCGCCGCGACCAGGTCGCGCGAGGCCAGGACCTCCAGGGCCTCGTCGTCGGTCATGCGCGCGCCGGCGACGACCCGCTCGAGGATCTCGGCGGTCCGGTCGGTGCTGCGGGGGCCGGGGGCCACGGTCGTCACGGGGGCGATGTTACGCCGCCAGGCGCGGGACCGCGTCGAGCTCGCCGCACTCGCGCGCCAGCCGCAGGAAGGCCTCGAGCCCGAGCCGCTCGGCGGGGCCGAACTCGTAGCGCAGGCGGGTGAAGTAGGCGCGGATGAAGTCCGGCGGGAAGGGGAAGCGCTCGGCCGCCGCGGCCACCACCGCCTCGGGATCGGCGAGGTACGCCGCGCGAACGTCGCTCAGGATCGTCGCCAGGTCGGCGAGCGCCTCGGAGCGCTCGTGTGCCGCCTCGGCGCGCGCCGCCCACACCGCGAAGACCATCGGTCGCCCGGTGCGCTCGCGCCAGCGCGCGCCCAGGTCGGTGCGGTGCGGCGCGATGTCCTCGCGGAGCCCCACCAGGGCCTCGTCGCCGATCAGCAGCACCCCGTCGACCCGCTCCAGGGCGGCCCGGGGCGGATCGGCCAGGACCGTGAAGGGCTCGCCCGGCCCGAGCAGGATGCGCAGCAGCGCCACCGAGGTCGCGCTGTGCGGCGTCACCGCGACCGTGCGGACCTCGTCGAAGGGCACCCGCGAGAAGAGCTGGATCGAGTCGACGGCGCCGTCGGCGGTGATGGACGCCACCGGCACCAGGGTCAGCTCCCCGGCGTGGCGGGCGTACTCGATCGAGGACATGGCCGAGACGTCCAGCTCGCCCCGCAGCAGGGCCCGGTTCAGGGCGGTGGGCACGCCGTCGGTGAACGACAGCATCGGGTCGGCCGTCCGCTCCAGCCCGTGGTAGATCGGGTACATGTTGAGCAGCGAGATCCGCCCCACGCGCAGCCGCCTCACGGGCTCACCGCCTCGGCGCCGACGGCGGCCGCCAGGTGGGCGGCGTCGGCGCGGTCGTCCTCGGGGATGCGCCACCCGGTGGCGCCGAAGGCCACCGCCACCTGGCAGGCGGCCGGGCCCAGGCGGCGCCAGTGGGGCCGCACGGCGACGCCCTCGGGCAGCGCCAGGCGGCACACGGCGACGACCGTCAGGTCCTCGACGCCCCACGAGCCCGGGCGGTCCTCGGTGCCGTCGCCCGGGACCGGGCAGACGGCGCGCAGCAGGCCGCTCTGGGCGGCGAGGCGGGCGAGGGCGGCGATCCGCTCGGCGACCGCATCGGGCTCGTGCCCGGCGCCGTAGGCCACGGCGGCCTCGCTCGGCCGCCCGGCGGCGTGGGCGGCGGCGTGCTCGGCCACGGGCCGCTCCTCGTCGCCGTCGACCAGCCATGCGGCCGGCGCCGGCCCGCGCTCCACGAGGACGGCCGCGACCGGCGCGACGCCGGCCGCGCGGGCGGCGGCCAGCGGGTCGCGGGCGCGCAGCAGCGCCGCGAGGCGGTCCGCCGCGGCGCTCACGAGAAGCGGTCCACCACGCCGTCGGCGATCTCGCGGAGCGCCGCCACGTCGGCGCCGTCGCAGGGGCCCTCGCCGATCGCCCGCCGGGCGGCGGCCACGAAGGCCAGCGCCCGCTCGCGGGCGATCTCGAGCGCCGGGTGGGCGGCGAGGCGGTCGCAGAGCTCCTCCAGCCCCGGGCCCTGGCAGGCGTCGGCCACGTGGGGGCGCAGGCCGGGCTCGAGCTGCATGGCGATGATCACCGGCAGGGTGACGGTGCCGTCGCAGAGGTCGGTGCCGCGGCGCTTGCCCGTCGACGCCGGCGCCCCGGCGAGGTCGAGGATGTCGTCGAAGATCTGGAAGGCCATCCCGACGTTCTCGCCGAAGGCCGCCAGCCGCTCGATCGCCTCCGGGCCGGCGCCGCCGATCAGGGCCCCCAGGCGGCAGGCGACCGAGAAGAGCGCGGCCGTCTTGCGCCGGCAGCGGGCGAGGTAGTCCCCCTCGGTCAGGGTGAGGTCGAAGGCGGCGCGGCCCTGGTCCATCTCGCCCTGGGAGAGGTCGAGCGCGGCGCCGGCGAGCGCCTGCACCGCCGGCGCCGAGCGGGTGCGGGTGAGCTCGGCGAAGGCGCGGGCGAAGAGGAAGTCGCCGGTGCTGACGGCACGCTCGGCGCCGAGCTCCTCGGCGACGGTGGGCCGGCCGCGTCGCATGGTGGCGCCGTCGAGCAGGTCGTCGTGCACCAGCGTGGCCATGTGGACCAGCTCCACGGCCGCGGCGGCCGAGAGCAGGTGCTCGAGGGTGGCCGGGTCCTCGAGGGCGGGGCGCGGGGCGGCGCAGAAGACCAGCAGCGGCCGCACCCGCTTGCCACCGGCGGCGAGGGTGTCGGTCGCCGGCCGGACCACCTCGAGGGCGTGGCCGTCGACCGCCTGGCGCAAGCGCTGCTCGCAGAGCGACAGCACCGGCACGAGCGGCCGCACGGCGGCCAGGGTGGGCGCCGACGTCACCGCACGGCCCCGTGGTGCAGCGCCACGATCCCGCCGGCCAGGCCGCGCCAGCGCACGTCGGTGAGCCCGGCCGCGGCCATGCGCCCGGCCAGCTCCGGCGGCTCGGGGAAGCGGCGAACCGACGCCGGCAGGTAGGCGTAGGCGGCGCCGTCGCGGCCGAGCAGCCGCCCCAGGCGCGGGATCGCCCGGTCGAACCAGACCCCGTAGAAGCGGCGCAGGTGGGCCGGGGTGGTGATCTCGAGCACGACCACGCGCCCGCCGGGGCGCACCACGCGCGCCATCTCGGCCAGGCCGGCGTCGAGGTCGGCGACGTTGCGGATGCCGAAGGCCACCGTGGCCGCGTCGAACGCGCCGTCGTCGAACGGCAGCGCGAGGGCGTCGGCGACCTGGAACTCGGCCGCGCTCCAGCGCCGCGCCGCCTTGTCGCGCGCTCGCGCCACCATCTCCTCGGCGAAGTCGACGCCCACGGCGCGGCCGGACGTGGTGGTGCGGTCGGCGAGCTCCAGGGTGAGGTCGCCGGTGCCGCAGCAGACGTCGAGCGCCCGGTCGCCCGCGGCGAGGTCGGCGGCCGCGGCGGCCGCCCGTCGCCAGCGCCCGTCGAGGCCGGCCGTCATGGTGCGGTTCAGCAGGTCGTAGCGCGGCGCGATGCGGTCGAACATCGCCCGCACCTCGGCCGGCCGGAGCGTCCCCGCCGTCATCGGGCCCGGTCCGGCTCGCCCCAGCGGGCGATGAGCTCGTGCTCGACGCCGAGGTGGTCGAGCGCCTTCGCGACCACGAAGTCCACGAGGTCGTCGAGCGAGCGCGGCAGGCCGTAGAAGCCCGGCGAGGCCGGCAGCACCACCGCCCCGGCGCGGGTGACGGCGGCCATGTTCTCGATCGCGATCAGGCTGAGCGGCGCCTCGCGGGTCACCAGCACCAGGCGGCGGCGCTCCTTGAGCATCACGTCGGCGCAACGGTGGATGAGGTTGCGCGATGCGCCGTTGGCGATCGCCCCCAGGGTGGAGCCCGAGCACGGCGCGATCAGCGCGGCCGGCGCGAGGGACGAGCCCGAGGCGAAGGGGGCGGTCAGGTCGTTCAGCCCCAGCACGGTCACGTCGCCCGGCGGGACGGCGAAGCGCTCGACGAAGGTCGCGACGGCGAGGGCCGGGTCGTCGGGCGGCCGCGGGCCGGCCTCGAGGATCTCGTGGCTGATGACGTGCGCGCCGGCGTCGCTCACGCAGAGCCCCACCTCGCAACCGGACCCGGTCAGGGCCCGCAGGGCCGCCCCGGCGTAGAGGGCCCCGCTCGCTCCGGTGACTCCGAGGAAGACCCTCTTCATGACCACCGATGGTAGCTGCGGCGCGGGGGCCCTACTGCGTGTACTTCGTCCCGAGGCCGCTGAGGAAGGTGCCGAGCTGCTGGTACTGCTCGGGGGTGAAGCTCGTGAAGTTGGGCATGATGTTGCCCGGCGGGTCCTTGAGGAAGCCCTCGTAGAACTCGGGCGGGTGGCCCTTCGTGCCCTCGTCGGTCAGGTTCGGCCCGGGCCCCGGCGCGCCGACCCCGGCGATGGTATGGCAGCTGGTGCAGCCGTTGGTGAGGAAGAGCTCCGATCCCGCCTGCGCCGCCGGGTCCTGGTCGAGGCCCTTCAGCGGCAGCGTGCCGCCGGTGCCGAGCCCCTCGGGGGCCTCGGCGCCCTGCTTGGTGAGGTACGCGAGGAAGAAGATGACCGCGACCGCGGTGATCAGGGCGATCGGCCGGCGTTGGATGCGCCGCTCCGGGCCTCGGTCGATGAACGGGGTCAGGATCAGCAGCGCCATGAGGATGTTCGGGATGATGAACGTCGCCATGATCACCGGCGTCAGGGCGTTCTGGCCCTTGAAGATCCTCAGGAGCTCGAAGAGGAAGAGGAAGTACCACTCGGGCCGCGGCACGAAGTCGGTGCTCGCCGGGTTGACCGGCTCGCCCACCTCGACCCGCTGCCAGATGGCCAGCGCGATCACGATCCCGATCGCGAGGCTGGCGATCAGCAGGTCCTTGTAGACCGCGTACGGGAAGAACGGCTTGCCCGCGGCCTTCGCGGCCGCGTAGTCGCGCTTGTAGTACTCCTTCTGGCCGTGGTTCACGGCGTCCCCTCGGCGCGCGCCGGGGCGGGCGCGTCCGCGGGCACCTCGCGCCGCCCGTAGGGCAGGCGCTCGCGCTCGGCTGCGCGCCGCGCGTCCTCCTCCGCGCGCTCGACCGCCAGGCGGCGCTTGCTGTACGGGGGCTCGGCGATGCCCAACTTCGTGATGAAGAAGAGGTGTATCCCGATGAAGGTGGCTATCCCGATCGGTATCACGAGCATGTGTATCGAGTAGAAGCGCGAGAGCGTCGTCGCGCCGAACTCGGGGCCGTCGCGCAGGATGTCCGCGATGTAGGGGCCGATGACCGGGGCGCTCGCGGTGATGTTCACCGCGACGACGGTCGCCCAGTAGGCCTTCTGATCCCACACCAGCAGGTAGCCGGTGAGGCCCATGAACATCGTCAGGATCAGCAGCAGGGCCCCGGTGACCCAGGTCAGCTCGCGGGGGTACTTGTAGGCGCCGAAGAAGAAGACGCGGCCCATGTGGAGGAAGACCGCGACGATCATCGCGCTGGCGCCCCACTTGTGCATGCCGCGCACCAGCCAGCCCCAGGTGACGTCGTTCGTGATCGAGTCGATCGACTGGTAGGCCGAGTTGGGGTCCGGCTGGTAGTACATCGCGAGGAAGATCCCGGTGACCGCCTGGAGGCCGAAGAGGGCCATGGCGGTGAAGCCCAGTGTCTGGAACCAGCTCGTCTCGGCGGGGACGTTCCGGAACAGGAACCACCGGAAGCCGGTCTTCGCCCCCGAGCGGTCGTCGACGTAGTCGAGCGTCGCCTCCCCGGCCTTGATGACGGGGCTCTTGGGGCCGATGTCCTTGGTCGCCACGAGCGCCTCGCTAGAAGGGGTAGAGGTTGGCCAGGACGCCGGTCACGGGCTCGCCGGGGCCCTTCAGCTCATAGGGCTGCTGGCTCGCGCTGATGGAGAAGGCGCGGCCGAGCAACAGGCGGTCGGTGGGCTTGGCGCCGGTGACGGGGCAGCCCTGGGCCGGCGTCTCCATCTTCGCGACCTCCTGGCCCTGGGCGGTCACGATCTTCACGTCGAAGCGGTCGAGCGGGCGCGGCGGCGGGCCGGCCGTGACCAGGCCGAGCGAGTTGTAGGCGCCGCCGTGGCAGGGGCAGGAGTAGACGTCGCCGCCGGGCGAGTACGCCACCGGGCAGCCCAGGTGGGCGCAGCGGTTCCAGATGGCGATGATCGCCTGGTCCTTGTTCCGCACGTAGGCGCGGCGGTTTGACTCGGGCGACGGGCCCGAGACGGCGATCGAGGTGACCTGGCCGTCGGGGAAGTCGGACATCGGGCCGACGTCGACCCACTGCCACTCCTCCGCCTGCACCGACTCGGCGACCGCGAAGCCCACCACGGGCACGAGGATCGCGGCGGTCAGGACGCCGCCGGTCACGAGGGCGACCCCGCTCAGGAACTTCGTCCGGGTGACGTAGGCCGGGTCGTCGTGGGGATCCGGCTCGGGCGCCGCATCGCTCGCGACCGGCCCGGTGTACCGTCCTCCGTTGCCGTCCCCCTGGCCGTCAGCCAAACCCAGACCCCTTCGGCGGTCGTCCTCCGGCCGGATCGTCCGGCGCCCGGGATTCAACCCGACGGGAGGGCGCTTTTCAACGAGACCGGCGGGGGCCGGACGTCCCTTTCTGGAGGCCGTACTCAGCCCACCTGCGGTCGACCAGGGCGCGCACCTCGTCGCTCATGACGATGGGGTCCGGCCAGGGCCGCACCACGCCCTCGCCGGGCCACTTGCGCGTCGCGTCGAAGCCCACCTTGGCGCCGTAGGCGAAGTAGGGGGCGGCGTGGTCGAGGGCGTCGACCGGCCCCTCGACGACCAGCATGTCGCGGCCGGCGTCGACGTTCGAGAAGGCCTGGAACGCGACGGCCGAGAGGTCCTGGACGTCCACGTCGTGGTCCACCACCACCACGCAGCGGCTCAGCGACAGCAGCCCGAGCCCCCAGATCGCGCTCATCAGCTTCTTCGCGTGGCCGGGGTAGCGCTTGCGCACCGAGACGATCGCGCAGTTGTGGAAGACCCCCTCCAGCGGCAGGTTCATGTCCACGAGGTCGGGCAGGGTCATGCGGATCACCGGCAGGAAGAGGCGCTCGGTGGCCTTGCCGAGCTGGAAGTCCTCCATTGGCGGCGGGCCGACGATCGTGGTCGCGTAGATCGCGTCGTGGCGCATCGACATGCCGGTGAGGTGGAAGGTCGGGTAGTCGTCGACCGGCGTGTAGAAGCCCGTGTGGTCGCCGAAGGGGCCCTCGGGGCGCAGGTCGGTGGCGTCGACGTAGCCCTCCAGCACCACCTCCGACTCGGCCGGCACCTCGAGGTCGACCGTCCGGCAGGGCACCATCTCCACGCTGCGGCCGCGC
This sequence comes from Miltoncostaeaceae bacterium, assembly GCA_035537655.1. Classification (GTDB taxonomy): domain Bacteria; phylum Actinomycetota; class Thermoleophilia; order Miltoncostaeales; family Miltoncostaeaceae; genus DATAGF01. Next base: position 7,938 of record DATLLV010000183.1, read on the forward strand.
AGGAAGCCGGCGAAGATCATCTCGTCGATCCCGGGCGGCAGCGGCGCCGAGGCCGAGTAGGTCGTGGCCGGGTGGGTGCCGATCGCAACCGCGACCGGCACCCGCCCCCTGGAGTCGCGCAGGTGGGCCGCGCCGTCCTTGTGGATCTGCCAGTGCATCATCGCCGTGCGCCGGTCGAGCTTCTGGATGCGGTACATGCCGCAGTTGCGCGCGCCGGTGACCGGGTCGCGGCTGAAGACGAGCGGCAGCGTGATGAAGGGGCCGCCGTCGTCCGGCCAGCAGGTGAGGATCGGCAGGCGGTCGAGGTCCGGCTCGTCGAGCCAGACCTCCTGGCACGGGCCCTCGCGGACCGGCTTCGACGAGAACGAGGCCAGCTCGCGCAGCCGGCCCAGCGCGCGCACCTTGGCCACCACGCCTTGGGGCGGCTGCAGGTCCATCAGCGACTCGATGCGCTCCCCGAGCGCGTCCAGCGACTCGGTGCCCAGGGCCGCGCACATCCGCGCCTCGGTGCCGAACTGGTTGATCAGCACCGGCAGGTCTGACCCGGCGACATCCGTGAACAGCAGCGCCGGGCCGTCGGCCTTGACCATCCGGTCGGCGATCTCGGTGACCTCGAGGCGCGGGTCGACCCGCGCCGCGACGCGGGCGAGGTCGCCGTCGCGCTCGAGCCGGGCGATCCAGTCGCGCAGGTCCCTCACGTCCGCAGGGCCTCCTCCAGCTCGGGCGTCGGCGGCAGCAGGGCGGCGACCTCGGCGAGGCCCGCTGCGTCGCCCTCCGTGCGCAGGAGGTCCTTCGCCGCCACCAGCCGGGCCGCGACGGCGTCGGCGTCCGGCGCGCCGCGGGCGGCGATCGCGGCGGCGGTCGCGCGCCACAGCGGGGCGAGCTCCTCGCGCCCGCCCGAGGCGACGAGGCCCGCGCCCAGGGCGATCAGGTCGGCCAGGGCCTCGATCACGAAGAGGTCCCCGGCGGCGGCCATCCGCACCAGCCCGTGGGCGTAGCAGTAGTCGCCGGCCAGCACCTCGCGGCCCCGCTCGCTCGGGGCGAGATGCCGGGGGCGCCCGTGGTGCAGCAGGAAGCCCTCCAGGATCAGGTCGAGCCCGGCCGCCTGCTCGATCGTGAGCGGCGGCGCCACCAGCGGCGCCAGCAGGGGCGCGGCCTCGGGCTCGACCAGCTCGGCGGCGAGCGCGGGCTCCTGGGCGAGGACCGACCTCACGTTGCCCCGGCGGCGCGGGCGAAGGCCTCGCGCGCCGCCGCCAGCTCGCCGTCGCCGTGGCCCAGGCCCACGAACCACGCCTCGTACTGCGAGGGCGGCGGGTAGACCCCTCCGTCCAGCAGCGCGCGCGCGAAGGCGCCGTAGGCGGCGGTGTCGCTGCGGGTCGCGGCGGCGTGATCGATCACCGGCCCCTCGGCGAAGAACGGGGTCAGCATCGAGCCGACCCGGTTGATCGTCACCGGCGCGCCGCTGGCCCGCAGGGCGTCCTCCAGCTCGGCGCCGCGCTCCTCCAGCCGCGCGTAGACGCCGTCGCCGGCGAGCTCGGCCAGCACGGCGAGCCCCGCGGCGGTGGCGAGCGGGTTCCCGGACAGCGTGCCGGCCTGGTAGCAGGGGCCCTCCGGCGCGAGCTCGGCCATCACGTCGGCGCGCCCGCCGAAGGCGCCGACGGGCAGGCCGCCGCCGATGACCTTCCCGAAGCAGGTGATGTCGGCGCGCACGCCGTAGCGCTCCTGGGCGCCGCCGCGGGCGACGCGGAAGCCCGTGATGACCTCGTCCAGGATCAGCAGCGCGCCGGCGCGGTCGCACGCCGCCCGCAGGGCGGCCAGGTAGCCGTCGTCGGGCGGCACCACGCCCATGTTCCCGGCGACCGGCTCGACGATCATCGCGGCCGCGCCGTCGAGCGCCGCCGCGGCCGCCGCCGGGTCGTTGTAGGGCACGATGCGCGTCGCGGCGGTGGCGGCCGCCGTCACGCCCGGGCTCGAGGGGACGCCGAGGGTGGTGAGGCCGCTCCCGGCCTCGGCCAGCAGGCCGTCGATGGCGCCGTGGTAACCGCCGGCGACCTTCACCACCGGCTCGCGGCCCGTCGCCGCGCGGGCCAGCCGCAGGGCGCCCATCACGGCCTCGCTGCCGGACGAGGTCATCCGCAGGCGCTCGACAGACGGGAACGCGTCGATCACGGCCTCGGCGAAGCGCACCTCGCGCTCGGTCGGCGCCCCGTAGGAGGTGCCCAGCGGCAGCGCCTCCTCCAGCGCCCGCAGCACGGGCGGCGGCGCGTGGCCCAGGATCGCCGGGCCCCAGGTGGCGAGGAAGTCGACGTAGCGGGCGCCGTCGGCGTCCCACACGTACGGCCCCTCGGCGCGGGCGATGAAGACCGGGTCGCGGCCGATGGCCCGCATGGCGCGGACCGGCGAGTTGACCCCGCCGACGAGGACCCCCTGGGCGCGCGCGAAGAGCTCCGCGCTGCGGCTTACTGCGATCCCCATCGGGGGAGGGGCTCGCCGGCGAGCGCCCGGTCCTCCCAGTCGCGGTAGTCCGGCGTGAAGTACAGGAGCCGGATCTTCTTGAACTCGTAGGTCGAGTAGAGGACGGCGCGCCGGCCGGGGTCGGTGATGCCGGTCTCCTCCGCGATCGCCGCGATCGCGTCCTCGCAGGCCTCCTTCGACCGCGCGTGGACCATCGTGAAGATGCTGTACGGCCAGTCGGGGTAGGTCGGGCGCTTGTAGCAGTGCGAGACGGCCTTGAAGGCGGCCATGCGCGGCCCGAGCTCGTCGAGCTCCTCCTCGGGCACCTTCCAGACCGCCATGCCGTTGGCGCCGAAGCCGGCCTTGCGGTGGTTGAGGACCGCGGCGAAGCGGCGCATGTAGTGGCGCTCGACGAACACGCGCGCGGCCTCCAGCAGCTCGTCGACCGTCACGCCGGCCTCTGCCGCCCAGACGTCGAAGGGGCGCGGCTCCACCGGCAGGTCGCGCTGCAGGATCTCGATCATCCGCATGTCGCCCTCGGTCGGCAGCACGCCGTCGCCGCGCGTCGGCACCGGCCGCGGCGCCTCCTCCTTGGCGTCGGTGGCCACGGTGCCGGTCATGTCGAGCTGCACGTTGATCTTGTAGAGCTTGAGCGTCGGCAGCAGGCGCATCGACTCGGCCCGGGTGGCCTCCGCCAGGCGCTCCATGGTCGGCTCCAGGCCGAGCCGCGAGCCGGGCTCGACGGCCAGCGTGTACCAGAGGTTGAACGCGTGGGTGCGGCGGTAGTTGTGGCTCACGCCGGGGTGGCCGCCGACGAGGCGGGCGGCCTCGAAGAGGCGGTCGTCGGGGTAGCGCGCGGCGACCAGGCTGCTCTCGTAGCCCAGCGCGCGGGTGTCGAAGATCGCCGAGAGCTGGCGAACGATCTCGCCCTCCTTCAGGCGCGCGAGGCGTCGGAGCACCTCCTGCTCGCCCATGGCGATGCGGCTCCCGACCTCGGCGTAGGGCTCGCGCACCAGCGCTAGGCCCGCCTGGAGCTGGTTCAGCAGCTCGCGGTCGGCGTCGTCGGGCGCGTGGCGCACGCGCGCGGAGGGCGTGGTGGTGGTCACGGGGCGTCCTCGGCCAGCCAGCGGGCGGCGTCGGCGGCGTAGTAGGTGATGATCAGGTCGGCGCCGGCGCGGGCGATGCCGGTGAGCGTCTCGAGGGCCGCGCGGCGCTCCTCGAGCCAGCCGCGCTCGGCGGCCGCCTTGATCATCGCGAACTCCCCGCTGACGTGGTACGCCGCCAGCGGCAGGTCGGTGGCCGCGCGGACCGCGGCGATCACGTCCAGGTAGGCGGCGGCCGGCTTCACCATGACCATGTCCGCGCCCTCGGCGACGTCGAGCAGCGTCTCGCGCACGGCCTCCCGGCCGTTGGCCGGGTCCATCTGGTAGCCGCGCCGGTCGCCGAAGCCCGGCGCCGAGCCGGCGGCTTCGCGGAAGGGGCCGTAGAACGCCGAGGCGTACTTGGCCGAGTAGGCCATGATCGCCGCCGCCTCGTGGCCCTCGGCGTCGAGGGCGGCGCGGATCGCCCCGACGCGGCCGTCCATCATGTCGCTGGGCGCGACGACGTCGGCGCCGGCGTCGGCGTGGCTTACGGCGGCGCGCGCAAGCAGCTCCAGGGTGAGGTCGTTGTGGACCTCGCCGTCCACCACCACGCCGCAGTGGCCGTGGTCGGTGTAGCCGCAGAGGCAGACGTCGGTGATCACGACCATCTCCGGCACGGCGTCCTTGATCGCCGCCACGGCGGCCTGGGCCGGCCCGTCGGGCTCGTAGGCCAGGCTGCCGGCGCCGTCCTTGCGGTCGGTGACGCCGAAGACCAGCACCGCCGGCACGCCGGCGTCGTGGGCGCGGACGGCGGCCTTGGCGGCCAGATCGGGCGACACCCGCGAGTGCCCGGGCAGGGAGGGGATCGGCACGCTCGCGTCGCGGCCCTCGATGGCGAACAGGGGCAGCACGAGCCGGTCCGGGCTCAGGCGCGTCTCGCGCACCATCCGCCGCATGGCCTCGCCCCGGCGCAGCCGGCGCATCCGGACGGCCGGGAAGCCGGTCGTGGTTCGCGACATCAGGTCCATGGTCGGCGATTCTACTCCGGGCGGGCGTCCCCGCTGAGAGCATGCCGGCGTACGCCTTGTCGCCCAGTACGCTTGGCCACGTGTTCGTTGCGGTGATCGTGCGGCGGCTCCGCCCGGGGATGACCCGCGACGACTTCGTGCGCGCGTGGTATCCCGACCAGGGCTTCGGCGTGCCGGGCCGCGGGCCGATCCTGGCGACCGACGTCGCCGACGAGCGCCACATCCTGACGCTGGCGTTCGTCGACCTGCCGGACCGGGCCGCGCTGGGCACGGCCATGGAGCGGCTGGCCGAGCAGGAGGCGGCCCGGCACGACCGCATCGCCGCGGTGGTCGAATCGACCTGGGTGCGCGGGATCTTCGAGGTCGACGCCGAGTTCGACTTCGCCACCGACGAGTCGGTCGAGCGCGGCCGCCCGGCGGCGGCGGAGGGCGGCTGACGCCGCACCGCTCGCTCGACCCTGACGCCCTGCTGGCGGCGTACGCGCGCGGCTGGTTCCCGATGGACGCGCCCGGCGCCTCGGGCCCGGTGGGCCTCTACGAGTGCGACCCGCGCGGCGTGATGCCGATCGAGGGCTTCCGCGTGCCGCGCTCGGTTGCCCGCGGACTGCGGCGGGGCGGGTACGAGATCCGCCTGGACGGGGACTTCGACGGCGTGGCGGCCGAGTGCGCGGACCGGCCCGGCGAGGCGGTCTGGCTGACCCCGCGGCTGCTGGCGGCCTACGGGCGGCTGCACCGCCTGGGCGTCGCGCACAGCGTCGAGGCGTGGCGCGACGGCAGCCTCCGCGGGGGGCTGTTCGGCGTGGCGCTCGGCGGGCTCTTCACCTCGGAATCGATGTTCCACCGCGCGCCCGACGCGGGCAGCGCCGCCCTGGTGGCGACGGCGGCGATGCTGCGGGAGGCGGGGTTCGCGCTCTGGGACATCCAGATGACCTCGCCCCACACGGAGCGCTTCGGCGCGGAGGGGATCGCCCCCGCCGAGTACCGCCGCCGCCTGCGCCTGGCCATGAAGGCGCGGCCGCGGCCCCTCAGGGCTCCCGCCGGCTGACGGCCCAGGTGGCGAGGCCGCCGAAGGCGACGGCCAGCAGCGCCAGGTGGCCGAAGGTCAGCGCGAGGTCGCCGCCGGGCACGGTGGGCTCGACCAGCAGCGTCTGGAAGGCGTCGAAGGCGGGGCCGAAGGGGACGGCCTTGGCGATCCCTGACGCGACCTCCTGGTCGGGCAGCAGCCCGAGGGCGAGGAGGGGCAGGGCGAGCATCAGGGCGACCAGCAGGGCGGTGCGCGTCTCGCGGGCCAGGGCGCCGGCCAGCACGCCGAAGGCCCCGAAGGCGAGCCCCGCCAGCAGCAGCGCGACCAGCCACAGCCCCCAGCGCCCCACGGCCAGCGAGGTGAAGATCGCGACCCCGCCCAGCAGCAGCAGCCCGACGACCAGGCAGGCGGCGGCCGTGAAGGCCATCTTCTCGGCGACGAGCGCGGGCGACGAGATCAGCCCGCGGCGAAGGCGCGCCAGGGCGTGGTCCTCGCGCTCGGACGACATCGCGGCCGCCGCGAGCAGCACCCCCGCCAGCCCCAGGCTCACCAGGAGCGCTCCGGCGAAGCCGAACGCCGACAGCGGCTCGCGCCCGGCGGCCGCCTCGGTCACGTCGAGCCGGATCGGTGACCGGATCGCGTTGGCGGCGGGGCGGGCGAGGTCGAGGTTGCTCTGCGTCTCGGCGATGAAGTTCAGCAGCGGCGCCAGCCGCGCCGCGGCCTCGAGCTGGCCGGCCTCGCGCAGCTGGCGCTGGACGTCGAGCACCAGCGCGCGGCTGCGGCGCAGCCCGAGCGCGTCGCCGGTGCGGCCAAAGATGCCGATCTCGCCGCCGTCGGTGACGAGGTCGACCAGCTGCAGCACCTGCTCGACGTAGCCGGTGGCGAGGCGCTGGTTCAGGCGGTAGACGGCGGCCTCGAGCCGGCGCGCGATCGCGTCGGCCTGGATCGGCGAGCGGCGGCTGGTGGTCAGCTGCAGTGTCGGCGGGCGCACCCCCGACTGGAGGTCGGCGATGAAGCGGTCCGGCACCGTCAGCACCGCGGCCACCCGCCCGTCGTCGAGCGCCGCCTGGGCGTCCGCGGCGTCGAGCTCGTGCACGTTGACGTCCTCGGAGAGGCGGTCGACGTAGTCGTCGATCGACAGCCGCCGCCCGCCGACCTCGACCGAGCGGCCCGAGGCGTCCTGCACCACCAGGGCGACGTCGGGCTTGCGGTCGTCCGACTGCAGCGCCAGGGCCACGAGCAGCGCGACCAGCAGCGGGTAGACGACCAGCACCAGCAGCAGGGCCGGCGCGCGGGCCAGCAGGCGGACGTCCTTGGCGAAGAGGAGGGCCGCAGCCCTCACTGCGACGGCTCCACCAGGCGGATGAAGGCCAGCTCGGCGGCCTCGGCGTCGCCGCCCGCGCCGATGTCGTGCTCGCGCACGAACTCCTCCGGCGTGCCGGCGAACAGCAGCCGGCCCGCGACCAGCACGCAGAGGCGGTCGGCGTGGCGCATGGCCTCGTCCACCGACTGGGTCGAGAACATCAGCGCCAGGCCCTCGCCGCGCAGGCCGGCCAGCCACGTCCAGAGGCGGTGGCGCTGGTCCGGGCTGAGGGTGGCGGTGGGCTCGTCCAGCAGCAGCACCCCGGGGCGTCCGGCCAGGGCGATCGCGAGGTTCAGCCGCTGGAGGGTTCCGGTGGACAGCTTGGCGGCCGGCCGCCCGGCGAACTCGGCCAGGTCGGCGCGGGCGATCAGGTCCTCGGCGGCCGCCTCGGCGTCGCTCGCGCCCTCGAGGGCGGCGAAGAGGCGCAGGTTCTCGCGGGTGGTCAGGCGCGGGTAGAGCGCCGGGCGCTGGGGCACCCAGCCGACCCGCGGGGCCGCGCCGTCGCGCCACTCCACCGCGCCCTCGGTGGGGCGGGCGACGCCGGCGAGGATCGTGAGCAGGGTGGTCTTGCCGGCGCCGTTCGGCCCGAGCAGGGCGACCGACTCGCCGGCCCGCAGGTCGAGGTCGACGCCGTCGAGGGCGGCGAAGTCGCGGTAGCGGCGGCGGAGCCCGCGCGCCACGAGCAGGGGGCCGCCGGTGGTCATCGGCCGCGGCCGCTCATCGGCCGCGATTGTAGATCACCCCCGCGGCGGTCCCCCCCGGCGCCTGGCGCGCCGTCGCGAGGCTCCGCTAGCCTGGCCTGGCATGTCGTCCCGACCCAGGTACCCGGTCGGCGCGGGGCGCGCGGTCAGGGCCCGGCGTGGTCTGCGCCGCGACCGGCGCGCGATCATTTCGGCGGCCATCCCGGTGGCGGCGGTGATCATCCTGGCGCTGATCCTCAGCCTCGGCGGCGGGGACGGCGCGTCGGAGGCCGCCGGCCCGCTCGCGACCCCGGTCGCGCCGCCGTCGGAGTCCGGCTCCGGCGCCCGTCCGCCCGAGATCGTCATCGCCCGCGGTGAGGGCGTGGAGATCCACCTGCCGGTCGACCCCCGGCGGGTGACGGCCGCGATGTTCCACCCGGTCAACGACCCGGCGGGGGTCGCGATGGACGGCTCCGGCTCGCTCCACATCCACCAGGCCGACCGCGGCGACCGGGTCGGCCCCGACACGGCGGGGCTGGACGTCGGCGCCCCGGCCGGGACGACGGTCTACTCGCCCGTGGACGGGGTGATCGAGAGCGTCGCCGACTACGTGGTCTCGGGGCGCATCGAGGGCTACGAGGTGGTGATCGCGCCCAGCGTCGCGTCCAGCGGCCTGGTGCTGCGCCTCACCCACCTCGACGAGCCGGCCAGCGGCGAGCGGCCGAGCGTGGGGACGCCGGTCCGCGCCGGGGCCACGCCGCTCGGGCGGGTGCGGGACTTCTCGCCGGTGGCGCAGCAGGAGATCGCCGAGTTCACCAACGACAGCGGCAACCACGTCCACATCGAGCTCGTGCGGACGGAGGCCGACCTCATCCCCTAGCGGCGGCTCCGGCCGGGCGGCGTCCGCCCCGGCCCCCGCTAGGGTGGCGCGATGCGGGCCCTCCTGATCGGCGACGTCGTGGGCGGGATCGGCCTGAACGCGTTGCTGCGGCGGCTGCCGGAGCTGCGCGAGGCCCACCGGCCGGACGTGGTCGTGGTCAACGCCGAGAACGCGGCCGCCGGCGCCGGCACCTCGCCGCGCCAGGCCCAGGACCTGCTCGACGCCGGGGTCGACGTCCTCACCGGCGGCAACCACACCCTGCAGAAGCGCGACATCTACCCGATGCTGGCCACCGAGCGGCGCATGCTGCGCCCGGCGAACATCGCCGTCGACGCGCCGGGGCGCGGCGCGGTCACGGTCGAGACCGGCGCGGGCCCCGTGAGCGTGGTCAACGTCATGGGCTCGGTCTTCATGACGGCCGCCCAGAGCCCCTTCGGGATCATCGACGGCCTGGTTGAGGAGGCCCGCCGCGGCGCCGACGTGGTGATCGTCGACGTCCACGCCGAGGCCACCAGCGAGAAGATCGCGCTCGGCTGGCACCTCGACGGCCGCGCCTCGGCCGTCGTCGGCACCCACACCCACGTGCAGACCGCCGACGCCCGGGTCCTGCCCGGCGGCACGGCGTTCCTCAGCGACCTGGGGATGACCGGTCCCCACGACTCGGTCATCGGCGTGCGCACCGAGATCGTGCTGGGGCGGTTCCTCACCGGCGCGCCGGGCCGCTTCGAGCCGGCCGACGGCAACGTGCTGGTGCAGGGCGCGCTGGTGGAGATCGGCGACGGCGGGCGCGCGGCCTCCATCGCCACCTTCAGCGTCCCCGGCTGAGCCTCAGTCGGCCAGGTAGCGCGCCGCCACGGCGCGCTCGGCGCCGCGCCCGCCGCGGTGTCGCAGCACCCGCCCGAGCGGCTGCCCGGCGATGCTCGGGCGCGGCCAGCAGGCGGCGAGCAGCGCGATCAGGGCGATGTCGCGCAGCACCAGCAGCCCGATCGGCAGCGGCTCGAGCGCCACCAGGTCCCAGTAGCGGTGGGGGAAGTAGGCCAGCGTCAGGGCCATCGCCGCCAGCGCGACGGCGAAGGCCGTCGAGCCGTACCGGCCGGCCACCAGGAACGCGACCGGCAGCAGCCAGAGCATGAACTGGGGCGACAGCACCTTGCCGGCCACCAGCACGGCGACGATCGTGCAGCACGAGGCGGCGACGAACAGCCGCGCGTCGCCCGGCGGCCGGGCGCGCCGCAGCCCCACCCACAGGCTCCAGGCGACAGCGGCGATCAGCCCCACCAGGACCGCCGTCGAGATGCCGGCGATCACGGCCGGCCCCGAGCCCTTCAGCCCCTGGCTGCCGAACGAGTTCACGACCGTCAGCGGCACGTCGGCCAGGGCGTGCAGGCCCAGCAGGTACGCGCCGCCGGTCGATTCGATCTGCAGCGGGCGGTCGATGTGGTACCGGGCGATGTCCCAGGTGCCGGACGGCGCGGCGACCGCGAACGGCACGATCACGACGGCCACCAGCAGGGCGCACCAGGCCAGGCCGGCCCAGGCGGCGCGGGCGCCCTCGCGGTGGCGCTGCCAGATCAGCAGCACTGGCACCAGCGCCAGCGGGATCAGCTTGAGCAGCGTGGCCGCGGCGAGCAGGCCCCAGGCGAGCCGGAACCGCCCCGAGGCCGCGGCCCAGAGCGTCCAGGTCAGCAGCGCCGCCAGCGCGAGGTCGAAGCGGGTCTCGACCAGGTTGCCGAGCAGCAGCGGGCTCACGGCCACCGCCCCGGCCGCGAGCGCCTGGCGCCGCTGGTCCAGGCCCAGCGTCCGCGCCAGCGCCAGCACGCCCAGCGCCGTCGCGCAGAGGCAGATCAGCATCAGGATCGAGAAGCCCACCTCGTACTGGCCGGGCAGGGCGCCCGCGAGCCAGAACAGGCCGGCGGCCAGCGGCGGGTACTCGAGCGAGAAGTCGAGGTAGGGCACCTGGCCGGACGCGATCTGGTCGTAGGCCGCGCGGTAGGTCGGGATGTCGGTGATCCCACCGTTGTCGTACCAGCCGACGAACTGGAGGGGCACGGCCCAGACCACGATCGCCAGCCCCACCACGAGCCAGGGCAGGGCGCGGTGGAGGGTCACGTCGGCACCGGAAGGGGCTCGCGCTCGGGCGCGCGCGCGGGGTCGGGCAGGTCCGGCTCGGGCCGCCGCGGCGCCGGCCACTCGGGGACCATCGCCAGCAGGGCGAAGGGCAGGAACCACGGGATGTAGAGGTAGAACCAGTGCGTCAGCGGCAGCTGGATCGCGATGAGCAGGGCGCCCGAGAGGGCCGTCAGCGTCGGCAGGTCCAGCCGGCGCGGCCAGCGCAGCACGGCGATCGCCGCGGCGCCCACCAGCACCATCAGGCCGATCTGCACCGGGCGCAGGCCGTCGTGCTGGCCCCAGATCGAGAAGGGCGAGTCGCGGTCGAGCTGGTAGCCGATCGTGCGCGACCAGAAGGCCCGCAGGCCGTCGCCGCCGTCGAGCAGCAGCACCCAGCCGGTCAGGACGACGGCGAGCGCCAGCCCGGCGACGTAGGCCGCCGCCTCGCGCCAGGCCCCGCCGCCGCGCGGGAACGGCTTGCGGCTCCACAGCGGAAGGAGCACGGCGGGCGCGAACTTGCTCGCCAGGGCGAAGCCGAGCATGACCCCCCGCCCGAGCGGATGTCGGAACAGCACCAGCCCCCAGATCAGCGCGGCGGCGACCAGCGAGTCGTTGCTGTTGGTCTCGAGGGCGAAGGCGGTGAAGGGGAAGGCCGCCCAGGCGAGGGCGAGCCCCATGCCCAGCCGCAGCCCCGAGATGCCCCAGCCCAGGGCGAACATGCCCGCGATGCAGAGCACGTCGAACATGGTCGCGGCGCCGTGGGCGGCGTTCAGCTCGTCCCAGGTGCCGTGCCACGGCTCGGCGAGCTCGAAGGGGACGTACGTGATGTAGGTGAGCGGACCGTACGTGTCGCAGGTCGAGCAGTCGCTCGGCATCGTCCCGTAGGGGGTCTCGCCGTGCGTGATGCGGTCCGCGCCGATCACGCCCGCGTAGCCGACGTCGATGACGTTCGAGTCGAAGGCGTTGAGGCCGAAGCGCAGCGCCAGGGTGACCGCGAGCAGGGTCACGAGCACCCAGGTCGGGGCCGAGCCGCCGAAGACGGGCCGGCGCCGCGGCGCCTCGTCGGCCTCCTCGGCCGCGACCCCGTCCGGCAGCGGCCGCGCGGCGCGCGTGCGGGCCACGGCGATCCAGGCCAGGCGCAGGCCGAGGTAGATCATCGGCGGGTACTGGAGGGGGACCGAGGTGAAGATCTCGCCCTGCAGGAACCAGACCAGCGACACGGTGAACGAGACCAGCACCAGCAGGTCGAGCGTCCGCAGCGACAGCAGGCGCCGCGGCCGCAGGAAGGGCAGCATCGCCACCAGGAAGATGACGCAGAGGC
>DATLLV010000184.1:0-2947 GCA_035537655.1 Miltoncostaeaceae bacterium
GCCTTCGCGGGCTCCGAGCTGCGCAGCCGCCTGGCGCGGGCGCGCGGCGTGCGGCGGGAGTCGCCGTTCTCGTTCCCGCTCGAGCCGGGCCCGCGCGGGCTGCTCGTGCACGGGGTGGTCGACGTGGTCGCCCAGGAGGACGGCGGCACGCTGGTGGTCGACTACAAGTCGGACCGGCTGGGCGATCTGGACCCGCAGGCGCTGACCGAGCGCGACTACGCCGGCCAGCGCCTCGTCTACGCCCTGGCGGCGCTCCGCGGCGGCGCGCCCCGTGTAGAGGTCGCCCACTGCTACCTGGAGCGCCCCGACGAGCCGGCCACCGCGATCTTCACCGCCGCGGACGCGGACGCGCTGGCCGAGCGGCTCGTCGGGTCGGCGCGCGGCCTGCTGGCGGGCGACTTCCGCCCGACGGCGGCGCCGCACCGCGACCTGTGCGGCACCTGCCCGGGCCGGGCGGCGCTGTGCTCGCACCCCGAGTCGCGGACCTTGCGCCCGCTCGAGCCGGCACCGTCTCCACCCTGACCGGTGCCTGATCCGCCCAACCGGGGGGTTGGTTTGCCCGCCATGCCTCCCGCAGCGGCGATCTCCCCCGATAAAGTGGATGTCCGGCTCGCCTGCGCCGTGGAACGGCGCGGTTATTGCCATGCCCGAGTACACCGAGCAACACCCCAAGGACGACCCCCTGGCCAGGACGCCGGAATCCGAAGAGCCGGCACCCATGCCGGCAGCGCGCCCCGCCGCCGAGGGGCGCACCTCCGGGCCGAGCGCCGAGGATCGCGCCGCGCGCGCCGCCGAGGATCGCCGGCTGCTCGAGCGCTACCACCGGTCGGGCGACCGGGCCGCGCGCGAGGAGGTCGTGCAGCGCTTCCTGCCGCTGGCGCGCCAACTCGCCCGCCGCTACGCCGGCGCCGGCGAGCCGCTGGAAGACCTCGTGCAGGTCGCCTCGCTGGGCCTGGTCAAGGCCGTCGACCGCTTCGACCCGACCCGCGCCGTCGCCTTCTCGTCCTTCGCGGTGCCGACCATCCTCGGCGAGCTCAAGCGCCACTTCCGCGACAAGGGCTGGTCCGTGCGCGTCCCGCGCGACCTGCAGGAGCTCGCCCTGCGGCTGGATCGCACCTCGGAGGAGCTCAGCCGCGAGCTCGGCCGCGCCCCGACGCCCGCCGAGGTCGCCCAGCGGCTGGGCGTCACCGAGGAGGACGTGCTCGAGGCCCGCGAGGCCGCGCACGCCTACCGCGCCGTCTCGCTGGACCGCCCGCGCACCGAGGACGACGAGTCCGGCCCCGCGGTGGCCGACTCGATGGGCGGCGAGGACCCGGGGTTCCGCCGCGCCGAGGACGCCGCGACCGTGGACCAGCTCCTGCGCGTGCTCGCCCCGCGCGAGCGCGAGGTCCTGCGCCTGCGCTTCGTCGAGGACCTCACCCAGCAGGAGATCGGCGACCGCATCGGCGTCAGCCAGATGCACGTCTCGCGCCTGATCCGTCAGGCGATCGCGCGGCTCGGCGAAGCGGCCGAGGACTGAGCGGCGCCACGCCCGGGCACCGAGAGCCCATGGAACACTGGGACCTCCGGACGCTCGAGCTCGAACCGCACCAACCGCAGGTGCTGCAGTCCGCGATCGGGGAGGGCCGCGCGATCGCGCTCAAGCTCCCGGCCGGGGAGGAGCTCCAGGACCACGAGGTGCACGAGCGCGCCTACCTCGTGGTGGTCGACGGCGAGGTCGACGTGCAGGCCGGCGCCGGGAGCACGACGGCCGCGGCCGGGAGTCTATTCGTCTTCGACCCCAAGGAGCGCCACGAGGTGCGGGCGACCGCGGACGCGCGGCTGCTGCTCGTGCTCGCTCCCTGGCCCGGCGACGGCCACCCCGGCGCACGCAGCTAGGCGCCCCCGCCAGCACCGGCAACGGCATCCTGGCACCGGCGGGCGGGCGCCCGCCGGCCACAGGACATCGGATCAGAACACGCGGACGGCGATCTCCGCCGGCGCGTCGAACAGCGCGTTGAGCTCGTTGTCGAGCTTGACGAGCGTCAGCGAGGCGCCCGCCATGTCCAGCGAGGTGCAGTACTCGCCGACGTAGCTGCGCGTCACATTGACGCCGCGGTCGGCCAGCTGCTGGTGCGCGCGCCCGTACAGCAGGTAGAGCTCGGAGATCGGCGTTCCGCCGAGCCCGTTGATCATCAGCGCGACGTCATCGCCCGACCCGTAGGGCAGGTCGGTGACGACCGCCTCGGTGAGCTCGTCGATGATGGCGTTGGCGTTCGCGAGCTTCTCGCGCCGGCGCCCCGGCTCGCCGTGGATGCCGACGCCCATCTCCATCTCGTCGTCGCCGAGATCGAACAGCGGCGAGCCCTTGGCCGGCGGCGTGCAGGACGTGAGCGCCATGCCCATCGTGCGCGTGACCGAGTTGACGCGGTTGCCGAGCTCGACGAGCTCCTCCAGCGACGCGCCCTGCTCGGACGCCGCTCCCACGGCCTTGATGACGAAGAAGTTGCCGGCCACGCCGCGGCGGCCGACCGTGTACGTCGAGTCCTTCACCGCGACGTCGTCGTCGACGATGATCGTCGCGATCTTGATGTCCTCGGCCTCGGCCAGCTCCCGCCCCATGTCGAAGGACATGCGGTCGCCGGTGTAGTTGTTGATGATGTGCAGGACGCCCTTGGGGCTGGCCAGCAGCTTGGTCGTCTCGTACACGTAGTCCGACGGCGGCGCGGCGAACACGTCGCCCGGACAGGCGGCGTCGAGCATCCCCGGCCCGACCGCCATCACGTGCGCGGGCTCGTGCCCGGATCCGGATCCCTGGACGATCGAGACCTTGTCGTCGCGCGGGGCGTCCGTGCGCATGATCAGGTTGTACTCGGGGACGTACTTGAGCTTGCCCGGGTTGGCCAGCTCGATGCCCTTGAGCATCTCGGGCACGAACTGCTGCGGGTCGTTGACGAACTTCTTCACC
>DATLLV010000185.1:0-9883 GCA_035537655.1 Miltoncostaeaceae bacterium
CCTGGCCGATCACGATCGGGCCGCTGCCCAGCACCAGCACCGTCGCGATGTCGGCGCGCCGCGGCACTAGCCGAGCGCCTCCGCGAACTCGCGGAACATGTAGCGGGCGTCGCGCGGGCCGGGGCTGGCCTCGGGGTGGTACTGCACCGACCATGCGTGCAGCTCGGGCGCGGCGATGCCCTCGACCGAGCCGTCGAAGAGGCTCGTGCGCGTCACCTCGACCCCGTCCGGCAGGGCGTCGGCCTCCACGGCGAAGCCGTGGTTCTGGACCGTGATCTCGACGCCGCCGTCGGCGCTGCGGCGCCAACCATCCGGTGCGCCGCGGTGGCCGAACGGCAGCCGCCGCGTCCCCAGCCCGAGGGCGTGGCCGAGCATCTGGTGGCCCAGGCAGATTCCGAACACGGGCACCCGTCCCAGCAGGCCGCGCACGGCCTCGATCACGGGCGTCACCGCCGCCGGGTCGCCGGGACCGTTCGAGACGAACACCCCGTCCGGGCCGCGGCCGAGGATCTCGGCGGCGGTCGCGCCGGCCGGCACCACGTCGAGGCGGCAGCCGGCGGCGACCAGCCCGCGGGCGATGCTCTCCTTCATGCCGCAGTCGATGGCGACCACGCGCGGGCCGTCCTCGCCGAGGGCGCGCGCCGGGCCGGCCGCCTCGGCCGCCAGGTCGCGCCCGTCGAGCACCGGGTGCGCGCGCACCCGCGCCAGCAGCTCCTCGGGGCCGAGCTCGTCCGAGACGCCGCCGCGCATCGCCCCGCGGTCGCGCAGGTGGCGCACCAGGCGGCGCGTGTCGCAGCCGTCGGCCGCCACCACCCCGCGCTCGCGCAGCCACGAGCGCCAGCCCGCCGGCCCGGCGGCGCCCGGACCGTCGCCGGCGCGCGCCATGACCACCGCCTCGGTCCAGGGGCGGCCGCTCTCGTCGCGGCCCGGCCCGGCGCCGTAGTTGCCGATCATCGGCGCTGCGAAACAGAGGATCTGGCCCATGTAGGAGGGATCGGTGACCGCCTCCTGGTAGCCGCTCATCCCGGTCGTGAAGACCATCTCGCCGAGCGCGGTCCCGCGGGCGGCGACGGAGCGGGCCTCGAGGACCAGGCCGTCCTCGAGGACCACCCAGGCGGCGCCCGCCCGGCTCATCTGACCAGGCGGGAGATCTGCTTGAACTCGTCCGAGCCGGCCTCCTCGAGCATCTCGAAGAGGGCCATCTCGGCGCTGGTGGTGCCGGCCCCTGCGGCCGTCATCTTGGCCATGCCCAGCTCGCGGTTGGTCGGCGTGCGCGACGAGACCGCGTCGGCCGCCACCTGCACCTGGAAGCCGAACTGCAGTAGGTCGTGGACGGTCTGGTTCACGCAGACGTGGGCCTCGATGCCGGCGACGACCCAGCTCGCCGCGCCCGACTCGGCGATGGCCTCGTCGAACGCGCTGACGCCGTAGGCCGAGAAGCGCGTCTTCTCCACCAGGCGCGCGCCCCCCGGCAGCCGCTCCGCCAGCTCGGGCACCGTGTGGCCCAGGCCCTTGGGGTACTGCTCGGTCACCAGCACCGGCCGGCCCAGCACGCCGAAGCCCTCGGCGAGCAGCCCGCAGTTCGCGACCACCTGGTCGAAGCGGTCGATCACCGGCCGGAAGGCGTCCTGCACGTCCACCACGATCAGCCCCGCGCGCTCGCGGTCGAGCAGCGCCGGGTGGCGCCCTTCCCCTAGCTCCGCCATGCGATCTGCCCTCCCGCGATCGTGAGCCGCACCCGCCCCGTCAGCTCCTCGCCGAGAAACGCCGAGTTGCGCGACCGGCTCCGGAACCCGTCCTCCCCCACGATGGTCGTCCCGTCGAGGTCGAGCAAGGCGACGTCGGCCACCGCGCCCTCGGCCAGGGTCGGCGCCGGCAGATCCAGGGCCGCGGCCGCGTCGGCGCCCATGCGCCGCACCAGCAGCTCCAGGCTCATCAGCCCCGGCCGCACCAGGTGGGTGTGGCAGGCGGCGAAGGCCGTCTCGAGGCCGGTGACCCCGAAGGGCGCCTCCTCGAACGGCACCTCCTTCTCGTCGAAGGCGTGCGGCGCGTGGTCGGTGGCGATGCAGTCGATGGTGCCGTCGGCGAGCGCCGCGATCAGCGCCGCGCGGTCGGACTCCTCCCGCAGCGGGGGGTTCATCTTGTGGCGCGAGGGGTCGAGCGACTCGACGGCGGCGTCGGTGAGGGTGAGGTGGTGGGGCGTGACCTCGGCCGTGATGCGCACGCCGCGCGCCTTGGCCCGGCGCACCTCCTCGGCGGTCTCGGCGGCCGAGACGTGGCAGATGTGGATGCGCCCGCCCTCGTACTCGGCCAGCGCCGCGTCGCGCGCGACGGCCACGCTCTCGGAGATCGACGGGATCCCGCCGAGCCCCAGCCGGCTGGCCACCGCCCCCTCGTGCATGACCCCGCGCCCCGACAGCGAGGGGTCCTCCTCGTGCAGCACCAGCGGCAGGCCGGTGATGCGCTGGTACTGCAGGGCCCGGCGCATGACGCCGGCATCGGCGACCGGGTGGCCGTCGTCGCTGAAGCCGGCCGCCCCGGCGCGGGCGAGCTCGACCTGCTCGGTCAGCTCGGCGCCCTTCTGGCCGGCCGTGATGGCGGCCAGGAAGCCGACCCGCACGGCGGCCTCATGCTCGCCCCGCTCGAGCAGCGACTCGAGCACCGAGGCGGTGTCGACGACCGGCGCGGTGTTCGGCATCGCCACGATGGCGACGAAGCCGCCGGCGGCGGCGGCGGCGGTGCCGGTGGCGATGTCCTCGAGGTCCTCGCGCCCCGGCGTGCGCAGGTGCACGTGGGGGTCGACGAAGCCCGGCACCGCGACCAGGCCCTGCGCGTCGATCGCCTCCAGGCCGTCGGCCTCGCCGCCGACGCGGCCGTCGCGTACGACCAGGTCGCGCGTCTCGTCGATGCCGGCCACGGGGTCGAGCACGCGCGCGCCGCGCAGCACCAGTGAGGCGGCCGGGCCGGGCCGCTGGACGAGCCGGGCCGGCATCACTCGGCGAGCGCGCCGATCGGCTCGGCCGGCTCGACGGCCGCCGCGGGCTCGGCGAGCAGGTGGTAGAGCACCGCCATTCGCACGATCATCCCGTTGGCCGCCTGGCGCTCGATGAGGGTGGCGGGGTCGTCGGCGAGGGCGCCCGAGATCTCGACGCCGCGGTTGATGGGGCCGGCGTGCATGACGCGCTGGCCCGGCCGCAGCCGCGCGTGGTCGATGCCGTAGGTGGCGGCGTACTCGCGCAGCGAGGGCACGAAGCCGCCGGGGCCCATCCGCTCGAGCTGCATGCGCAGCACGTAGACCACGTCCGCGTCGGCGACGTCGGCGACGTCGGTCGAGACGTCCACGCCGAGGGCCTCCTGGGCGTCGCGGGGGATCAGCGTGGGCGGTGCGACCACCGACACGTGGGCGCCCATCGCCTGGAACCCGCGGATGCCCGAGCGCGCGACGCGCGAGTGGGCGATGTCGCCGACGAAGGCGATGTGGAGGCCGTCGAGCGGCCCGACCTCGCGCTCGATCGTGTAGAGGTCGAGCAGGGTCTGGGTGGGGTGCTCGTGCTTGCCGTCCCCGGCGTTGATCACGGCGGCGTCGGTGTGGCGGGCGGCGATCTGGCACGCGCCGACGGCCGGGTGGCGGATCACCAGGACGTCGGGGGCGTAGGCCGCCAGGGTGAGCACGGTGTCCTTGAGCGTCTCGCCCTTCTCGACGCTCGAGCCCGAGCCCTTCACGTTGACGACGTCGGCCGACAGGCGCTTGCCGGCGAGCTCGAACGACGTCGAGGTGCGTGTCGAGGGCTCGAAGAACATGTTGATGACGGTCCGGCCCCGGAGCGTCGGCACCTTCTTGATGTCGCGCTGCATGACCTCCGCGAAGCGGTTGCCCACCCGCAGGATCCGCGCGATCTCGGCCCGGTCCAGGTCGGTGATCGAGATCAGCGATCGGCGTGTCACGACGGGACCTCCGGGTCGTCCTCGAGCACGACCTCGTCCGCGCCGTCGATCTCCTCCAGGCGCACGCTCACCCGCTGGGAGTGGGAGGTCGGCAGGTTCTTCCCCACGTAGTCGGGCCTGATCGGGAGCTCGCGGTGGCCGCGGTCCACCAGCACCGCGAGCTGCACCAGGGGCGGGCGACCGTAGTCGAAGATGGCGTCGATGGCGGCGCGGATGGTGCGCCCGGTGTAGAGCACGTCGTCCACCAGCACCACCGCGCGCTCGGAGACGTCGAAGTCGAGGACCGTGTCGCCCACCACCGGCAGGGCGCCGCGCCGCGTGTCGAGTCCGACGTCATCGCGGTAGAGCGCGATGTCCACGGTGCCGAAGGCCGGCTCGCCGCCGGCGAACTCGCCGATCAGCCGCGCCAGGCGGGCCGCCAGCGGAACGCCGCGCGTGTGGATGCCCACCAGCGCCAGCCGGTCGGGGTCGCCGTGGCGCTCCACGATCTCGTGGGCGATCCGGGCGACGGTCCGGTGGAGCTGGTCGGCGTCGACCAGCACCCTCTCGGCCACGCGGGCTATGGGCGCGCTGGGGTACGCAAGGGGGACGGGCGCGCGATCATGCCATCTCCTTTCCGGCCTCGCAGGACCGGGTTAAAGGTCGATCGGTGCCACCGTAGCAGGTGTCTCCGACGGCGCGTCGGCTCCCCCCCGGCGGCCGCGCGCGTGGTGCACGACCGGCCCGCCGCGCTCCGGGAAGGGCACCTCCACCCGGTCGAAGTCGCGCGGCACCAGGACGCGCGCGAACTCGGCCTCGGCCTCCTCGCGCACCTCCCGCGGCGCGTGCCGGCTGGAGAGGTGGGTCAGCACCAGCAGCCCGACGTCGGCCTCGCGACCGAGCGCCGCCGCCTCGCGGGCGGTCGAGTGGCGCGTCTCCCGCGCCCGCTCGCGCTCCTCGTCGAGGAAGGTCGCCTCGTGCACCAGCACCGACGCCCGCCGGCTGGCCTCCAGCACCGCGTCGCAGGGCTCCGTGTCGCCGCTGACCACGATCGTGCGCCCCTGGCGCGGCGGCCCCATGACGTCGGGCGGCCGCACCGTGCGCCCGCCGGCGACCGTCAGCTCGCCGCCGCGCTGCAGCACGCCGAAGGCCGGGCCCTCCTCGACCCCGAGGGCCTGGGCCGCGGCCACGTCGAACGCCCCCGGGCGCTCGTCCTCGACCAGCGCGAAGGCGAGCGAGGGCACCGTGTGGCGCGCCGGGACGTGCTCGATGCGGTAGCCCTCGCCGGTCGCCGTCACGCCCGCGTAGCGCTCGTCGAGCTCCTCCACCTCGACCGAGAACGGCGTCCGGCCGATCACCGGGCGCAGTACCTCAAGCAGGCGGTACAGCCCGCGCGGCCCCGCGACGACCAGCGGCCGCTCCCGCCCGCGCAGCCCGAAGGTCTTCAGCATCCCGGGCAGGCCGAGGTAGTGGTCGCCGTGCAGGTGGGTGATCAGCAGCAGGTCGATGTCGACCAGGCCGAGGCCCGACCGCAGCAGCTGCCGCTGGGTGCCCTCACCGCAGTCGATGAGCCAGCGCTCGCCGCCGCGGGCGATGAGCGTCGCCGCGGTGCCGCGCGCGGCCGTCGGCACCGAGGCCGCCGTGCCCACCATGCTGACCTGGAGGTCCATCGGTCGATCCTAACGAGGGCCGCCCCCCACCAGATCCGGGTCGAGCGGCCCCGGCGGGTCGTCGACCGCCCAGAACGCGACGGCGGCGATGCGCCCGTCCTCCACCTCGATCTCGGCCATGCTGTGGCGGGGCGAGCGGCGGCGCTCGGTGGGGCTGCCGGGGTTCACGACCCGGAAGCCGTCCGGGGCGACCTCGTGCCAGGGGATGTGCGAGTGGCCGAAGACGACGGCGTCCGCCGCCGGGAAGCGGCGGCGCAGGCGGCCGAGCCGCCCGTCGCCGGGCCCGCCGTCGTGGACGATGCCGATGCGCACGCCGTCGACCTCC
The DNA here is from genome assembly GCA_035537655.1 of Miltoncostaeaceae bacterium. Classification (GTDB taxonomy): domain Bacteria; phylum Actinomycetota; class Thermoleophilia; order Miltoncostaeales; family Miltoncostaeaceae; genus DATAGF01. The sequence continues at coordinate 5,920 of DATLLV010000185.1, forward strand.
GCCTCGGCTGTGACCGGCAGGGCGGCGCGCACCTCGGGTGTCTCGACGTTCCCCCGCACCCCGACCACCGGCGGGCCGATGCCGCGCACCATGGCCACGGCGTCCATCGACGACCAGTCGCCGGCGTGCAGGATCAGGTCGGCAACCCGCAGGCGCGCCAGGCACGCCGGCGGCAGCACCAGGTCCTGCCTGGGCATGTGGGTGTCGGAGATGACGGCGATCCGCATCGGGGTGATAATGCCGCGCATGGGAGCCGTGATCCGCCGCCCCGGCGAGGGCGAGCCGCTCGGCATGGGCGAGACCAGGGCGGCGATCCTCGCCTCCGCCGAGGACACCGGGGGGCGCTACGCCCTGGTCGAGACGATCTACGCGCCCGGGTTCCGCGGCCCGCCGCCCCACATCCACCGCGAGATGGTCGACTCGTTCTACATCCTCGAGGGCACGCTGCGGATGACGGCCGGGGGCGAGGTCGTCGACGCGGGCCCCGGCAGCTTCGTCGCGGTGCCGCCCGGGGTCGTCCACACCTTCGCCAACGAGACCGACGCGCCGGCCCGGGTGCTCAACCTCTTCGCGCCGGGCGGGTTCGAGGCCTACCTTCGCGAGCTGGCCGCGCTGCCGGGGCCGCCGGACCCCGCCACCATGGCCGAGCTGGCCTCGCGATACGACTTCGAGGTCGTGGACGGCTAGGCTAGACCTCCGAGCGCGCGTAGCTCAGTGGATAGAGCGCTGGCCTCCGGAGCCAGAGGTCGCAGGTTCGAATCCTGCCGCGCGTGCTCCCCTTTTTCCTGCTGAGGCGGATTTCCGGGCCTCGGCGAGATGCTTACAGGAGACAGGGACTCCGGGCCACCAGGGCCAGCAGGCGGGCCGAGACCGGTCAGCCTTGCTGGCGGTCGGCTTGGTCCTCGAGCGTCTCAGCTCTCGCCGCGCCCGCCTCAGCGGGTCGCAGGAAACGCGCGGCCGACCGCGCGACGGGGAGAGGGCCACATGGACCCCTTCCCCGTCTGCGTCGGGCAGCCCGGCCGGATCGAGCTCGTGACGGCTCGTAGCCGCCCGAGGTGAGGGCGGAGGTCCGGCCCTCTACTTCGCGACCTTGGCCCCGGCGGGCGAGACCGCGAACCACTTGGCGCCGAAGGCAGTCACCCCTTCGCCGTTGGTCTGGCCCTTCTTGGTGTCCTGGACGAACCCGTAGAGCGGGTGGCGGTTGTAGGTCACCTGCATCCGGCCGTCCGCGCGCTTGGTCCTGCCGAGGAGCGACGCCTTGACGCCCGGTCCGGCGACCGGCTTCCCGGAGGCGATGAGCGGCGGCCAGAAGCCCGCGCAGGTCCCGGAGCAGGCGCTCTTGTCGTTCTTGTCCTTCTGGAACAGGTACAGCGTGTGGCCGTTCGGGCCGACGAGGACCTTTCCGAGGCTCGTGGTCGCGGTCGAGACCTTCGGGGCCTTGGCCGGAGCGGCGACGCTCGCCCCCGCGGCGAGCGTCGCGAGTGCCGCGGCTCCGGCGAGGAGCGCCGGGCGGCGCGTCGCCGCGCGGGCGTTGGATGAGTTGCGGGTCATTGGCATCTTCCTCCGCAGGGGGGTCGGCGCGGACGGCTCTTCGCCCTGGTGGCCAGGGCCGCACGCGTAAGGCCGACGATCGCGACCCGCGACCTTCGCCCGCATTACGGCGGGCGTCCATCAGGGCTTCCCGCTCACCGGAGTCCGGGTCTACCTGCTGGCCGGAGCGATGCGACGGGAGTGGGCCCCCTGCTGCCGGCCGGCCCCGCGGGCGCCAGGTCGCAGACTTGCGGCGTCACCTGGTCCGGCGGATCCTCCTCGACCCCGAGGCCTCTTGATGGTGAGCGCCGGGGGGCAGGGGTGCCCGAGGCAAGGCCTACCCCCCGCCGTCGAAGGGCGTCACGCGGGTCCACGCGCGAACGTCCAGCAGCGGCGCCACCTGCCTCTCGATGATGTCCAGGAAGTGCGGCGTCCGGCGGTGGGCCCGGAAGGCGGCCTCGCCGGTGTAGCGCTCGTAGAGCAGGAACGCCCCGGGATCGTCGATGTCGCGGTACACCGAGAACTCGAGGCATCCCGGCTCGGCGCGGCTGGTCTGGGCGTTCGCCCGCAGCAACCGCGCGACCGTCGCCTCGCGCCCCGCCGCCACCACGTATCGCGCGACGACGATCAGCATGATCCTGCTGGCCTCCCGACGACGGCGCCCCGGTACGGCTGAGTCCTGCTCATCGCCCCGGCCCCCTGGCCGCCGGTGCCACCAGTCGTGCTCGCGTGGGCACCTGACGGCACATCCCGAGCAGTGGCACGCTGACGAGCAGCAGGAGGCCGGCGACCAGCCAGAGCGCTGAGTACTCGACGGTCCCGAGCGGCGTGCCGAGCGCCTGCTGGGCCTGGATCGCCGCGCCCGCGAGCAGCGGGCCGAGCACGATCCCGACCCCCCGGCTCATGCTGTAGATGCCGGTCACCAGACCGTGGTCGGCTCTCGGCATCATGGGGATCAGCATCGCGTAGGGCAGCGCCATCATGATCCCGGCACTCGCCGCGATGAGCGGGATCATCGGCACCAGCAGCGCGGTCTCGTCGAACAGGAAGGGCACGATCATCGGCGCGCCGTAGGTCACCGCCGTCGCCCGGACGACCCGGCGGGTGCCGAAGCGCTCGGCGAGCCGTCCCGCCAGCGCGGCGCCCACCAGCACGCACGCCCCCCCGGCGCCGATCACGCCCGCTGCCGCGGGGAGGCTGAGCCCGAGGCCGTCGGTGACCCAGAGCACGACGAAGGTGCTGATGGCGGCGAGCGCGCCTTCCCACAGGGCGTTGGCGGCGAAGAATGCCCGCAGCCCGGGCAGCTCGGCGAGCAGCCGGCGCACCTCCCGGAAGGCGGCTCGCGCCCGCATCGCGCCGACCGGCTCCTCCTGCAGGGGGAGCTCGCGCCGCAGGAGAGCCCAGACGAACGCCCCGGTCGTGGCCAGCAGGACGCCCGCCGCCACGACGAAGGGCACGGTCTCGTCGATGGCCAGGAGCAGCCCGCCGCCGACGAGGGCGAGCGCGGTCCCGATGCCGCGTGCGACCGCCTGGGCGCTCTGCGACCGCCCGGCGTCGCGCACGGACACCAGATCCGGGTACATCGAGCGGTACGGCTCGTAGGCGACGTAGTAGGCCGCGAAGAGAACGGTCACGATCGCGAGCGCCGGCCACAGCTCGTCCTGGAGCCCCAGCAGCACGAGCGCCAGCGCCATGACCGGCACGCCGGCCAGCACGAACGGCAGCCGGCCGCCGATCCGCGTGCGAAGGCGGTCCGATCGCGCGCCGACCACGACCGGCAGGAAGAGGGCGAGCACCCCCTGGACGGCGATCAGCGCCCCGATGGCGGTGGCAGAGCCGGCCGAGTCGGCGACGACCACCGGGAGGTACGTGGTGACCGTCGCCGCCGCCAGCGCGAAGCCGAGCGTCGGCACGGCGAGCAGGGCATGGGTCGCACCGGAGGTGCGGTGGCCACTCCGGAGCGGACGGCGCTGGCGCGGGTGGATCGCGGCGATGGCAGAGCGTACGGAACCGTTGCAGCCGCGGGCCGGCTGTCGCACGGACACCCGCTCGCCGACGCGCGGCGCGAGCTACCCGCGCTCTACCAGGCCGGCCAGCCTTTCGTGCCTATGCCGCGGCGAAGAAGTCGATCAGCAGTTGGTTGACCCGTTCAGCCTCGTCGTGATGCACCCAATGCGACGCGTCGGCCAGGCGTTCCACGCGGTCGAGGTTGGGCACGTCGTCGCGGTCGGGCTCGGCGAGCTCAGAGCCGAGGAAGGAATCGCGCTCTCCCCAGATGACCAGTGTCGGCGCGGAAATCGGGCGAAGCTTTGCCGCGGCATCCTTCTGGGACTGTCGTACGGAGGCGCGGTAGTAGTTGATCATCCCGGCTGCCGCTCCGGGCTGCGACCACGCCTCGACGTAGCGTTCGAGTTCCTGCGGCGTGTAGGGCGGG
>DATLLV010000186.1:0-7379 GCA_035537655.1 Miltoncostaeaceae bacterium
GGCGTCGCGACCTCGACGACCTCTGCGCCCATCAGCCGCGCGTCCGGTAGAGGCGCGCCGTGAGGGGGGCGAAGATCGCCGTCAGCACGACCGCCTCGAGCAGCACCAGGCCGATGTCGCCCGCCGAGGGGTCGCCGTCCATCAGGCCGCGGGCGGCGGTGATGACGTGCGAGATCGGGTTGATGTCGACCACGGCCTCGAGCCAGCCGGGCAGGGTCGACGGCTCGACGAAGCCGTTGCTGACGAACACCAGCGGGAAGAGCGCCATGAACCCGGCGTTCATCACCGCGTTCGGCGCCCGCAGGAGCATCCCGACGGTCGTGAAGACCCACGAGAGGCCGAACGCGAAGGCGACCACGACCAGCATGGCCCCGACCACGCCCTGGGCGCCGCCGTCGGGCCGGTAGCCCAGCGCGAGGCCGACCGCCACCACGACCGTCCCGGCCACCAGGTAGCGCACCGCGTCGCCCAGCACGGCGCCGGCCAGCGGCGCCGGCCGCCAGATGGGCAGCGAGCGGAAGCGGTCCACGACGCCCTTGGTCAGGTCGGTGTTCAGGGCCACGCCCGAGTAGACGGTCGTGAACAGCACCGACATCGCCAGGATTCCGGGCAGGATGAACTGCAGGTACGCGTCGGTCGACCCGGCGATCGCGCCGCCGTAGACATAGGTGAAGAGCAGGGTGAAGAGCACCGGCGTGAGCGTCACGTCGATGAGCTGCTCGGGGACGTGCTTGATCTTCAGCATCCCCCGCCAGCCGAAGGTGAGGGCGGCGGAGGCCGGGCCGGCCCGCGGCGGGCGCGGGCCGGTGAGGAGGGCCGCGCGGACGGCCGCCTCCTCGGCGGCCGGGCGGGTCTGGGTCGCGGGAGCGTCGCTCATGCCGCCATCTCCTCCTCGGCCTCCTCGGCCGGCCGGCCGGTCAGCGCGAGGAACACCTCGTCCAGGGTCGGCTGGCCGAGGGCGAAGTCGGCGATCCGCACGCCCGCGCGGGCGAGCTCGGCGACCGCCTCGGCGCCCCGATCGGCGTCCGAGCAGGGGACGCTGAGCGCCGCCGGATCGGCCTCGAGGGTCACCCCCTCGCCGAGCTCGCGGGCCAGCAGCGCCTCCGCCGCCGGCCGCTGGGCCGGGTCGATCAGGCGCACGTGCAGGGTGCCGAGGCCGATCGAGGCCTTGAGCTGGCCCGGCGTTCCCTCGGCGATCACCCGGCCGCGGTCGATGACCGCGATGCCCTCGGCGAGCTGGTCGGCCTCGTCCAGGTACTGGGTGCAGAGCAGGATCGTCGTGCCGGCGGCCGCGAGGGCCCGCACGATGTCCCAGACCTGGTTGCGCGAGCGCGGGTCCAGGCCCGTGGTGGGCTCGTCGAGGAACATCACCTCGGGTGTCACCACGATGCTCGCGGCGATGTCGAGGCGGCGGCGCATGCCGCCGGAGTAGGTCTTCACGAGCCGGCCGGCGGCCTCGGTCAGGCCGAAGGCGTCCAGCAGCTCGGCGGCGCGCGCCTTCGCGGCCGCGCGGCCCAGGCCCAGCAGCCGCGCGAGCAGCACCAGGTTCTCGCGCCCGGTGAGGTCCTCGTCGACCGACGCCAGCTGGCCGGTCAGGCTGACGAGCCCGCGCACGGTGTCAGCCTCTCGGACGATGTCGTGGCCCAGCACGCGCGCCGACCCGCCGTCGGGCCGCAGCAACGTGGCGAGCATGCGGATGGTGGTGGTCTTGCCGGCCCCGTTCGGGCCCAGCACGCCGTAGACCGACCCGGCGCGGACGGCGAGGTCGACGCCGTCGACCGCGCGCGTCTCGCCGAAGGTCTTCACCAGGCCGGCCGCTTCGATCGCGAGGCCGTCGTGGGTGGTCATCGTGCTCCTCGTGTGGGGGACATCACGCACTAGGACTGCCCGGGGCCCCCGGACTCATCGGTCGGCCTCAGGCGTGGACCGGCACCGCCAGGATGCGCCGCCCCGCGGTGGCGATGAGCGCGGCGACGGCGACCATCCCGGCCGCCAGGCCCATGGCGGCGTGGGTCGAGACGGAGTCGACCAGCGCGCCGCCCACCGCCGAGCCGACGGCCAGGCCGCCGGCGATGCCGGTGGTGATCCAGGTGTAGGACTCGGTCAGGGTGCCTTCGCGGGCCAGGTCGGAGACCATCGTGTAGAGGGTGGAGAAGGCCGGCGCGATGCACGATCCGGCCAGGAACAGCGCCACCGCCAGGGCCGGGACGCCCGGGGCGAGCGCGACCAGGCCGTCGGTGACCGCGGTGGCGAGCAGCATGATCATCAGCCGCCGGTGCGGGTCGGCCGGCGCCCTGCCGCGCGCCGTGAGGACCCCGCCGACCATGCTCCCGGCCGCCCAGGCGGCGAGCAGCGGCCCGACCAGGGCGCGGCTGCCGCCCTGCTCGGCCGCGGCGGCCGTGGCGACCTCGATCGCGCCGAACGAGGCGCCCATGAACGCCACCGCCACCATCAGCGTGAGCAGGGCCGGGCTCGCCAGCGCGCCAGCCAGCGTGCGGGCGGCCCGGGACGGCTGCCAGCCGCGCGAGGACGGGGCCGAGGCGAACGCCAGGGTGCCGCCCACCAGCAGGACGGCGCCGGCGATCAGGGCGACGCCGGGCGAGGTCACGGCGGCCAGCGCCCCGGCCAGGATCAGCGGGCCGAGGATGAAGGTGAGCTCGACGCCGGCGGCCTCGAGCGCGAATACGGCGTGGCGCCGCGCCGGCGGCACGAGGTCCGTCCAGAGGGCGCGCATCGTGCCGCTCAGCGGCGGGTAGACCGCGCCGAGGACGGCGGCGAGGCCGGCGAGGACCCCCAGCGGCGTGCCGGACGGCAGCAGCGCGATGGCGACCATGATGGTCGCCGAGGCCGCGGCGCAGGGCAGCAGCACGGCCCGCTGCCCCCGCACGTCGACCAGCCGGCCGATGAACGGCGACAGGCACGCGAGGCCGAGCGCGAACGCGCCCGCGGCGACGCCGCCCTGGGCGTAGCCCCCGCCGAGCTCGCGCACCTGCAGGATCAGCAGCAGGCCCGTGGCCGTGTACGGCAGCCGCCCCACCAGCGAGGCCGTCAGCGTGCGCGCGACCTCGGGCAGGCCCAGCAGCGACCGCAGCGATGTGCCCTCTCCGGTCATCGCCGTAGGCTGTCACAGGCGTCGACCGCGTTCGGAAAGGGCGCGTAAAGGACGCGTCATAATCGACGCCCCGAATGTCGTCCGGAACCGCCGAGGCGACGGCCCCGCCCGCGTGGGTCATCGCGACCGTGGTGTTCACCGTCGGCGCCGCCGCACTGGGCACCGAGATCGCCGCCGCGCGGCTGCTGGCCCCCTGGTTCGGCGCCTCCACGATCGTCTGGGCCAACACGATCGCCACGGTGCTGCTCGCCCTGAGCGCCGGCTACTGGGTGGGCGGGCGGCTCGCCGAGCGCCGGCCCGGCCTGCGCGGGCTCTGCTTGGTGACGCTCGCCGCGGCGGCCATGCTCGCGGTGGTCCCGTTCGTGGCCGGGCCCTTCCTGCGCGAGTCGGTCAAGGCGCTGGACGACGTCAGCGCGGGCGTCTTCGTGGGGTCGCTGGTCGCGGTCTGCGTGCTGATGGCGGCGCCCGTGCTCGCCCTCGGCATGGTGTCGCCCTACGCGGTCCGGCTGAGCGTCGCCGGCGTCGAGGGCTCGGGGAAGGTGAGCGGCCGCCTCTACGCCATCTCGACCCTCGGGAGCCTGACGGGCACGTTCCTCGCGGCGCTGGCCCTGATCCCCCTGCTGGGCACCCGGCGGACCTTCCTCACCTTCGCCCTGGCCCTGGCGGTGGTCGCCTGCCTCGGCCTTCCGCGCCGGGCCCTGGCCGCGCCGCTGGTGATCGCGGCCCTGCTGGCGGTCCCCACCGGGACCCTGAAGTCGCAGGCCGGCGAGAGCGTGATCTGGGAGACCGAGACCGACTACCAGTACGCCCGCGTGGTCGAGCGCCCCGACGGGCAACGCCGCCTGGAGCTGAACGAGGGCCAGGCCGTGCACTCGGTCTACCGCCCCGGCCGCTGGCTGACCGGCGGCTACTGGGACGAGCCGCTGGTGCTGCCGCTCGCGACCGCCGGCCGTGCGCCGCGCTCGATCGCCATCCTCGGGGGCGCGGCCGGCACGCTCGCCCGCGCCTACGGCCACTTCTACCCGGCCGCGCGCATCGACCTGGTGGAGATCGACGGCGAGCTGCTCGACGCCGGCCGCCGCCTCTTCGACCTGCGGGCGCCGGCGCTCTACGAGCACGTCGCCGACGCCCGCCCCTTCCTGCGCGCGGCCGACCGGCGCTGGGACGTGATCTACATCGACGCCTACCGCCAGCCATACATCCCCTTCTACCTGGCCACCGCGGAGTTCTTCGCCCTCGCCCGCCAGCGGCTCGAGCCGGGCGGCAGCGTGATCATCAACGTCGGCCACCCGGAGCGCTCCACGGCGCTCGAGACGGCCCTGACCGCCACCCTGCGGTCGCAGTTCCGCACCGTGCTGCGCGACCCGGCCCAGTCGGAGAACACCCAGCTCGTGGCCACCGACGCGGCGGGGGCGGGCGCCGGCCCCGTCCGGGCCGCGGTGGCCGGCGGCGCGGTGCCGTCCGGGCTGGTGCCCCTGGCGCGCGACGCGGCCGGCCGGCTCGCCCCGGGCCTGGACGGGGGCGAGGTCTACACGGACGACCGGGCGCCGATCGAGTGGCTCATCGACGCCTCGCTCGCCGAGGTGGCCTCGGACGGGGGCCGCTAGCCGAGGCGGCGCGGCGCCGGCGCCACCGCCCGGACGACGCGATGGTGCAGGTGCACGGCGCCGCCGCGGAAGCGGCGCTCGTCCACCAGCTCCAGGTCGAGGCGCACGCCGGCGGGCAGGGCGCGCGTGCCGCCGCCGACGAGCACGGGCACCAGGACCAGGTGCAGCTCGTCCACGATCCCGGCGGCGAGCGCCTGGCCCGCCAGCTCGGGCCCACCGACGCCGGCGTCCCGTCCGGAGCGGTCGACGTCGCGGCGGGCCGCAGCCGGGTCGAACTCGCGCTCGACCCTCGTCCGGGCGGTGGAGGGGGCCTCGAGCGTCCGCGAGTAGACGACCTTGTCGGACGCGCGCCAGAGCTCTGCGAAGTCGCGCATCGCGGCCGGCTGGTCCGGCCCGGTCGGGACCGTCTCCCAGGCGGCCAGGACCTCGTACATGCGCCGGCCGAGCAGGAGGGTGCCGACGGGCCGCACGAGGTCGTTGACGAACGCGTGCACCTCTTCGTCCGGCGCGGCCCACCCGAAGCCGCCCTCCTCGTCGGCGACGTAGCCGTCGAGCGACGCGATCGCGCTGTAGATGAGCCTGGCCATGGGATGCCTCCCCGGTTTGACCGGGGGCCGGCGGCGAGCCTGCGCCGGCGCGAGGGGCCCGTCTGAGCGGACCCCTCGCCCGCGCGCGGGCCCTAAGGGACGATCACCCCGCGGCCCTGTAGGCGCCCGCCGTCGAGGTCGCCGATCGCCGTGTTGATGTCGTCGAGGCCGTACTCGGACGCGTGCAGCGTCACGCGCCCCTGGCCGGCGAGGGTCATGAGCTCGGCCAGCTCGTTGTAGTTGCCCACCAGGCTGCCGACGACGTCGATCTCGCTGAAGATCATGTCGATCGCCGGCACCTCGATCCGGCCGCCGTAGCCGACCACCCAGTAGGTGCCGCCCTTGCGCAGCATCGCGACGGACTGGGCGATGGCGCTGCCCTCGCCCACGAAGTCGATGACCGCGTGGGCGCCCTCGCCGCCGGTCAGCTCCATCACCTCCTCGACCGGGTCGCCCGCCGAGGCGTCCACCAGGTGGTGCGCGCCCATGTCGCCCACCAGCTTCAGCGCCGCCGGCGAGCGGTCGACCGCGATGATCTCGGTCGCGCAGAGCTCCCCCAGCACCTGGACGGCGATGTGGCCGAGGCCGCCGACGCCGATGATCGCGGTACGGGTGCCGGGCGTCAGCCGCGCCGCGGCCCGCTTGGCGACCCGGTAGGCGGTGATGCCGGCGTCGGCGTAGGGCGCGATCGCCTTGGGCTCGAGGCCCTCGGGCAGCGGGATCACCGCGCGCTCGCCCGTGCGCAGGTACTCGGCGAACCCGCCGTTCTGCGTGATGCCGGGGAAGGCGAGGTCGATGCAGTGCATGTCCTCGCCCGCGCGGCAGGCCTGGCACAGCCCGCAGGTGATCACCGGGTGAACGATCACCGCGTCGCCCGGCTTCACCGAGCGCACGCCCGGCCCCACGTCCTCGACCCACCCGGCGTTCTCGTGGCCGAGGATGTACGGCAGCTCGACGTCGACCTTCTCCTTCCAGATGCCCTCGATGATGTGCAGGTCGGTCCGGCAGAGCCCGGCGCCGCCGACCCGCACGATCACGTCCGACGCGCCCGTGACCTCGGGCGGCGGCACCTCCTCGAGCGAGAGCGCCGAGTCGTACGCCGGCAGCAGGGCTGCCTTCATGCGGCCACCTCCTTCGTCTGCCACTCCTCCAGGCCGTCGCCGTAGCGCGCCGCGAGGAGGCCGGTGCAGAACTCCGTGTTGGACTCCAGGCTGACGCGGACCGAGCGGGCCAGCCGCAGGTAATCGGCCAGGCCGCCGGCCGGGAGCGCCCCGCCCTGCGAGTCGGTGAAGATGAGCGCATCCGGCCCCTCGTCCATGGCCAGGTTGCGGCGGCGGCCGAGGTACTCCGACCACGCCTCGGGGTCGGCCCAGGCGGGCGCGCGGCCGTCGCCGAGCCGCAGGGCCACGGCCGCCGCGTCGCCCACCGCCCCGCGCGCCGCGCGCAGGACCGGCTCCTGGCGCACGACGAACGCCTTTAGACGGAAGCGGCGCCGGAGCTCGCCGAGCTCGCCGTCGGCCTGGGTCGGGAAGGCCTGCCGGAAGGTGAGCCCGGCGGCGACGGCTTCGGTGATGCGCTCCCCCTCGCAGTGGTCCACCAGCTCGACCGACACGGCGGTCGCCCCCGGCAGCCCGCGGAGGGCCTCGACGGCGTCGCCCACCATCAGGTAGGCGAAGTTCGGCGAGCACCAGTAGGTCGGCAGGCGGACGGCGGCGCGGATCCGGCCGCCCTCCACCTCCAGCGACTGGACGAAATCGAGCGCGACCAGCGAGCGGTCGAGCTCTGGGTCCATCACCCCGTCGAGCGCCTCGCGCGCCGCGTCGAGGGTGGGCGTCACGTCGCGACCTCCTCGGCGAGCGCGCCCTCGGCGTGCGGGCCCGGGCCGGTCGCGGCCTTCTGGCCGAACTGGTCCGCGCGCAGCCTGGAGCCGTGCTCGACCGGGTCGATGTCGTAGAGCTTGCAGGCGTTCAGGCCGAGGATCTTCTCCTTGGCCTCGACGGTCAGCGAGACGCCGGTCTCGGACGCGACCTGCTCGGGGAGGTCGAAGTCCACGAACTTCTCGACGAGCCACTT
>DATLLV010000187.1:0-10860 GCA_035537655.1 Miltoncostaeaceae bacterium
CGCGCCGCGAGCTCGCGGGCCCAGGTCGCGTAGGCACCGGCCCGCTCGCCGAAGCCGCCGTCGCCGTCGGCCGGGCCGAAGCCGCCCACCAGCACGGCCGCCGGGTGGGGGCCGGGCCCGGCGGGGACCGCGACGGTCCCCCGCAGCGCGAGCTCGCCGCCGGCCGCCGGGAGGGTGATCGGCCGCTCGGCCACGCCCGCGCCGCCGCCGAGCAGCAGGAGCGCGCTGACCAGGGCCGCGACCATCTTCCGAGGGTAGCCGGGCCGGTCAGCGCGGCGACCCGGCCACGGTTAGGGCTCGGATATCCTGCCCCGGTGGACGAGGTACTGCTCGCCGAGCGGCTCATCGGCTACGACACGTCGCGCCGCTCGGGGATCGGGCTCGCCACCGACTTCGTCGCCGGCTGGCTCGAGGCCCAGGGCGCGACGGTGAGGCGGATGGAGACCGGCGGCCGCCGCTGCCTGGTCGCGCGCGTCGGCGCCGGCCCGACGCGGCTGGTGCTGCACGGCCACCTGGACGTGGTCCCGGGCCACGCGGAGCAGTTCTCGCCCCGCGTGGAGGACGGCCGCCTGTTCGGCCGTGGGGCCTACGACATGAAGTCCGCGCTCGCCGCCATGATGCTCGCGGTGGCCGACCTGGCCGGCGAGATCCAGGGGGCCGAGGTCGAGCTCGTCGTGGTGCCGGACGAGGAACGTTCCGACCCGGGGGAGAACTGTACGGAGATGCTGGTTCGCGACGGACTGCGCGCCGACTTCGTCGTCTGCGGGGAGCCCACCGACATGCACGTGGGCGTGCAGGCGAAGGGCGTGCTCATGGTGCGCGTGGACGTGGGCGGAACCGCCGCCCACGGCGCGACCCCCTGGCTGGGCGACAATGCCGTGCTGCGCGCCGTGGACCTCTTCCGACGAATCGAGACCCTGCCCTTCGCCGCCGAGTCGGCGCCCCTGTTCGCGCGCCCGTCGATCAACCTCGGGCGCATCCAGGGCGGCGATGCCGTCAACAAGGTCCCCGACGCCTGCCGCATCGACGTCGACGTGCGCTACCTGCCCGGCCAGGCGCCTGAGGACGTCCTCGCCCAGATCCGGTCGCTGGACGACCGCGCCGGCGTCGAGGTGATCCTCGAGCGGCCGCCCGCCGACGTGCCCGCCGACCATCCGTTCGTCCGCGACCTGCTCGATGCAGCGGGCCGCCAGGAGCCGTCGAGCGCCTCGGTCGGCCGCGACGGCGCCTCGGACGCCGTCGCCTTCCTCGAGGTCGGCGTCCCGGCCGTCGAGTTCGGCCCGCGCGGCGGCGGCCACCACGGCCCCGAGGAGTACGTGGAGATCGAGAGCCTGCCGCGGTACCGGCGGGCCCTGGTGGACTTCGTCCGCCTGGTCGCGGCCCGCGCGACGCCGGCCGGCGACGCGGGGGCGGGCATCTGATGCCGCGGAAGGACCTGGAGCAGCCGCCCCACCGCAGGGCCCGCTACTGGCGCGTCCCGCGCAAGCGTCGCCTCTGGGTGTCGATCGTGGGCTGGTCGCTCTGGGGGATCCTGGGGATCGTGATCGCGGTCGCCGCCGGCAGCTACCTCTACCTCGACGACACCCTGGACGCGGCGGCGCCCAACACGCCCGAGGCCAAGGCGGCCCGCCGCGCGACCCGGGCCGTGCTGCCCGGCGAGCCGGTCAACGTGCTGCTCATCGGCTCGGACACGCGCCCCCAGCTCGGCGACCCCGGCCGCAGCGACACGCTGATCCTGGTGCGCATGGACAACAAGCGCGGCTTCATCTCGATGCTGTCCTTCCCGCGCGACCTGCTGGTCAACATCCCCGACTACGGGCAGGGGAAGATCAACAGCGCCTACTCCTTGGGCGCCGCCACGACCATCAAGACCGTCGAGGCGCTCACCGGCCAGCCGGTCAACGAGTACGTGATCGTCGACTTCGCGGGCTTCGCGAAGCTGGTCGACGAGGTCGGCGGCGTCTACCTCGACGTCGACCGCCGCTACTTCAACAAGAACATCGGCACGGCGGCGACGAACTACGCCGACGTCGACCTCCAGCCGGGCTACCAGCGCCTGAACGGCACCGACGCGCTGTCCTTCGTGCGCTACCGCCACACCGACTCGGACTACTCGCGCATCTCGCGCCAGCAGATGTTCCTGTCCGAGCTCAAGCGCCAGACCAAGGACCTCGGGAACCTCACCAACGTCACCAGCTTCCGCAGGATCTTCGACAAGAACATCGAGATGAGCATCACCAGTCCGCGACGCTTCCTGAGCCTGCTCGAGCTGGCGCTCACGACCCCGGACGAGCGCATCGCGCGCGTGAAGATCCAGGGCTCGGGCAACCTCATCAACGGGGCCGCCGTCGAGGAGGCGTCGACCTCGGAGATCCGCACCAAGGTCAACGAGTGGAAGCACCCCGAGTTCGAGGAGGGCCAGCGGACGAACGAGAAGCCGGTGGACCCGGCGACGGTCGACGTGGCGGTCATGAACGGCAGCGGCAAGGTGCTCGCCGCCGAGGACCTCGCCGACGCCCTGCGCGAGCGGCGCTACAACGCCCGCGCCGCCGGCAACGCGGACGACTTCTCCTACGGCGCGAGCGTCGTCTACTACTCCGACGGCTTCCGCGACCCGGCCGACAAGATCCGCGACCTCATCGGCGGCTCGGCGACGACCGCCCCGCTGGACGCCGCCGACGCCAACGGCAACGAGGTCGTCGTCGTCGCGGGCCGCGACTGGGACGGCACGCTCAAGAAGGCGCCGAAGCCCGAGGTCCGCGCGCCCGCCGACACGGTCGACACGACCAGCCTCGTCCCGGTCATGCGCCGGGTCCAGCGCGCGCTCGGCATGAGGGTGATGGCGCCGCTGAAGGTCGCCACCGGCTCGAGCGTGAAGATCGTGCGCGCCTACCGCGTGAACACCGGCTCCGGCAACAACGGCCCGCCGGCGGTGAAGCTCGTCTTCCAGGAGTACGAGGGCGGGGCGCCGCGGTACTGGGGCATCGAGATGACGTCCGCCAAGAACGTCTCGATCCTCCAGGGCCAGACGGGCGAGATCAACAGCGGCGGCCGCGAGTACCTCACGTACTATGACGGGCGGAACCTGCAGCGAATCGCGTTCACGGTCGGGGGCGTGACCTACTGGGTCTCCAACACGCTGGAGAACGACCTGAGCGCGAACACCCTTCAGGAGATCGCCAAGTCGATGCGGCCGCTGAACCGCGCCAAGCTCAAGAAGGGCCGGACCGACACCGCCATCACGGTCGAGACCGAGGGCTCCACTCCGTGAGCGACGAGTCGGCGGAGGGGCCCGGCGCCGGCGGCAACGCGGCGCCGCGGGAGCGCGTCGGCGTGATCGGGGCGGGCTACGTCGGGCTGGTGACCGGCGTCTGCCTCGCCTCCATGGGCCACCAGGTCACGCTCCGCGACATCGACGCCGCGAAGGTCGAGGCCCTCACCGCCGGCCGGGTGCCGATCTACGAGCCCGGGCTGGCAGGGCTGATGGCCGAGCACGGCGAGCGCCTGGAGTACACGCTCTCGCTCGAGCGCATGCTGGCGCGCTCGGACATCGTCTTCATCGCGGTCGACACGCCGCCGACCTACTCGGGCGACGCCGACCTGTCCCGGGTGATGGGCGTGATCGACGAGCTCGAGAACGTCGGCGCCGGGGCGCGCCACGTGCTGGTCATGAAGAGCACCGTCCCGGTCGGCACCGGGGAGCGGGTGCGGGCCGAGCTCGACGCGCGCGGCCTCTCGGGCATCGGCTACTGCTCGAACCCCGAGTTCCTCAAGGAGGGCGCGGCGATCGCCGACTTCCTCCACCCGGACCGGGTGGTGATCGGGGCCTTCGACGGCGAGGAGGGCGACCGCGTCGAGGCGCTCTACCGGCCGATGGGCGCGCCGATCGTGCGCACCACGGTGCCGTCGGCCGAGATGGTCAAGTACGCCTCGAACGCCTTCCTCGCGACCAAGATCAGCTTCATCAACGAGATCGCCAACGTCTGTGAGGAGGTGGGCGCGGACGTGGCGGTGGTCTCCCAGGCGATGGGCCTGGACGCGCGGATCGGGCCGGCCTTCCTGCGCGCCGGCATCGGCTTCGGCGGCTCGTGCTTCCCCAAGGACGTCGCCGCCCTGAAGCAGCTCGCCGGCAACTCGGGCTACCACTTCCAGCTGCTCACCTCCGTGATCGAGGTGAACGAGCTCCAGAAGCGCCGCGTGATCGGGAAGCTCAAGAAGCACCTCGGCTCGCTCGAGGACAAGCGCATCGCCCTGCTGGGCCTGGCCTTCAAGCCCGAGACCGACGACATGCGCGAGGCCTCCAGCCTGGTGCTGGCGGCCCGCCTGCTGGCCGAGGGCGCCGAGGTCTGCGCCTACGACCCGGTCGTCGACGGCGCGGGCGAGCGCCTGCGCGGCGTGGCGATGTGCGCCAGCGCCGAGGAGGCCGTGGCCGGGGCCGACGCGGCGGTGCTGGTCACCGAGTGGGCGTCCATCGTGGGCCTCGACTGGGAGGAGCTGCGCCCGACCATGCGGACAGCGATCGTCATCGACGGGCGCAACGCGCTCGACCTCGACGCCATGACGGCGGCGGGGTACGTCTCCGAGGGCATCGGACGCATCCCCTCGTGAGGCGCTGATGCAGGCCGTCGTCCTGGTGGGCGGCGCGGGCACTCGCCTGCGCCCCCTCACCGACACGCGCCCCAAGCCGATGATGGCGCTGGTCGACCGGCCCTTCGTGGCCCATCAGCTCGACCTGCTGCGCCGCCACGGCGTGACCGACGTGATCTTCTCCTGCGGCTACCGGCCCGACGCCCTGCGCGCCCACTTCGGCGAGGGCGAGGGGGCCGGGGTGCGCCTGCGATACGTGGTCGACCCGGAGCCGCTCGGCACGGCCGGGGCGGTCAAGAACGCCGAGCCGCTGCTCGACGACGAGCCCTTCCTGGTGCTGAACGGGGACATCCTCACCGACCTCGACCTCGGCGCCGTCGGGCGGGCCCACGTGGAGGCGGGCGCCCAGGGGACGATCGTGCTGACCCCGGTCGAGGACCCGAGCGCCTTCGGCCTGGTGCGCCTGTTCGACGACCGCCGCGTCGAGGCGTTCGTCGAGAAGCCCGCCCCCGAGGAGCTTCGCCCGGGCGAGCCCTTCCGCATCAACGCCGGCACCTACCTGCTCGACCCCTCGGTGCTCGACGGCATCCCCGCCGGCCGGTCCTGCTCGATCGAGCGCGAGGTGTTCCCGGACCTCGCCGCCGGCGGGCGCCTCTACGGCTTCCCGGCCGACGCGTACTGGCGCGACATCGGGACGCACGGCTCGTACCTGGCCGCGAACCACGACGTCCTGAGCGGCGCGGTCCGCACCGAGTCGCCGACCGGCGACGTCTACCTGGGCCCGGGCGCCGAGGCCGACCCGGCCGCCGCGGTCGGCGCCCTGACCAGCGTCGGGCCGGGCGCCCGCATCGGCCCCGGGGCGGTGATCGAGGGCAGCGTGATCGGCGCGGGCACCACGGTGGGCGAGTTCGCCGTGATCCGGGACGCGATCGTCGGCGAGGGCGTTGAGATCGGGGCCGAGGCGACGCTGGGGACCGGCGCGGTGGTGGGCGACCGGGCCGTGATCGGCGCCGGCGCCGCGGTCGACAGCGAGGAGCCGGTGCCGACGGACGGGGAGGTCTCGGGCCCCGGCGAGGCCCGGTAGGCTGGCGGCCGTGTACGGACTCGACGGCCCCGACGCGCTCGCCATCGACTCGCTCGGGCTGATCGCCGGCGTCGGCGACTCGGTCGCCATGTTCGACGAGTCGCGGGCGGCGGCCGAGGCCGTGGAGCTGCCCTTCCCGATCGACGCGGTCACCGACATCGCGGTCTGCGGCATGGGCGGCTCGGCGATCGCCGGCGACCTGGTGCTGGACGCCCATCGCGACCGCCTGCTCAAGCCCATGACCGTGGTGCGCGACTACTACCTGCCGGGGTGGATCGGCGAGGGCACCCTGGTCGTGCTGAGCTCCTACTCGGGCAACACCGAGGAGACGCTCACCTGCGCCAGCCAGGCGCTCGAGCGCAACGCCCTCTGCGTGGCGGTGACCAGCGGCGGCAAGCTCGGCAGCTTCTACGCCGCCGAGGGCGTGCCGGTCGTCGCGCTGCCGTCCGGCCTGCAGCCGCGCGCCGCCCTGCTGCGTCTGCTGGTGCCGGTCGTGGTGCTGCTCGACCGGATCGGCGCGGTCCCGCCGCTGGGCTCGGACATGGAGGAGGCGCGGGAGACCATCGCCGCCTCGATCGCCGCGCTCCGCCCGGACGTCCCCGAGGCCGAGAACCCGGCCAAGCAGCTGGCGCGCACCCTTCTCGGCGGGGTGCCGCTGATCTGGGGCGCCGAGCTGACCGCGGCCGTCGCGTACCGCTGGCGCTGCCAGATCGACGAGAACGCCAAGCTCCCCGCCTGGTCGGCCGCGCTCCCCGAGCTCGACCACAACGACATCGTCGGCCTCTCCGGCACGCCGGCCCCGCTGGCCGAGCTCACGCGTCTGGTGATGCTGCGCGACCCGCGCCACCACCGCCAGGTCGAGCGCCGCTTCGACCTGACGAAGGAGATCGTCGAGCCGCACATGGACGGGGCGCTCTCGATCACGGCCGAGGGCCACTCGCCGCTCGCACGGATGCTCGACCTGGTGATGCTCGGCGACTACGCCTCGCTCTACCTCGCGCTGCTGCGCGGCGTCGACCCGGGCCCGGTCGAGCCCATCGAGCGCCTCAAGGAGCGCCTCGCCCAGACCGGCTACGGGAGGGCCGCGGGCGCCGAGGGCTGAGGTGCCCTCGACCCGGGCCACGCCGATGGCGGGCCACGACGTCGCCGACCTCGCGCTCGCGCCGCTCGGGCGCCAGCGGATCGACTGGGCCGACCGCGACATGCCGGTGCTCCGCGCGATCCGCGAGCGCTTCGCCCGCGAGCGGCCGCTGGCGGGCCTGCGCGTCTCGGCCAGCCTCCACGTGACCGCCGAGACGGCCAACCTTGTCCGCACCCTCCAGGCCGGCGGGGCCGACGTGGTGCTTGTCGCCTCGAACCCGCTCTCGACCCAGGACGACGTGGCCGCCGCGCTGGTCACCGACCACGGCGCGGCCGTGCACGCCCGCCGCGGCGAGGACGAGGCGACCTACTACCGCCACATCACCGCCGCGATCGACCACGCGCCCCACATCACCATGGACGACGGCGCCGACGTCGCGGGCGTGCTCCACGGCGAGCGGCGCGAGATGCTCGACGGCGTGATCGGCGGCACCGAGGAGACGACCACCGGCATCATCCGCCTCCGGGCGCTCGAGGCCGGGGGCGGGCTGGGCTTCCCGGTGCTGTCGGTCAACGACGCCGACACGAAGCACCTCTTCGACAACCGCTACGGGACGGGCCAGTCGGTCGTCGACGGGCTCCTGCGGGCGACCAACATCCTCATCGCGGGCAAGCGGGTCGTCGTGGCCGGGTTCGGCTGGTGCGGGCGCGGCATCGCCGGCCGCATGCGGGGGATGGGGGCGAGCGTGATCGTCCTGGAGGTCGACCCGCTGCGGGCGCTCGAGGCGGTGATGGACGGCTTCCTGGTCATGCCCGCCGCCGAGGCCGCCGCCGTCGGCGAGGTCTTCATCACGGCCACCGGCGACGTCGATGTGATCCGCGCCGAGCACGTCGCGCGCATGCGCGACGGCGCCCTGCTGGCCAACGCCGGCCACTTCGACGTCGAGCTCGACCTGGACGGGCTGGCCGGCCTGGCCGTCGCCGTGCGCGAGGTGCGGCCCGGCGTGCGCGAGTTCGAGATGGCCGACGGCCGCCGCATCCACCTGCTGGCCGAGGGGCGGGTGCTGAACCTGGCCGCGGCCGAGGGGCACCCGGCCTCGGTGATGGACATGAGCTTCGCCAACCAGGCCCTGGGCGCCGAGTTCATCGCCCGCGAGGGCCCGGCCCTGGAGAAGCGCGTGTACGCCGTGCCGCGCCACATCGACGAGGAGATCGCCGCGGTGAAGCTGGCGACCCTCGGCGTCGAGATCGACGCCCTCACCGCCGACCAGGCGCGCTACCTGGCCTCGTGGGACCGGGGCACGTGACCTCCGCCGCCGCGCCGCCCGGGCTCGCCCCGCAGGACATCCTGCGCCTCGGCGACGGCGTGGTCGAGATGCTGGACCAGACCCGCCTGCCCGGCGAGGTCGTCACGGTGTCCCTCCGGTCCTGGCCGGAGGTGGTGGACGCGATCCGCACCATGGTCGTGCGCGGCGCGCCGGCGATCGGCGTGGCGGGGGCGATGGGCGTCGCGCTCGCGGCCCATACGGCCGCCCCGGCCGGCCTGGGCGCCGCGCGCGACGAGGTCGCCCGGGCCGCGGCGGCCCTCCGCGACGCCCGGCCGACGGCCGTGAACCTCTCGGCGGCAGTCGACGCCCAGGCGGCGCGCGCGGCCGCCCACCCGGGCCCGGCGGACGCCCTGGCCGCCGACCTCGCGGCGGCCGCCCGCGCCCTGCACTCGGACGAGGTCGACCGCTGCGAGCGCATGGGCCGCAACGCCCTGCCGCTGCTCTCGCGCGGCGCCCGCATCCTCACCCACTGCAACGCCGGCGCGCTCGCGACGGGCGGGTACGGGACGGCCCTGGGCGTCGTGCGCGCGGCCTTCGCCGCCGACCCCTCGGTGCGGGTGGTCGTGGACGAGACCCGCCCCCTCCTGCAGGGCGCGCGCCTCACGGCCTGGGAGCTCGAGCGCGAGGGCATCCCCTACACGCTCATCGCCGACGCCATGGCCGCGACCATGATGGCGTCGGGCCGCGTGACCCACGTGGTCGTGGGCGCCGACCGCATCGCCGCCAACGGCGACGTCGTGAACAAGATCGGCACCTACGGCGTGGCCGTCCTGGCGCGCGAGCACGGCGTCCCGGTCATCGTCGCGGCGCCCACCACGACCCTCGACCCGTCGACGCCCACCGGGGCCGGCGTGGTCATCGAGGAGCGGGCCGCCGAGGAGGTGCGCGGACTGGACCTCTTCGGCAGGCCCGCGGCGCCCGAGGGGGCGCCGGTGGCCAACCCGGCCTTCGACGTCACGCCCGCCCGCCTGGTCGCGGCGATCGTGACCGAGGTCGGCGTGCACCGGCCGCCGTACGAGCGCTCGCTGCGCGCGGCCGTCGACGCGGCCGCGTAACCCACTCGGCACGACCCGCGCGCCGCGCGCGCGCCGCCGCCGGCGAGGGTGGGGGCCATGGCCGCGCTCCGCCTGCTCGACCTGCTCCTGCCGCCGGCCTGCGCCGGCTGCGGCCTGCCCGGCCCGGTTGCCTGCCAGGCCTGCCTCGCCTCGCTCGCGCCCCTGCCGGCGCCGCACTGCGGGGGCTGCGGGGCGCCGGTGCCGGTCCCGGTGGCGCGCTGCCCGGCGTGCCGTGGCCGCCTGTCCGGCGCCCGCCAGGCGGTCGCCTACACGACGGCCGCGCCGGCGCTGGTCGCGGCCCTCAAGGACGGCCGCCGCCGGGTCCTCGCCGCCGTGCTGGCCGAGCGGATCGCGGCGGCCCTGCCGGCGCCGCCGCTGGGCGCGGCGCTGGTGCCGGTGCCGCTCGGGCCGCGGCGCCTCGCCGAGCGCGGCTTCAACCAGAGCCTGCTGATCGCCCGCGAGCTGGGCGAGCGCTGGCGGCGGCCGGTGGTCGACGCCCTGCGCCGGGCGCGCGAGGAGCCCGCCCAGCGCGGGTCGGCGGTGACCGCCCGCGCGCGCCAGGCGGCGGGCGCCTTCGCGGCCTCCGGGCGCCCGCCCGCGCCGGCCGTCGCGGTGCTGGTCGATGACGTCCACACGACCGGCGCCACCCTGGCCGACTGCGCCCGCGCCCTTCGCGCGGGCGGCTCCCGGACGGTGGGAGCGGCCTGCTTCGCCCGGGCGCTGCGGGTCCGGTGACGGCCCCGCCTCGTCGATCTAGGATGCGGGCGACCGACCGCGACGGGAGGGGGCGACCGTGCAGCTCCAGGTCAAGGGGAGGAACACCTCCGTCACCGATGCCCTCTTCGACCACGCCGAGCAGAAGCTCGAGCGGCTGGCGCGGATCATGCCCCCGTGGGACGACGCCATGACCGTCGAGCTCGAGCTCTCGGTCGAGAAGAACCCGAAGGTCGAGCGGCCCCAGATCGCCGAGGTCACGGTGCGGACCAAGGGCCCCGTCCTGCGGGTGCGCGAGCGAGCCGACGACATGTACACCGCGATCGACCAGGCGGCGCGCAAGCTCGAGCGCCAGGCGCGGCGCTACCGCGAGCGCCGCAAGGCCCACGGCGGCCGCGCGCCCGGCGGCGAGGCGCCGCCGCCGGCCCCCGACGAGGCCGAGCCGCCGCTGGCGATCGAGGACGCCGAGGGTGAGCCGCGCGTGATGCGGCGCAAGGCCTTCGAGATGAAGCCCATGACCGCCGAGGAGGCCGCCCTCAACATGGAGATGCTGGGTCACGAGTTCTACGTCTTCCGCAACGAGGACGGCGACGTGAACGTCGTCTACCTCCGCCGCGATGGCAACTACGGCCTCATCGTCCCGGGCTAGGCCATGAAGGGGTCGGGGGGTCCGGGCACGGCTGCCCCGCGCCGGCGAGAACGGCTGAGGCCATTCTCGCAACATTGCGGCCAAATGCGTACAGCGGGCCTCTTGCGGGCCCGCTGGGACGCGCCTCCGGGCCCTGGCCGGGCCCTCCGGCAGCCGGCGGCACCGCCTTCGGCGGGGCGGGCCGCCTTTAAGGTCAACACCTCCGCGCCCTAGGACGCCACGGCCTCCAGCACCTCCTCGGAGATGTCGAAGTTGGCGTAGACGCCCTGGACGTCGTCGTTGTCCTCGAGCTCGTCGATCAGGCGGAGGATCTGGCGGGCCTCCTTCTCGGAGACCTCGACCGTGCTCTTGGGCACCATGGTC
>DATLLV010000188.1:0-2879 GCA_035537655.1 Miltoncostaeaceae bacterium
GGTGACCGCGCTGGCCCTCGCCGGCCGGGCGGTGGGCGACAACTGGGAGGACCTGCAGCAGCAGCTGCACTACCTGGACTACGCCCTGGTGGTCGCCATCGTGGGCGGGGTCGCCTGGCTGGTGGTGCGCCGCCGGCGGCGCCGCCGCGCCCCGGCCGCGCCCCAGGCCGAGCCGGAGGCCGCCCCCGAGGCCGAGGTGGAGGCCTGACGGTGGACGCCGAGGCCATGCGGCGCTTCGCCGTCGAGCGGGTCGAGGTGCTCTTCAACCGGGGCGAGCTCGACCGGGTGGAGGAGTTCGTCACGCCGGACTTCGTGAACCACGAGGCCTGGCCGGGCGAGGACCCGGGCTACGAGGGCTTCCGCCTGCGGCTGCGGCGCCTGCACGAGGCGATCTCGGACCTCCACATGGAGGTGCACGAGGTGCTGGCCGAGGGCGACCTGGTCGCCTACCGCGCCACCCTCTCCGGCACCCACACCGGCCCGCTGCTCGGCATCCCGGCGACGGGACGCGCCTTCAGCGTGCAGCACATCCACATGCTGCGCATGCGCGACGGGGCGGCGAGCGAACACTGGGCGGCGCGCGACGATCTGGGGATGCTTCAGCAGCTCGGGGTGATCCCCCGGCCCGGGGGGTCGGGCTAGGCCATCCCGATCATGAGGTCGAGGCGCCCGGCGTCGTCGAGGGCCTTGAGCTCGTCGAACCCCCCGATCGGCGTCTCGTCGATGAGGATCTGGGGGAACGTGTAGCGCCCCGTCAGCTCGACCAGCCGGCGGCGCGAGTCGATGTCGGCCCGCGGCAGGTAGGTCTCCTCGTAATCGACGCCCTTGGCCGCGAGCAGCCGCTTGGCCCTCACGCAGAAGGCGCACGCCTCGGTCGTGAAGATGGTGATGTGGGGGATCTTCACGATTCAAAGAGTGTAGCGAGGCCGCCGAGGGGGCGGCGGCGGGCGCGGACGGTCCCTCCGGGGTCCCTGCGATGATGCCCGCGATGGCCTCGTACGACACCGATGCGGTGGTGCTGCGGAGCATCCGCTACTCCGAGGCCGACGCCGTGCTGGCCCTCTACACGCGCGAGCGCGGGCGGGCCTCGGCCATCGTGAAGGGCGCCCGTCGCACGACCTCGCGGCTCGGCGGGCGCCTGCAGCCGGGCGTCTGCGCGCACGTGTCGGTGCACCTGGGCCGCGGCGACCTCGGCACGGTGCGCGCCGCCTCGGTCATCGACGCCCACGCCGGCCTCTGGGTGGCCGGCCATCGCCTGCAGGCGGCCGGCTGCGTGCTCGAGACTGTCATGCGCGTGATGCCGGAGGAGGAGCCCAACGAGGAGGCCTGGCACCTGCTCGCGCGCACCCTCGACCTGCTGGCGCGCGCGCCCGACCCCGGCCGCCCCGCGCGCCTCGACCCGTTCGTGCTGGGCTGCCAGGCCAAGCTCCTGGTGGTCAGCGGCCTGCTGCCGCTGCTGGGCCGCTGCGCCCGCTGCGGTGCGCCGCCGCCCCTCCCGGCCTTCTCGGCCGTCGCCGGCGGCGCACTCTGCGACGGCTGCGCGGCCGGCGCCGACCCGGTCGCCCCGCGGGCGCTCGCCGCCCTGGCCGCCCTCGTCGGCCGCCCCCTGGCCGAGGCGGCCGACGCCGTGCCGGCCGAGGCCGCGCCGGGCGTCGAGCGCCTGATCGGCCTCGTGCTGCGGGAGCACCTGGGGGTGCGCCTGCGCTCCGCCGCGCCCCTCTGACCGCGGCGCGTTGACAACCGGCGGGCCTCTGTTCACCGTGGTTTCCGTGCGGCCAAGGTGCCCACGAGGCCGTCGAACCCGGGGAGGGCACCGAGCGTGTCGCTGAGGAGGGCGCTGCCCCTGCTGGCCGCCGTCGCCGTGGCGGTCGTCGTCGGGGTGACGCTGCTGATCGCCGCGAACGACGGCGACTCGACGTCGCGCTCGTCGACCAGCGAGCCCGCCGCCACCGCGCCGGCCCCGCCCGCCGACGAGCCCGAGGCCGCCGAGGGCGAGGCCGCCAAGGCGTCGCCCTCCGGCCAGCCCGTGCCGGCCGGCGACCTGCCCGGCTGGCGCCAGGTCCTCCGCGACGACTTCACCACCGACGTCGCGAGCTGGGGCGAGTGCGGCACGTTCGACGACCACACCTGCCCGGACCTGCCCGACGCGTACCGCTCGCGCTGGTGGGCGTACCCGAACAGCTACCAGGACACCCGGGAGAAGCTGAGCGGCGACGGCGGGTACTACCAGCCGAGCAACCTGTCGATGTCCGGCGGCATGCTCCGGATCCTCCTCCGCCGCGACAACGGCACCACCGAGAGCGCCGCCCCCTACCCGAGGATGGACCCGCTCACCTACGGCCGCTACGCGGTGCGCTGGCGGGTCCCCGAGGCGGTGCCGGGCTTCAAGATCGCCTGGCTGCTGTGGCGCACGGTCACGCCCTGGGGCGAGATCGACTTCCCCGAGGGCGACCTCGACGGGCAGGTGCACGCCTTCATGCACAAGGAGGACGGCAGCCAGGACGACTTCGCCGGCGGCGTCCCGGTGGCCGGCGCGTGGCACACGACCGTGATCGAGTGGACCCCCGGCAGGGTGCGGTTCCTCCTCGACGGCGACCTGATCGGCACGTCCACCGAGGGCGTCCCCGACACCCCGCTGGCCTGGATCCTCCAGTCCGAGACGACCCTGACCGGCGACGTGCCGGCCGACGGCACATCGGCGCGGATCGACGTCGACTGGGTCTCGGCCTGGGCCCGGGAGTAGCGCGCCCGATCACGCGCCGGCGTCCTTCGGCGCCCGCGGCATGCGGGGCTTGCGCGGCAGGGTGATCTCCGGGGCGGGCGGGGCCGCGACGACCGCGCGGATCCTCCCGGGCGCCTTCGGCCGCGGCCCGCGGGCC
>DATLLV010000189.1:0-2584 GCA_035537655.1 Miltoncostaeaceae bacterium
CCCTACCCGTTCACCACCCGCGAGCCGGCGCGGGCGATGGCCGACGTCCCCGACCCGCGCCTGGACGCGATCGCCGACGTCCAGGACATCCCCCGGCGCGTGCCCGCGCAGGTGCAGCTGGTGGACATCGCCGGCCTGGCCGCCGGCGCCGGCTCGGGCGAGGGCCTGGGCGGCGCGGCGCTGGGCCAGCTGCGCCAGACCGACGCCCTGGTGCACGTCGTGCGCGCCTTCGCCAACGCCGAGGTGCCGCACCCCGAGGACCGCGTCGACCCCGTCGCCGACGCCGAGGCCGTCGACCTCGAGCTGGCCGTCGCCGACCGCGAGCAGCTCGAACGGCGGCTCGAGCGCGCGCGCAAGGGCGCCCGCGCCGGCGAGCCGGGCGCGGCGGCGGCGCTCGGCGCCCTGGAGGCGCTCTCGGCCGCCCTCGACGCCGGCCGCCCGGCGCGCCTGGCCGACGATGAGGCGGCCCGTACCCTCGGCGCCGAGATGGGCCTGCTCACGGCCAAGCCCGTGCTCTACCTGGCCAACACCGACGAGGCGCTCGAGCCGCCCGCGGCCCTCGCCGCCCACGCCGAGGCCCAGGGCGCGCAGGCGCTCGCCCTGCCCGTCGGCATGGAGCTCGAGCTCGCCGCCATGGAGCCCGAGGAGGCCGCGGAGCTGGCCGAGGAGCTCGAGCTGGGCGACGTCCGCGGCGCCGACGCCGTGGTGGCCGCCGGCTACCGCCTGCTCGACCTCGTCACCTTCTTCACCGGATCGGGGCCGCCGGAGGCCCGCGCGTGGCCGGTCCGCCGCGGCACCACGGCGTCCGCTGCCGCCGGACGGATCCACTCCGACATGGAGCGCGGCTTCATCCGCGCCGAGGTGATCCCCTGGGACGCCCTCGTCGCCGCCGGCTCGTTCGCCCGCGCCCGCGAGGAAGCGCTGCTGCGGATGGAGGGCCGCGACTACGTCGTCCAGGAGGGCGACGTGCTCCAGATCCGCTTCAACGTGTAGGGACGGGGCGCTCGTCGCGCCGTCGGGCACGGCTAGGGTGACGCGGATGTCCGTCGGGGATCGGACCCACCAGGTGGACGTGGTGCTCCGCGACGGGTCGACCGTCGCCGTCCGACCGGTGCGGACCGACGACCTGAACGCGATGGCGGAGTTCCTCCGCGGGCTCTCCACGCTCTCCTACCGGTATCGGTTCTTCGGGCTGGGCGATCCGGAATTGGCGGCGCGCGGCCTCGTCGAGGCAGACGGATCGGATGTCTACGGCCTGGTCGCCCTCACCGGCCTCCCCAGCCGTATCGTCGGCCATGCCGAGTTCTCGCGCCAGCCCGGCGCGCCCGCCGCGGAGGCCGCCTTCGCGGTCGCCGACCAGCTCCAGGGCCACGGCCTTGGGACGCTGCTGCTCGCCCATCTCGCCGAGCGTGCGCACGCCTCGGGCATCGAGGTCTTCGAGGCGGAGGTGCTGCAGCACAACCGCCGCATGATCCGGATGTTCCAGGCGAGCGGCTTTCCCGCGGAGGTGCGCCAGGAGGGGGGATCGCAGCTCGTCCGGCTCCCGACATCGCTCTCGCCGAGCACCGTGGCGGCGTTCGCCGAGCGCAGCCGGACGGCGGCCGTGGCGATGGCGCGACGGCTGCTCTCCCCGGACTCGGTGGCGGTGGTCGGCGCGTCGCGCTCACGCGGGACGGTGGGCGGGGAGGTGCTCCACCACCTGCGCGAGGGCGGCTACGCCGGCCGGCTCTACGTCGTGAACCGCGCGGCGGACGAGGTGCAGGGCCTCCCGGCGCTGCGAAGCGTCGCTGACCTGCCGGAGCCGGTGGACCTCGCCGTCATCGCGGTTCCCGCGGCGGCCGTCATCGAGGTCGTTCGCGCCTGCGGCGAGCGCGGCGTGCGGACGGTGGCCGTCCTCAGCGCGGGGTTCGCCGAGCTCGGCGGACCCGGCCACGAGCGCCAGGACGCCGTCGTCGAGGTCTGCCGGGCGACCGGGATGCGGCTCGTCGGCCCGAACTGCCTCGGCGTGCTCAACACGGCCGAGGGCGCCCGGCTCAACGCCACCTTCGCGACGGGCATGCCGTCGGCGGGCGGCGTGGGCATGCTCTCCCAGAGCGGCGGCCTGGGCATCGCCCTGCTGGCGGGCGCGCGGACCCTCGGCGTCGGCATCTCGTCCTTCGTGTCGGTGGGCAACAGGGCCGATGTCTCGAGCAACGACCTCCTGCGCTTCTGGGAGCAGGACCCGGCGACGGCGGTCGTCGGCCTCTACCTCGAGTCGTTCGGCAATCCGCGCACCTTCGCCCGCGTGGCCCGGCGCATCTCGCGGATGAAGCCGGTGGTCGCCGTCAAGAGCGGCCGCGGAAGGGCGGGCGCTCGCGCGGCCGGCTCCCACACCGGCGCGCTCATGGCCGCGTCCGATGTGACGGTCGACGCGCTGTTCGAGCAGGCGGGGGTGATCAGGACCGACACGATGAGCGAGCTCTTCGACGTGACGAAGCTCCTGGCGGGTCAGCCGGTCCCCGAGGGCCGGCGGGTCGGCATCATCAGCAACGTCGGCGGCCCCGGGATCCTCTGCGCCGACGCCTGCGAGGCGCAGGGCCTGGAG
>DATLLV010000190.1:0-2916 GCA_035537655.1 Miltoncostaeaceae bacterium
GGTCGAGGACCCCGGCGAGCTCGGCGAGCAGCTGCAGGTCGTCCTCGTCGCGGTACATGCCCATCCCCGCGACCCGGGCTCTAGGGGCCGTAGCGGTGGGGCGGAGCGGGACGCAGCAGGCTGCGGGTGGCGCCGGCCCAGGTGCGCCCGGTGATGGCGCGGTCGTCCAGGATGCGCAGGGCCGATCGCACGACCCCGGCGCCGGCGCCGTGGCCGTGGGTGTGCGCGACGGTGATCTCGAAGTCGTGGTCGGCCGGGACGCGCACCGGGCGGGCGTTGGCACGCGCGAGCGCGACGCGGGCCTCGTTGAGGCGCACCGGGTCGTCGAGCGTGACGTAGACCTCGAAGAACGCCCAGTCGGTGGGCTGCTCGCCCAGCATCTCGTCGAAGGACTCGGTGTGGTTCACGCCGCCCCCTCCAGCCGCGTCGCCGCGAGGTCGTCCACCACCTCGCCACGCCCGAGGTCGCGCTCCACGATGACGGCGGCGTCGGACGCCGACACCGGCGCGTACCAGGCCCCGGTGGGGTAGCAGCAGACCACCGGCCCGCTGCCGCAGAGCGGGCCCACGCACCCGCACTGGGTCTGGACGACCTCGTCCGACAGCCCCCGGCGCTCGACCTCCCAGGCGACCGCCGTGTACACGTCCTGGGCGCCGCGGGACGAGCACTCCGGCCCGCGGCAGACCAGCACGTGGGCCCGCATCAGCGCGCGACCCCGGGCGCGGCGAGGGCCGCCTCGACCGCGCCCGCGGCCTCGGCGAAGGCGTCGTCGTCCAGCGCCGGCCGGCGCTCGGCGGGCGCGCCGACCGTCCCGGGCAGCTCGACCCAGCTCACGCAGCCGCCGTACGCGGCGGCGTCCTCGAGCACCGGCGGCTCGGGCAGCGCCCAGACGCGCAGCACGGCGGCCCAGAGCGGGTGCTTGCGCCGCCACTTGAGCCGCTCCTCGGCGTACGAGGGCGCGAGGATGTGGAGGCCGTCGAGCGCCGCGAGGGCCTCGGGATCGGCGATCGGGTGGGCCGAGTGCAGCGCGGCGTAGGCCGGCAGCGGCAGCCTCGCCGGCTCCTCCCGCCGCGCCAGCGGGTCGGCGAAGCGCTCGCGGCCGGCCGCGATCACCAGCTCGGGGCGCTGGTGGGCGTAGGTCGGGAAGAGGTAGAAGCGCGGGTGGGGCAGCTCGAAGCGCTTCTCGCCGATGCCGCCCTTGCGCAGGATCAGCACCTGGTCGCCGGCCGCGAGGGCCGCGACCGTCACCGCCCACTCCTTCAGCGCGTGCTCGGGCACTCGCGGCAGCGTAGCGCGGGACGGTGGGCCGAGCCTGCTCCGATCATGGTGACGGGAGCCCCTGATAACCTCGCCCCCCATGACCGACGCCATCCTCGCGCGCGCCGCCGACGGCGCCCGGATCACGCCGGAGGAGGCGGTGGCGCTGTACCGCGAGGCGCCCCTCGTGGAGCTCGGCGCCGCGGCCGAGGCGGCCGTGCGCCGCCGCTACGGCGACGACGTCACCTACAACGTCAACGCGCACCTCAACCCGACCAACATCTGCGTGGTCGGCTGCGGGTTCTGCGCCTTCGCCGTCTGGACCGAGAAGGACGAGCGCGCCTACGCCTACAGCGTCGACCAGCTCGTCGACCGGGCCGTGCAGCTCGCCGAGCTCGGCATCACGGAGCTCCACATCGTCGGCGGGATGACGAAGGAGTACGACCTCCCGTACTACGAGGAGCTGTTCACCGAGCTCAAGGCGACGCTGCCGCACGTCTCGCTGACCGCGCTCACGGCGGTCGAGGTCGACTTCATCGCCCGCATCTCCAAGGTCTCGAGCGGCGAGGCGCTGCGCCGTCTGCGCGCGGCCGGCCACGACACGATGCCGGGCGGCGGCGCGGAGGTCTTCAGCCCGCGCGTGCGCAAGATCATCGCCGACCGCAAGGTGCCGGCCGAGACCTGGCTCGAGGTGCACCGTGAGGCCCACGGCCAGGGCCTGCGCACCAACGCGACCCTCCTGTTCGGGCACTTCGAGACGCCCGAGGAGCAGGTCGACCACATGCGCCGGCTGCGCGAGCTGCAGGACGACACGGGCGGCTTCCAGGCGTTCATCCCGCTGCCCTTCCTGCCCGGCAACACCGACTTCGCGTACCTGCCCGGGCCGACGCGCGAGGAGAAGCTGCGCACCATCGCGACCGCGCGCCTCCTCCTCGACAACTTCCCCCACATCAAGGGCCACTGGGTGATGCTCGGCGAGGAGATCACCTCCGAGGCGCTGAGCTTCGGGCTCGACGACCTGTCAGGGACGCTGACCGAGGAGCGCATCGCGCACGCGACCACCGTGCAGACGCCGCTGGGCCTCTCCCAGGAGCGCATGGAGACCCTGGTGCAGGCCGGCGGCAAGGTGCCGGTGGAGCGCGACACGCTCTACCGCCCGGTGCGGCGCGACGAGGTCGTCGCCTAGCGCGCGCCACTTCACGCTCGCCGAGGCCTCGGCCCTGATCGGGCCGCTCGGGGAGCTGGTCGCCGACCTTCGCGAGGCCCGGGCGGTCATGGCCGACCGCGAACGCGCCGCGCGTCTGCGCGATGGTGCGGACGGCAACGGCGGCGGCGAGGACGCCACCAGCTTCGGCGAGGCCGCGCTGCGCTTCTCGAGCGGCCTGTCGACCATCGACCGCTGGGGCGTGATCGTGCGCGACCTGGACACCGGCATCTGCGACTTCCCCGCCCTGCGCGAGGGGCGCGAGGTCTACCTCTGCTGGCGCGTCGGCGAGGAGCGGATCGAGTGGTGGCACGAGACCGACGCCGGCTTCGCGGGGCGCCTGCCCCTGGACGACGCGATCCCCTGAGCGTGGCGGTACGGCCGCGTACGACCCCGGCTTGTCACAGAAGGTGCTGCGTGAACCACTCCGCCGCGGCGCCCGCGGCGTCGTCGAA
>DATLLV010000191.1:0-4306 GCA_035537655.1 Miltoncostaeaceae bacterium
CCACCCGCGTCTCGGGCAGCCGGTCGCGCAGGGCCGCGATGACGGCGGCGAAGTGGGCGGCCCCGCCGTCGGGCAGGTCGTCGCGGGCGACGGCCGTCACCACCACGAAGCGCAGGGCCATCGCCGCCGCCGCCTCGGCGACGCGGGCGGGCTCGTCCGGGTCGGGCGGCCCCAGCGGCCGCGCCGTCACGACGTTGCAGAAGCGGCAGCCGCGGGTGCAGCGGCTGCCGGCGATCATGAACGTGGCCGTTCCGCGCGACCAGCAGCGGCCGATGTTGGGACAGGCCGCCTCCTCGCACACCGTCACCAGGTCGGCCGAGCGCATCAGCGCCTTCGTCTCGACGAACCCTCCCGACAGCGGGTTCTTGGCCGCGACCCAGCGCGGCAGGCGGCGGCGCCGGCAGAGCTGGGCGAGCTCGCCCGGCGCGACGTCGACCGGCTCCAGCGCCTCGGCCGGCCCCGCGCCGATCAGGCGGCCGCCCAGCAGCACATCGGGGACGAAGCCCTGGCGGCGGGCCTCGGCGACCGCCGCAGCGGCCGGCCCCTCGGGGTCCTCCTCGACGCGGAAGGCACGATCGCCGGTCATGGCCTCACGGTACACTCGCCGACCGTGGTCCTGTCCGACCGAACGATCCGGGAGCAACTCGCCTCCGGGCGGCTCGTGATCGACCCCTTCGACGAGGCGCTGCTCCAGCCCTCGTCGGTCGACGTGCGCGTCGCGGACCAGTTCCGGGTGTTCCACAACAGCCGCCGGCCCTTCATCGACGTGCGCGAGCCCTCGGACGACCTGACCGAGGTGGTGGAGGTCGCCGACGGCGACCGCTTCATCCTCCACCCGGGCGACTTCGTGCTGGGCTCCACCCTGGAGCGGGTCGCCCTGCCCGACGACCTGGTCGCGCGCCTGGAGGGCAAGTCCAGCCTCGGCCGGCTGGGGCTGCTGATCCACTCCACGGCCGGCTACGTTGACCCCGGCTTCGACGGGACCATCACGCTGGAGCTGTCCAACGTCGCCAAGCTCCCCATCTCCATCCACCCCGGCATGGCGATCGGGCAGATCTCGTTCCTCCTGATGACGACCCCCGTGGACGCGCCGTACCGCGGCAAGTACCAGGGCCAGAGCGGGCCCACGGCCAGCGCCTTCCACCGGGAGTTCGATCGGGGCGGCCGATGAGCTTCTTCCCCGAGCTGCCGGACCCAGGCGACGAGGAGGAACAGGAGTACCGCCGGGACTGGACGGGTCCGCCGTCGGGGCTGATCGGCGGCGTCGTCGCCTGGCAGGGCGTGCTGGCCCGGACCGACGATCTCGTCCTCTGGGCCGGCCACGTCGAGGTCTTCCCGGTCGGCGTGGCCTTCACGATCGGGGCGCGCGTCCGCCGCCGGGCAGAGCGCCGCGAGCTGACCATGAGCATGTTCGGGCACGCCGCGGCGCCGGGCGAGAGCCTCCGAGTCGGTGCCGAGTACGCCGACGGGCGCCGGACGACCGACGATCACTTCGCCGCCTGCTCCTGGGACGACGAGGAGGAGGAGAGCGAGCCCAGCGGCCCGATCCTGTGGCCGCAGGGCGGCGGCGGCGGCGACCTCGAGACGCGTCACGGGTACTGGCTCTGGCCCGCCCCGCTCGGGGGCGACCTCCAGATCGTCGCCCAGTGGCTCGAGCAGGGCATCGCCGAGTGCCGCGTCACGATCCCCGCGCCGCTGCTGGCGGACGCGGCGGGGCGGATCGTCGAGATCTGGCCCGACGACGTCCTGGGCAGGCCGGCCTAGGAGAGGCGGCGGCGGCTCGAGGCGGGCCGCAGCCAGGTGTTGGCGACCACCCCGCCCAGCAGCGCCCAGGCGAGGGCCCAGAGCGCGGCCAGCACCCAGTCGCGCCCGCCGCCGGCCACCAGGTCGGGCGCGTCCGGGCCGCCGAGGCGGTCGATGACGCGCGCCAGCAGCACGAAGCAGGCGTGGATGACGTAGGCCGCCACCCAGGCCGCGGCCGCGTGCGCGGGGCGGCGCGCCGCGGCCCGGACCCCTGCCAGGAAGCCGCCGAGGCCGAACGAGAGCGCGGCCGCCGTCAGGCGCGCGGGCCAGTCGCGCCCCGACCCCGCCATCAGGCCGATCGAGGCGACCACGCCTCCCCAGGCCGCGGCGATCAGGTCGAAGCGCCCGGCGACGTCGGACCGTCGGCGACTGAGCGGCGCCACCGGGCCATGCTACGCTGCGGGTTGGCAGCGACTCCCAGTCGCACCCCTTCAAGGAGGCCGTCGTGCCGTTCGGCATCGGGCCGTTGGAGCTGGTTCTCGTCCTGGTAATCCTGCTCGTGATCTTCGGGGCCAAGCGCCTCCCCGAGATCGGCCGGAGCCTGGGCTCGAGCGCCCGTGAGTTCAAGGGCGGGATCACCGGCGAGAAGGACGCCCCCGAGGGCGAGGCCATCAGCGGGCCCAAGCAGGAGGACGGCAAGAGCGACTGAGCCCGCGGCCGCCCGCCTCTGGCGGGCCGCCTGGGTCGTGCCGGTGGTCACGCCCCCCTTTCGGGAGGGCGCGGTGGCGACCGACCGCGACCGCATCGTCGCCGTCGGCCCTGCCGAGGACCTCGCCGCGCGCTGGCCGGACGCCCCGGTCGAGGACCTCGGCGAGGCCGTCGTCGTGCCCGGCTTCGTCGACGCCCACTGCCACCTGGAGTGGAGCCTGCTGGACGGCGTCCTGGAGCCCGACACGTTCGGCGCCTGGCTGGGGCGCATGCTCACGGCGCGGACACGCATGACGCCCGCCGACCACCGCCTGGCGGCGAGGTACGGAGCCCTGCGGGCCCTGCGAGCGGGCACCACGACGGCCGCCGACAACGGCTCGACCGGAGCCGGCGCGGCCGCGATGGCCGAGCTCGGGCTGCGCGGAACGGTCCACCTCGAGACCTTCGGCACCCCCGACGGTGACGAGGCCGCGCGCGCCGCGGGCACCGTTGCCCGGCACCTGGCGGCCCTCGACGCCGAGGCCGGCGACGGCGTGCGGGTCGGCCTGTCGCCGCACGCCCCGTACTCGGTGGGCCCCGCCTACTGGGCGGCGCTCGCGGCCGAGCCGCGTCTGGCCGCGCGCCCGTGGGCCACCCACCTGGCCGAGTCGGCCGACGAGGAACGGGTCGTGGCCGCGGGGGACGGGCCGCTCGGCGAGCTGTTCGCCCGGGCGGGGTTCGCGCCCGGGCGCTGGGACGGCCCCGACGGGGCGACGCTCGTGTCCCGGGTCGCCGCGGGCGGCGGCCTGCGGCGGCGGATGGTCGCGGCTCACTGCGTACGCCTGGGGCAGGGCGACCCGGCGCTGCTGCGCGACGCCGGCGTCACCGTCGCCCACTGCCCCCGCTCGAACGCCTTCCTGCGCTGCGGCACGGCGCCCCTGGCGGCGATGCGCGCGGCCGGCGTGCCGGTCGGGCTCGGCACGGACAGCCCCGCCAGCGGCGGCGACTTCGACGTGCGGGCGGAGGCGCGCGACTGCGGCCGCCGAAACGGCGTCCCGGCGGCCGAGCTGCTGCGGCTGGCGACCCGGGGCGGCGCCGAGGCGCTGGGGGCCGAGGACGAGGTCGGATCGCTGGCGCCCGGCCTGCGCGCCGACCTGGTGGCGCTGCGGCCGGCCGGGCCGGTCCGCGACCCGGTCGAGGCCGCCCTGGACGAGGCGACGACGGTCGAGCTCGTGGTGTCGGGCGGCGAGCGCCTGATCGACCGCGGCCGCGCCCTGGCGGCCGGCGCCGGGGACCTGGACACCCGGGCCGGCGAGGCTCGCAGGCGGCTCTGGTAGCGTCAGAAGCCCGTGCTCCTCGACCAGAAGCGCACCCGCCGGACCGTCCAGGTCGTGGCGATCCTGACCTCGCTCGCCTTCGCGGGGGTCATCTTCGTCGTGCTCGGGCTGATCTTCTTCGGCGGCGGCGGCAAGTCGGCCGAGGACCAGGTGCTCGACGACGCAACGGCGCGGGTGCAGGAGCAGCCCAACAACCCCGAGGCGTACGAGGAGCTCGCGTCGGCGTACGCGGCCAAGAACCAGTACCCGCAGGCGATCGACGCCGCCGAGCAGGCGGTCGCCCTCCAGCCGAACGACCTCGAGCGGGTCCAGACGCTCGTCTCGCTGCAGCTGCAGGCCGGCGACTCCGCGGGGGCGGTGAACACGCTGCAGGAGTACACGGCCAAGAACCCGCGGGACGCCGAGGCCTTCCTGCAGCTGGGCCAGCAGGCCGAGCAGGCCGGCAGGACCCAGCTCGCCCTGCTCGCGTACCAGACCTTCCTGCGCCTGGAGCCGGACGACCCCAACGTCCAGGCGGTGAGGGCCCGGATCCAGCAGCT
>DATLLV010000192.1:0-4295 GCA_035537655.1 Miltoncostaeaceae bacterium
CCCGCTCAGCGACGCCCGGGGTCACAGCGGCGAATTCGGCGAGTCCCGCCGACACAGGGGAATAAGAAAACCCGCCGCTCGCAGGGCTTTCATCAAGCTCCTCGGGCAGGACTCGAACCTGCAACCCTCCGGTTAACAGCCGGATGCTCTACCATTGAGCTACCGAGGACCGCTCGCGGCCAGTGTATCCCACGCCGCCGCCGGTCCTCGAATTGCGTCCGGGCCGGGGTGCGACGAGCCGGTGCAGATGGATGACGGGACCCGACTCGTCGGGGCGCCGGCGATACGGCACGTCACGGCGCTCGTGGGCCCAGCCGGCCGCCCGCAGGGGCTCGATCAGCGCGGCGGCGTGGGGGCGGCGCGGATCGGCGATCAGGGCCTCTCCGCCGCGCGGCAGCAGGCGGGGGAGGAGCGCCGCCAGCGCGGCGCCGTTGCGCTCCTCGTAGAGCACGTCGGCGCCAAGGACCAGGTCGGCCGGGCCGCGGGCGAAGAGGGCGTCGGGCGGCCGGCGCCAGTCCACGGCCATGGTCTCGACGCGCGCCCCGGCGGCCGTCGCGTTGGCGCGGGTGAACGCCAGGGCCTCGGGGTACCAGTCGGTCGCGACGACGTCGGCCCCGCCGAGCGCGGCGACGACCGCGGGCAGCCCGACGCCGCAGCCCAGCTCCACCACCCGGGCGCCGGCCGGCGGGCGCGCGCAGAGGCGCTCGGCGAGCACGAGCGCGCTCGGCCAGAGCTCGGCCCAGTAGGGCAGCCGCTCGTCCCGCGCGTACTCGTCCTCGTCGATCAGGTCCTCGGCGCTGCTCGGGCGGAGGATGGACAGGACGAGCGCTCCGATCGCGACGTCCTCGCGCACGGGGTCGTAGGCCGATAGCGAATCGTCCACATCCGCCAGGCTAGCCCCGCCCGCGGCAGAGGTTTCCCGGATCACCCCTTCCCCCGGCGCGGCGGGGATCGTAGGCTGGCGATCCCGATGGCCCCGCAGCCCATGCCCGATGGGCGGCCGACGCTCCCGAGCGTCACCGACGAGCCGCTCAGCGTCGCTCTGCCCGTGCTCATCGACCGGAGAGGGATGACGGTCGGCGGCCTGGCGGGGGTCCTGCACGCCGAGGGGATCGCCATCAGTCGCACCCGCCTGCACCAGCTCGCGACCGGCTCGGGCGCCCAGCCCACGCCGGAGCAGCTCGAGCGGCTGGCCAGCGTCCTCGGCGTGCGCCCGTCGCACTTCGCCGAGTACCGGCTCTGGCGCGTGCGGGCGCTGCTCGACCCCAACATCGTGGGCTTCGACCGCGCCATGGCGAACTTCAGCAGGCTGCGCGGCGGCCGCGCTCTCGACGAGGGCAGCGCCCCGCGCAGCTCGCGCTATCCTCCGCCGGTCACGGATTCGGAGGAGTCAGCATGAGCGAGACCCAGGAGGCCGCGGAGACGGCCGAGGAGCAGGAGGCCGCCGCGACGGACGAGGCCGTCGGCGAGGCCGAGGCCCCCGAGGCCGACGAGGCGGAGGCCCCCGAGGCCGACGAGGCGGAGGCCCCCGCCACCGACGAGGCCGAGGCCCCCGAGGCCCCCGAGGCCGACGAGCCCGAGGCCGACGAGCCGGCCGCCGAGGAGGCCCCCGAGGCCGACGCCGAGGCCCCCGAGGCCGAGGCGGAGCCCGAGGTCCTGGAGGCCGAGCCCGAGCCCTCCGACGAGGTCGATCCCGAGGTCGCGGCCGCCGAGGCCGAGCTGCTCGAGGAGGCGATCCCGACGCCCGTGGGCCCGGCCGCCGGGCGGCAGGCCAAAGTCTTCCTCTGCGAGCGCGGCCACCGCACCGTGGCCGTCTGGAGCACGCCGACGACCTGCCACGCCCGCCCCACGCGCAGCGGGGGCGAGTGCGGCCGCCCGCTCTACTCGATCGGCGCGCTGCCCGAGCAGGTGCAGAAGGCGCTCAACCCGCTCAAGGCCTCCAAGAAGGCCTCGAGGTAGTCCCAGCCGGGAGGCGCCGAGCGCCTACCCGGCCTCGGCGGCCTCCACCATCCGCGCCATCTCCTCGAACCCCGGCTCCCACACGCCGGGGTCGTCGAGGTCGACGCCCAGCGCGCCGAGCAGCTCGGCCGGCGCCATCGACCCGCCCGCCGCCAGGAATGCGAGGTAGTCGCCGACGAACTCCTCGCCCCGCTCGCGGTAGCGCGCGTAGAGCGCCAGCGTGGCCAGGTGCGCGAAGACGTAGGCGTACGTGTAGAAGCGCGTCGAGATGAAGTGGGGGATGTAGGACCACCCCAGCCGGTAGCGCTCGGGCAGGAGCACCGAGTCGCCGTAGTACTTGGCGTTCTCCTCGAACCAGATGTCCGAGAGCCGGTCCGGGGTCAGGGCCGAGCCGTCCGCCCGCAGCGCGTAGGCGCGCTGCTCGTAGCGCGTGAGCACGGTCTGGCGGAACACCGTTGCGAACGAGCCCTCCACCCGCTCCGACACGAGGGCCCGGCGCGTCTCCGGGTCGTTCTCGGTGGCCATGAGGTGGTCGAAGGCCAGCAGCTCGGCGAACGTCGAGGGCACCTCCGCGAGCGCGATCCCGGTGCCCGCCGAGAGCGCGGTCTGCTGCTCCGAGGCCAGGGTGAAGTGCATGCCGTGGCCCAGCTCGTGGGCCAGCGTCATGACGTCGTTCATCTGGTCGGTGAAGTTCAGGAGGATGTACGGCGACGCGTCCTGCGCGACCGGCGCGCAGAAGGCGCCGCCGCGCTTGCCGGCACGCGGCTCCGCGTCGACCCGGCGCTCGTCGAAGAAGGCGCCGGCGATGGTCAGGACGCGCGGCGAGAAGCGGCCGAACGACTCGTCGATCAGGCGCCGCGCCTCGGGGTAGTCCACGGAGCGGAACTCGCCGACCGGCGCGTACTGGTCGTGCAGCTCCAGCCGGTCGAGGCCGAGGATCCCGGCCTTGAACCGGAACCAGCGGTGGGCGATCGGGTAGTGCCGCTCGACCGCGTCGAGCATCCGGTCGACCACCTCGCCGGGCAGCTCGTTGCGCAGGTGGGTCGGGTCCATCGGCGAGGCGTAGCTGCGCAGGCGGTCCATCGCCAGGCGGTCGCCGACCAGCGTGTCGTAGGAGTGGGCGAGCGTGTCCGCGTGCGGCCCGAGGGCGTCGTAGAGCGTCTCGAGCGCGCGCCGGCGCAGGTCGCGGTCGGGGTCGCGGACGTGGGCGAGCAGCCGGTCGATGGTGTGCGGCTCGGGGCCGTCGCCGGCGTCGAAGGGCACCTCGAGCGTCGACGTCACGCGGCCGAAGAGGGTCTGCCAGGCGCTGACGGCCGCGGGGCTCCGCTCGGCGAGCATGCGCTCCTCCGGCTCGGAGAGCGTGTGCGGCGCGAAGCGCCGCAGGGCCATCAGGTAGTGGCGGTCGCGCCCAACCTGGGGCGCGTCGTACAGCTCGCGGGCCCGCTCCTCAGGCAGGGCGATCCACTCGAGGTCGAAGAAGCGCAGGGCGTTGCCGGCCTCGACGAGCGCGCGGTCCACCGCCGCCGAGAGGTCCTTGTTCTCCTCCGAGGTGACGTCGACCGACTCGCGCAGGTTCACGTAGGAGCTCACCCGCGAGAGGTCGTTGTCGATCTCGGCGAGCTCGGCGAGGGCCTCGGCCAGGCCGGGCGCGTCCATCTCGGCGAGCGCGCCGCGGTACCGCGACTCGAACGCGCGGGCCCGCTCGAGGCCCTCCTGCAGCTGCCGCCGCGCCTCCTCGGCCCCGGCGACGAGGGGGGAGAGGTCCCAGTGGACCCCGGCGGCGCGCGGGCCGGCCGGGACGGGGGCGGCGTCGGTCGACGTGGTCATGGCCGGAACGTACCGGATCGCCCGCGGATCACGCCGCGAGCAGGCGATCCACGGCGTCGAGGGGCAGCGGCGGCAGCCCGGTGTCGCCGGGGCGCAGGCCCTCGCCGGGGCGGTGGAAGTCCGAGCCCCCGGTGGCGACCAGGCCGTGGCGGCGCGCCAGGGCGGCGTAGGCGTCCCGGCGCTCGGGGGTGTGGTCGGGGCGGTGGACCTCGATCCCACGCAGCCCCGCGCCGGCCAGGCGGCCCACGAGGGTCGAGAGGGCGGGGCCGTCCAGGCGCAGCGAGGCGGGGTGGGCGAGGGCCGCCGCCCCTCCGGCCTGGGCGATCAGCCGCAGCGCCTCCTCGGGCGCCATGGCGCGGTGCGGCTCGGCGGCCGGGCCGCCGTCGCCGAGGAAGCGGTCGAAGGCGTCCTGGCGGTCGCGGGCGTGGCCGGCGGCGACCACCGCGTCGGCGAGGTGGGGACGGCCGATGGGCCCCGCGGCGCGGCGCGCGACGTCGGCGAAGTCGACC
>DATLLV010000193.1:0-5016 GCA_035537655.1 Miltoncostaeaceae bacterium
GGCCGCACCACCAGGCCCTCGAGCAGCGTCCGCGCGCGGGCCAGCATGTAGTCGAGGGCGAGGAAGGCGTCGGGCAGGATCACCCGCTCCGCCGAGGAGTGGGAGATGTCGCGCTCGTGCCAGAGGACGACGTCCTCGAGCGCGGCGACCGCGTGCCCGCGCACCACCCGGGCCAGGCCCGAGATGCGCTCGGCCGTGATCGGGTTGCGCTTGTGGGGCATCGCCGAGCTGCCCTTCTGGCCGGCGCCGAAGGCCTCCTCGGCCTCGCGCAGCTCCGTGCGCTGCAGGTGGCGCAGCTCGGTGGCCAGGCGGTCGAGCGAGCTGGCCGCGACGGCCATGGCGGCCACGAGCTGGGCGTGGCGGTCGCGGGCGACCACCTGGGTCGCCACCGGCTCGCCGCCGAGCCCCAGGTCGAGCAGCACCTCCGACTCGAGCTCGGGGTCGAGCATCGCGTAGGTGCCGACGGCCCCCGAGAGCTTGCCGACGGCCGCGACGCGCACGGCCTCGGCCAGGCGCTCCTCGTTGCGGCGGCTCTCCATGGCGTGGCCGCCCAGCTTGAGGCCGAAGGTGGTCGGCTCGGCGTGGACGCCGTGCGTGCGCCCGACGCAGAGGGTGTCGGCGTGCCGCAGCGCCAGCTCGCGCAGCGTCGCCGTCAGCGCCGCCTGCTCGCCCAGCAGCAGGTCGCCGGCGCGGCGGATCGCCAGGGCGAGCCCGGTGTCGAGCACGTCGGACGAGGTCAGGCCGTAGTGCACCCAGCGCGACGCCGGCCCCACCCGCTCGGCGACGTCGGTGAGGAAGGCGACCACGTCGTGGTCGGTGGTCCTCTCGAGCTCCTGGGTCCGCTCGACGGTGAAGCCGGCGCGCGACTCGATGTCGGCCAGGTCCTCGGGCGGGATCACCCCGCGCGCCGCCCAGGCGCGGCAGACGGCGAGCTCGACCTCCAGCCAGCGCGCCAGCTTGGCCTCCTCGGTCCAGATCACGGCCATCGCGGCGCGGGAGTAGCGCGGGATCACGTGCCGGGCACCGCGGAGGTGGTCATCCCGGCGGCGATGTCGCGGCGCATCTGGCACCCGTCGAAGGCGATCAGGTCGGCGGCCGCGTAGGCCCGCTCGCGCGCCTCGGCCACGTCGCCGCCGCGCGCGCTGACCGCCAGCACCCGGCCGCCCGCGGTCACGATCGCGCCGCCCTGCCCCGTCGCCGTGCCCGCGTGGTAGACCTCGGCGCCGCTCGCCGCGGCCGCGTCCAGCCCGCTGATCTCGTCGCCCGCCCGCGGCGCCCCCGGGTAGCCCGCCGCGGCGAGCACCACGGCCACGGCGGCCCCGTCGTTCACGGCCACCGGCCCGTCCTCCAGGCGCCCCTCGGCCGCCGCCGTCAGCACGGCCAGCGCGTCGTCCTCCCAGCGCGGCAGCAGCGCCTGGGTCTCGGGGTCGCCGAAGCGGGTGTTGAACTCCAGCACCCGCGGCCCGTCCGCCGTCATCATCAGGCCGGCGTAGAGCACGCCCGAGAACGCCGCGCCGCGCCGCGCCATCTCCGCCACCACCGGCCGGTGCACCCGGTCGAGCAGCTCGTCGGCCAGCGCGTCCGGGATGTCGGGGACGGGCGAGACCGAGCCCATGCCGCCGGTGTTGGGGCCGGTGTTGCCCTCGCCGATGGGCTTGTAGTCGCGGGCCGCCGGGAAGCGCGCCAGCGCCCGGCCGTCGGAGATCGCGAGCAGGGAGACCTCGGGCCCGGTCAGGCCCTCCTCCACCACCACGGCGCTCCCGGCCGGGCCGAAGGCGCCCTCCACCAGGCACGCCTCCAGCGCCTCGCGCGCCTCGCCCTCGGTGCCGGCGACCACGACGCCCTTGCCGGCGGCCAGGCCGTCGGCCTTCACGGCGACCGGCGTGCCGAGGTCGGCGACGGCCGCCATGCCGGCGTCCACGTCGGTCACGGTGGCCGAGCGCGCGGTCGGCACCCCGGCGGCGGCCATGACCTCCTTGGCGAACGCCTTGCTGCCCTCCAGGCGCGCGGCGGCGGCCGACGGCCCGAAGGCGCGCAGCCCCGCGGCCCGCACCGCGTCGCAGACCCCCGCGACCAGCGGCGCCTCCGGACCGACCACCACGAGGTCGACGCCGTAGCCGGCGGCGAGGGCGGCGATGCCGCCGACGTCGTCGGCGCGCAGGGGGATGATCTCGGCGTCGGCGGCGATGCCCGCGTTGCCCGGGCAGCACAGGATGCGCGGTCGTTCCGGCGACCGCGCGAGGGCCCTCACCAGGGCGTGCTCGCGCCCCCCGCCTCCCACGACCAGCACGGTGCGGCTCACCCACTCACTCTCGCACACGGCGCGGTCGTCGGACCCGCCGGGCGCGGGCCGTCCATTACCATGGTGAGGGCGATGAGCGACCCCCCACAGCACCTGACGCGCGCGGAGCGCGAGGCCCACCGCGCGCTGCTCGAGGAAGCGCTCGCCGACCTGGCCGACGCTCCCGACCCGCACCGCGCCGCGGCCGACGTGATGCGGGCGCTCGACTCGTACATGGAGGCCAGCGGGGGCGGCTCGGCGCTCTCGCCGCGCGAGTCCCCGGTGACCGACTACGACCGGCGCGAGAAGACCGAGATCCGGTGGACGATGTGGATCGTCCTCGGCGGCGCCGTCGCCGCCACCGCGATCGTGGCGGTGCTGCTCTCGGGCGGCTGGCCGGCCGGGCTCGCCATCGTGGCGATCTGGGTCATCGCGCTCTTCGCGCTCCTGTCGACCTGACCGGCGACGGCGACAGCGCGATCGACGCGGCCCTGGCCCGCGCGACGGACGCGCGGGGTACCGGCCTCGCCGCGCGGCCGCGGCTGGCGCTGGCCGTGCTCACCTGCATGGACGCGCGCATCGATCCGCTCGCCCTGCTGGGGCTGGCGCCGGGCGACGCGCACGTGGTCCGCAACGCCGGCGGCATCCTCGACGAGGGCGCCCTGCGCTCGCTGGTCATCTCACAGCGCGCGCTCGGCACCCGCGAGGTGCTGGTGCTGCAGCACACCGGCTGCGGGCTGCTGGGGCTCGACGACGAGGCCTTCGCGCGCGAGGTCGAGGCCGACGCCGGCGTGCGCCCGGCGTGGGCCGCCGGCGGCTTCCCGGACCTCGACGAGAGCGTCCGCCGGACGGTCGCCGCGCTGCGCGCGGAGCGGGCGCTGCCGCACCGCGACCGGGTGCGCGGGGCGGTGGTCGATCTGGCAGGCGGAGGGGTGCGCGAGGTGGGCGAGGAGGGGCCGCCGGGCCGAGATCCCGCTCGTTAACCGCGAATTGGCCAGAGATAGATCCGACGTTCGCGGCCCTTCGATGGACTGCAGGACAGAGATGATCGACTGGTTCCCAACCCCGAGCGGCGTCCCCACCCGCGGCCCCGAGCAGGACCTCCTGCGCTGGCAGGGCATGGGCCACCTCCGGGCCATCGCCGGGGCGGTGGACGACCTCGACCCGACGACCGCCGGTCACTCCGAGCGCGTCGCCGAGCTGGTTGCCCGGATCGCCCTGGAGCTCGGCTGGACCGGCCCCCGCGTCGCGAGCCTGCGCGAGGCGGCCCTCGTGCACGACATCGGGAAGATCTCGGTGCCCGAGCAGGTGCTCCTCACGCCCGGCGGCCTCACCTTCGAGCAGTACGAGCTCGTGAAGCAGCACGCCGCCGTCGGCGCCCGCATCGTCGCGCCGTTCCTCTCGCCGCGGCAGGTCTCCTGGGTGCGCCACCACCACGAGCGCTGGGACGGTCGCGGCTACCCGGACGGGGTCGCCGGCGAGGACATCCCCGACGGCGCCGCCATCCTCTGCGTCGCGGACTCGTGGGACGCCATGCGCCGCCGGGCGTGGATCGGGCAGCCGCTCTCGGTCGCCCAGGCGCTCGACGAGTGCTGCCGCGAGGCGGGCCACCAGTTCGCCCCCTGGGCCGTCCGGGCCCTCGAGGCCGTGATCTCCTCGGCGGACCCGGTGACGCCCCTCTGCTCGCCGGTGGCCGCTCCGCTGCAGCCCGCCGCCTGACCGGTCGGACGCCCATTCGGGGGGTCTTGAGGGTCCGAGGCCGCCGCGTACGCAGCTTTTCGCAATTTCTGCGAAGTGCCGTTGCGACGAGGTGCGGTATATAGGACTCCCTCGCGCGCAGGAGGATCCGCCGGTGGCCACGTCGGTCGCTCCCGGTCCACGGCCGCCGGTTCTCGGCCCCGTCCCAAGCTCGTACGCGGTGCTCGGCGACGCGCCGCTCGCGTCGCTGGTCGCCGCCGGGGACGAGCGCGCCTTCGAGACGCTCTTCGAGCGCTACCAGGCGGAGATCTACCGCTACGCGAGCGCCATCCTGCGCCACCCCCAGGACGCCGAAGAGGTGCTCCAGCTGACGATGATCGCGGCCTACACGTCGCTCTCGGCCGGGGCGACGCCGCGCGAGCTGCGACCGTGGCTCTTCCGCATCGCCCACAACGAGTCGATGGACCTCATCCGGGCGCGACCGCGGGCGGAGGAGCTGGGCGACCGCGACGACCCGGTCGCCGACGTCCACGGCACCGTCGAGAACCGCGAGCGCCTGCGCCAGCTGCGGGCCGACCTGGGCGCCCTGCCGTCGGGCCAGCGCTCGGCGCTGGTGCTGCGCGAGCTCAGCGGCCTCTCGCACGCCGAGGTCGCCACCGCGCTCGGGACCACCGAGGTCGACGCCCGGCGCCAGCTCTTCGAGGCGCGCGCCTCGCTCGTCGAGTTCAGCGCCGGCCGCGACGCCGCCTGCTCCGAGGTCCGGCAGCGCATCTCCGACGGCGACCGGCGCACGCTGCGGGCCCGCAGCGTCCGCGCCCACCTGCGCGGCTGTGAGGAGTGCCGCGCCTTCGCCGCCGAGCAGGAGGACCGCCGCCGCCGCCTCGCGGCCTTCTTCCCCCTCATCCCCGCCGCCGGGGCGGCCGGGATCCTGGCCTCCGCCATGGGCGCGGGCAAGGCCGCCGCCGCGGTGGGCGGCACGGCGGCCGCCGGCGCGACCGGCGGCGCCGGCACGGGCTCGGGCGGCGCCGGCGGCGGCG
>DATLLV010000194.1:0-5201 GCA_035537655.1 Miltoncostaeaceae bacterium
GGCTTCTGAGGTTCGAGGTCCCTGAGCTCTGATCGGGTCGGGGGCCGGGCACGGCTGCGCCGCGCCGGAGAGGCCGGCCAGACGCCGTCCTCGCAATATTGCGGCCAAATGCGTACAGCGGGCCTCTTGCGGGCCCGCTGGGACGCGCCTCCGGGCCCTGGCCGGTCCCTCCGGCGGCCGGCGGCACCGCCTGCGGCGGGACGGGCCGCCTTTGAACCCCCGCGGGCGCTCGTGCCAATTGACCGATGCGCGCTTGGCCAATTGGCACGAGCTGGCTCCGAGCCCTTCATTGAGGGGTTTTCGGCGAATCGGCCAATTGGCCGATAGCCCGAGTGCCAATTGGGCCGATGACGCATCGGCCAATTGGCCAGCGGGGGACGGTCAGTGCTCGCCGGCCGGAGGGAACAGCCGATCCAGGTGGGCGTCCAGGGCGCGGACGATCTCGTCCCGGCTCAGGGCCGTCGGCGCGCAGAGGGCGTGCCACGCCAGCCCGTCGGCCGTGGCGGCGGCGGCGACGGCGTCCCGGCGCGGGTCGACCTCCGGGGCGGCGACGCCCTGGTCCACGGCCATCCGCAGGCCCGCCTCCAGGGCACTGATGAGCGTCCGGTAGCCCTCGGTGTAGAGCTCGG
Organism: Miltoncostaeaceae bacterium; assembly: GCA_035537655.1. GTDB lineage: Bacteria > Actinomycetota > Thermoleophilia > Miltoncostaeales > Miltoncostaeaceae > DATAGF01. Next base: position 630 of record DATLLV010000194.1, read on the forward strand.
CCAGCGGCTCGCTGAAGGGCGAGCGGGCGCTGAAGGCCAGCCCGACCCGCAGCTCGGCCTCGCGCTCGTCGTCGAGGGGCAGCAGCTCGAGCAGCAGCGCACGGACGAAGTCGCGTGGCCGGGTCAGCGGCGGGAGGCGCGCCGCGCGGGCCACGACCCGCTCGATCACGCGCCGGTAGGCGGCGTGGAGGAGCGCGTCCTTGGTCGGGAAGTAGTACTGAACCGCCCCGGCCGAGACGCCCGCTGCCCGGGCGACGCTGCGGACGCTGACCGCGTCGAGCCCCTCCCCGGCCACGACGCGCACGAGCGCGTCGGTGAGGTCGGCCTCAGCGATGCGGGGGCGGCGCGGCACTTGACAGATGTGATTTCATACAGTCGTATTGTAATCCATGGCCGGGAGGTCGGCATGATCGCCGCCGCCATCATCGCCGCTGAGGTGGGCTTCTGGGTGCTGCTGGCCGGCGGGCTCGCCGCCCGCTACCTGCTCGGCCAACCGCGCCTGGGCGCGGCCCTGCTGATCGCCGTGCCGGCCGTGGACGTCGCGTTGCTCGCGGTCACGGCGGCCGACCTCGCCCGCGGCGCCAGCGCCGACTGGACCCACGGCCTCGCCGCGATCTACCTCGGCGTCAGCGTCGTCTTCGGTCCCTCGGTCATCCGCGCGGCGGACCGTCGCGCCGCGCGGCGCCTCGGCCGGCCCGCGCCCGCCCCGGCGCGGCCGTCGTCCGCCGAGCGGCTCGCGGCCCAGTGGCGGCTCTGGGGCCGCGCAGTCCTGGCCGCCGGCCTGGCGGCGGCCATCCTCGGCGGGCTCGTGGCCGTCGGCGGCCCCGCCGACACGCGGGCGCTGTGGTCGGGCGGAGGCTGGTTCGCCCAGCTCGCCCTGGTGGCCGGCGCCTGGCTCGTCCTGGGACCGGCCTGGACGGCCGCGGCGCAGCGCCTGACACAACCGATGAGAAGGGAGGGGACGCGATGAGCGAGCCTCGCAGCACGACCCGCTCGCGGTGGGCGCCGTGGTGGGCCTACCTCGTGCCGATCCTGGTCCTCAACTACCTGCGGGTCGCCCTGGTGCCGCCGGACGAGGTGGGCGACGCCGTCAGCGTCGCGCTGTTCGTGGTCGTCACGCTCGCGGTCGCCGCGGTCGTGACCGCCGTGCACCGCGCGCGGGCCTAGGCGGCCAGGAAGACCTGCAGCTCGCGCGTCAGGGCGTCGGGCCGGTCGAGCATCGGGACGTGGCCTGCCCCGGGGATCAGCCTGAGCTGGCAGCGCGGCATCGCCGCCGCCAGCTCGTGCGCCCTGGCGGCCGGCACCAGCACGTCGCGGGCGCCCCAGAGCAGCAGCGTCGGCACCAGGATGCGGGCGAGCTCCGCGGCGTGCTCGCCCATCAGGAGCTCGCCGGCCGCGCGCAGCAGCGTGAGCGGCGAGCGGGCGGCGATGTCGGTCGCCACGGTCAGGGCGGCGGCGACCGGCAGGCCCAGGATCGTGCGGGCGGCCGGCAGCGCGTTGCCGAGCAGGCCCGAGGCAGCGGTGCGCACTGGGGGCGCGATCATGACGAGGCGCTCCACCCGCCCGGGCATCCGCGCCGCCACGCCGGCGCACGCCAGCGCGCCAAGCGAGTGGCCGACCAGGTGCGCGCCGGCGAGGCCGAGGCGGTCCATCAGCCCGGCCAGCACGTCCGGCGCCTCGGCCAGGCGGAAGGGCATCCGCTCCACGCCGAACCTCAGGCCGAACCCGAACCCCGGCAGCTCGGGCAAGATGACGCGATGGGCCTCGGAGAGCGCATCCGTCGTACGACCCCACCAGCGGGGGGAGCCGCCGAGACCGTGCACGAGGAGCACGGGCGGGCCGTCCCCGAACTCGCGGTAGCGGACCAGGCGGCCGTCGACGCGCACCCGCGCGTCCGCCGCTCCTGGCTCCCGGTGGATGGGGCGTGGCTTCACACCGAGGTCATCGGCCCGGACGGCCCCGGAGATGAGCCGATCGTGCTGCTCCACGGGCTCGGGGTCTCCGCGGCGAGCCTCGGCCCCCTGGCGGGGCGCCTCGCCCGGCGGCACGAGGTGGTGAGCTGCGACCTCCCCGGCTTCGGCGACAGCCCGGCGCCGGAGATCTGGGACACCGCGCGCATCGCAGAGGGCGTGCGGCGGGTGCTCGACGACCGCGGCCTCGCCCGGGCGGTCCTGGCCGGCCACTCCTACGGCTGCCACGTCGCCGCGTGCCTCGCGGCCCGCCACCCCGAGCGCGTCGTGGCGCTGGTGCTGCTGAGCCCGGCCTTCGACCGGCGCTTCGGCTCGCCCCTCACCCAGCTGCTGCGGCTCACGGTCGACGCGACCATGGAGCGGCCGGGCCTGGTCGCCGGCGGCATCCGCGACTACGTGCGGGCCGGGCCCCGCCGCGTCCTCACGACCCTGCGCGAGGCCTCGCGCATCCCCCTCGACGACCTCGTGGCCGCCGCGCGCTGCCCGGTCCTGATCGTGCGCGGCAGCCGGGACGCCCTCACCACCGGGCGCTGGGCCGACGAGCTGCGGCGCAGCGCGGCCGCGCCGGCGCGGGTCGCCGTCGTGCCGCGGGCCGCCCACGCGCTGGGTCACGAGGCGCCCGGCGCCGCCGCCGGCGCGATCGAGGCGTTCCTGGCGAACCTGCGCGCGCACCCGACGAGCATGGCACGCGACGCAAGCCCGCCGGGTTGACGGGGGCGTGACGGACCGGCCGACGGGGGCTTGGCGGCCGCTGTGCAGGATGAGAGCGTGACCGCACCCGCCCACCGGAGGCCCTCGATGCCCGACACCGTACCGGCCGGCCCGCTCGCCGGAATCCGCGTCGTCGATCTCACCCACCACCTCGGGGGCCCGCTGGCCACGATGACCCTCGGCCAACTGGGCGCGGACGTCGTGAAGGTCGAGCCGCCCGCGGGCGACGAGTGGCGGCGCGTGGACGACGTGGAGGGTGAGAGCCGCCAGTTCCACGCCGCGAACCGCGACAAGCGCGGGATCGTGCTCGACCTGCGCACGCCCGAGGGCCGCGAGGCGCTCGAGGCCCTCATCGACGGCGCCGACGTGCTGGTGCACAGCTTCTCGCCCGGCGTCGCGGAGCGCCTCGGCGCCGGAGCCGAGGAGACGCTGGCGCGCAACCCGCGCCTGATCCACTGCTCCCTGTCGGCCTTCGGCCCGGCCGGGCGCCGCGGCACCGACGTGGCGCTGCAGTGCGAGAGCGGGCTGGTGGCGGCCAACGGCGGCAGGGTGGTGCCGGTGCCGGTGCACGACACCATCGCGCCGTTCGTCATGGTCGCCGGGATCCTGGCGGCGCTCTACGAGCGCGAGCGCAGCGGGCGGGGCCAGGCCGTGGAGACCTCCCTGCTCGAGGCCGCGGCCGCCCTCGCCGCCCACCGCCTCATCCGCGACGGCAGCGGCGAGCCGATGTTCAACCGCTTCGTGGGCGCCTGCTACCGCCCCTACGCCACCGCCGACGGGGCGATCGCCCTCGCCTGCTACGCGCCCAGCATGCACCTGCGGCTGTTCGCGGCCCTGGGGCTCGACGAGCTCGCCGAGGACGAGCGCTTCGCCGACCTGCCGGCGCGCGCCCGCCACTCGGACGAGCTTGCCGAGCTGATCGGCGCCCGCCTGGCCGAGGACACGACCGAGACCTGGCGCGAGCGGCTCTCGGCCGCCGGCCTGCCGCACGGGCGCGTCAGCGACCGCCCCCTCTCCCTGCTCGACCACCCCGACGCGCGGGCGATCGGCCTGCTCGTGGAGGTGGACGACCCCACCCTCGGCCCCGAGCTGGTCACCGGCCCGCCGATGCGCTTCTCGCGCACGCCGGCGGTCACGGCGCGGCCGGCGCCGCGGCTGGGCGAGCACACCGCCGAGGTCCTCGGCGAGATCGGGGTCGGCGTCCCCGGCTGACGCCGGCTAGTTGACCGGGACGGCCAGGCCCGAGCCGGGCCCGGCCGGCTCGTCGACCTCGGGGGTGCCGTCGACCAGCACAGCGCCGACGGCCGGCGCGGGCGACGGCGAGGTGGCGGCCTGGCGGAAGGCCAGCGGGATCTCGCTGCCGCGCTGCCAGGCCACGAGGTACGGGTAGGGGTCGACGCTGTCCCCGCCCGACGGGTGGACCTCGAAGTGCAGGTGCGGCGGGGTCGTGATCGCCTGGCCGGTGTTCCCGACGAAGGCGATCACCTGCCCGGCCGTCACGTGGGCCCCGGAGACCGTCGCGGGCGCGTAGGCCGAGAGGTGGGCGTAGTAGAACTCGTTCCCGGCCGCGTCGGTCAGCCAGAGCCGGTTGCCGCCCAGGGTGTTCACGCCGACGCGCGAGAGGGTGCCGTCGGCCACCGCCAGCACCGGCGTGCCGCGCTCGGCGAAGAGGTCGTTGCCGTGGTGCCAGCCGGTGCCGGCGCGGGGCGCGCCGTAGTCGTCGCTGAAGCTCACGTCGCCGAGCACCGGGAAGACGTAGCCCTGGTCGTCGGGCAGCGCGACCCTGGGGACCGGGCGGCGCGGCAGCCCCAGCTGGGGCGTCGCGGCCAGCGGCGGGGCCGGCTCCGGCGCGGCGGTCGTCGTGCCGGCCCGCGGCGCCGTCGTCGCCGGC
>DATLLV010000195.1:0-7535 GCA_035537655.1 Miltoncostaeaceae bacterium
CGGCCATCAGCCGCTTGCGCTCCTCGAACGGGAGCTCGTACCAGTTGGCGCCGGCGTCGCGGCGCTTGGACATCGGGTAGAAGGCGATCATCGCCCGGGCCGGCAGGCGCGGGTGCAGACGGTTCTCGCGGTAGGCCTCCATGCGCGCCCGCCACTCGGCGAGGCGCGCGTCGACGTCGCCGCCGCCCTCGGCCTCCAGGCGCGCGCGCTCCTCGTCCTCGGTGCTCGTGTACTCGCTCAGCTCGGTGAGCGAGACGAACGAGTAGGCCGGCTCGAACGGCCCGGCCAGCACGCCCTTGACCAGCGCGTCGAGGGCGCCGAGGTCGGGGCCCAGGGCCATCAGGCCGACGTCGGCGCGGCCGCCCAGGACCGAGAAGGCGATCGCCTGCTGGGGCTCCGCCGCCGCGAAGGCCTCGATCGCGGCGAGCGCCTCCTCGCCCCCGCCCGCGCCGGGCGCCGCGCGCAGCATCAGGTGCACCACCCCCCAGCCCTCGGACGGCCGCACCCCGCCGGCCGGCGCCGGGCTAGCGGCGGGCGAAGCGGTAGAGCGAGCCGTTGGCGATGACATAGATCTCGCCGAGGGCGCCCTGGCCGAACGAGGTCACGTTCGCGAGCTTGACCCCGAGGCGGCCGGTGTCGTCGCGCATGCCGCCCGGCTTGGGGCCGGCCCGCATGCTCCACACCTTGCCGCTGCAGAAGTCGGCGAAGAGGTAGCGCCCGGCCAGCGCCGGGACCTTGGTGCCGCGGTAGACGTAGCCGCCCGTGATCGAGCAGCCCTGGCCGTGCGTGTACTCGGCCACGGGCGGCGTCGGGGTGCGGCCGCGCACCGGCCCGCCGCCGTCGTACTGCGAGCGGCCCTCGAATGCGTTCCAGCCGAAGTTGACCCCGGCGCCGGTGCCCTTCGCCCGGTAGTCGACCTCCTCGATCGCGCCCTGGCCGACGTCGCCGATCCAGAGGTCGCCGCGGGTCTTGTCGAAGGAGAAGCGCCACGGGTTGCGCAGGCCGTAGGCGTAGATCTCCGGCGCCCCGCCGTCCGAGCGGTACGGGTTGCCGGGCGGGATCGCGTACGCGCGGCCGTTCGAGCGGCCGTCCACGTCGATGCGCAGGATCTTGCCGAGCAGGGTGTTCGGGCTCTGGCCGTTGCCCAGCGGGTCGCCGCCGCTGCCGCCGTCGCCGGTGCCGATGTAGAGGTCGCCGTCGGGCCCGAAGGCCAGGTTGCCGCCGTTGTGGTTGGCGAAGGGCTGCTTGATGAACAGCAGCCGCCGCGCGCTGTTCGGGTTCGCCCGCCCGTTGCGCCCGCGCCGGTACTCGACCACCCGGGTGTCGCCGTTCGTGTCCGTGTAGTTCACGAAGAAACGTCCGTTGCGGGCGTAGTCCGGATGGAACGCCAGCCCGAGCAGGCCGCGCTCGCCGCCGCTGCTGATGATCCCGGAGACGTCGAGGAAGGTGCCGGTCAGCCGGCCGTTGTGGAGGATCCGGATCCGCCCGCTCTGCTGCACCACGTACATCCGGCCGGTCTGGCCCGGCGCCGGGGTCACGAAGAGCGCGTCGCCCAGGTTGCCGACGGCCTTGACGAGCCGGAACCCGCCCGCCTGGGCCTCCTGGCTCGGCGCCTGGGCGGCGTCCCCGGATGCGTCGTCGCCGCCGCTCGAGCTCCCGCAGGCGGCGGCCGCGAGCACCGCGCAGAGCAGCGCGATCGCGGCGACGATGCGGCGGACGCTCATGCCGAGGACGTTATCGCAGCGCTGGTTCCGCGATCCTGGACCGCGGTATGGGGCCCGGGTCGGCTAGGCGGCGGTGACCGGCTCGATCGCCGGCTGGACCGCCCGGCTGACCGTCACGGGCAGCAGGCGCACGAAGGCGTTGAGCTCCGCCGCGGGCGCTCCGTCGGCGATGCCGCGGACGAGCCGCTCGAGGACGGCCTCCTCGCGCGGGCCGAGCTCACCGGCCACCGGGGTGAGCGCGTCGGTCAGCCGCTGTGCGACCTCGGGGTCGAGCAGCTTGAAGGACTCCAGGAGCTGGGCGGGGATCTCTGACATGGTCCGCATTATCGCACAGAACGCGGACGCCGTGCCGTTTCAGAGGCGCTCGCCCCCGGCAGGGGAACGGCCCCGCCCGGCCAAGGGCAACGCACCCCGAACGGAGGCTGCGATGCACTGGTGGACGGCGGGTCTGGCGCTCTCGGCGCTGCTGGCGTGGGCCGCGTGGGACGTGGGGCGGCCCGGGCGCGCGACGGCGCCCGCGCTGCTGACGATGCGCGCGGTCGGCGGCCTGGGGCTCATGGCCCTGGCGGCCCTCGCGCTCAAGGCCGACGCCTCCCTCGCGGCCCTGGTGGCGGCGACCGGGGCGGGGGGCCTGCTGATCGGGCTGCTGGGGCGGCTGCGCCAGCCCGCCGAGGAGCGGCAGGCGCCCGCGGCGCGGACCCGGGCCCGCGTGCGGCTGATCGTGCCGGCGCGCGGTGCGGCGGCCGGCGAGGAGCGCCGGGCCGCCTAGCCGGCGGGGCGCGGGCGCAGCACCCAGCGCTCGACGCGCGCCAGCACCGGCTGGTGCGCGAGCGAGGGCAGCGTCCAGCCCGCCCGGGCCGTCGCCTCGAGGGCCTCGCGCAGTGCGGCGATCGTGGCGGGCAGGTCGGCGCCCGCGCAGGGCAGGCCGACCTCGGCCATCGGCGCGAAGATCTCGCGCCGCAGGCGCGGCGCCGCCATGTCGGGCAGGAAGAAGGCGTCCTTGACCGCGCCGCCCAGGTCGCCGTGGTCGATGAGGGCGACGAGGGGCGCGACCCGGCCGCCCTCCTTCGCCACCCCGACCACGACCTGTTGCTGGTCGGGCGCGTCCGCGAGGGACGTCGTCCACGCCTCGGCCGGGCGGGCCTCCACCATGCCGCGCACGGCCGACAGGCGCGGCCGCCGCGGGCGCGCCGGGACGGCGTGGGGCGGCAGCAGCGCGGCGACCGCAGCGGCGGCGTCGCGGCCGGTGGCGCCGGCCCCGGCGAGCGCCTCGAGCAGGTCGGGCAGGTCGGCCGGCGCGACGGCGGCGAGCACCTCCTCGGCCATCGCCTCGACGAGGTAGGAGCGGGACGGGCCGACGATCGCCCGCGCGGCCCGCTCGGCGCCGTCCTCGTCGGCCGTCAGGTCCCCCAGCCCGGCGCGCAGGCGCAGGTAGGCCGCCTGGGCGTCCAGGTCGCCGCCCAGGTCGTCGAGGCAGGTCGCGACCTCGGCCGCGCCGGGCCCGTCGCAGCGGGCCAGGCCGGCCTCGACCCAGCGCCGGGCGCGGACCTCGTCGCCGGCGCGGGACGCGATGGCCGCCGCCTCGTACCAGTCCTCCGGGTCGCCCTCGGCGAACCCCTCGGCCAGCGCTCCGAGCGCCGCCTCGGGCCGGCCGGCGCGGGCGAGCGTGCGCGCCAGCCGCCGCCGGGCCGGGCCGACGCGCGCCGGCAGGTGCCGGCGCAGCACCCCCACCAGCCGCTCCTGCACCAGCGCGGCCTCGGCCGTCCGCTCGCCCGCCAGGAGGTCGGCCGCGTCCGCCTCGAGCGCGGCGACCTCCTCCTCGGTGAGGCTGTCCCACGCCGTGCCGCGCGGGCCGACCCAGCCGAGGTGCACCTCGTAGCCCGCCTCGGCGAGGACCTCGGAGAGCGGCCGGCCCGGGGCGCGCAGCGCGGCCGCGTCGGCCGCGGCCACCGAGGCCGCGACGGTGGCGAGGTGGGTGACCGGCGGCGCGACCCAGGGCCGCTCCGGCGACCAGCGCGACAGGCGCCCGGCGACGGCGGCCAGCAGCGCCGACTCGTCGGCCGCACGCGGCGCGACGCGGCCCAGGCGGCGTACCGAGACGCGCCGCGCGCCAGGGTCGTCCAGGCGCACGGCGACGGCCTCGCCGGGCGCGACGCCGGGCGGCAGGGCGATGGCGGGGCCGATGCCGATCATCGCGAGCGGCGCGAGGTCGGGCTCGACGTCGACCGCCCCGGCGGCGGCGGCCTCGGCCGTCACCACCGTCGCCAGGTCGAGCCCTGCGAGGGCCTCCGCGACGCTGGCCAGGCGGCCGTCGACGAGCTGGATGATGCGCGGGTCGCGGCGGGCGGCGCGGCGCACCGCGGCGCCCGGGTCGCGCGAGCGGGTGACGCCCTCGCGCGCCAGGGCCGCGCCCAGCGCGTCGGCCCCCGCGGGCCCGGCGGCGAGGAGCGAGAGGACGGCGTCGGCGATGCGCCTCATGGCCGCGGGGAGACTAGCGGGGGGCCCGGTCGCGGCCGCGCCCGGGCGCTGGCATCATCGGACCGGTGAGCACGATGGCGATCGCGCTGGCCCAGAGCGCGTCGATCTTCGAGGGCATCTCCGACTTCGCCGAGGACGCGGCGGGCTACGGCTACTGGGCGGTGCTGCTGGTCGTCGCCGGCGACGGCGTCTTCCCGCTGCTGCCCGGCGAGACCGCGATCGTCGCGGCCGCCGTGCTCGCCGCCGACGGCTCGCTGAGCCTGCCCCTGGTCATCCTGGCCGGCGCGGCCGGCGCCGTGATCGGCGACTCGGCCGCATACTGGGTGGGCCGGGCCGGGGGCGGGCCGATCAAGCGCACCGTCACCCGCTTCGCCGGCGAAGAGCGCCTCGAGGCGGCCGAGCGGATGGTGCAGCGCCAGGGGCCCGCGCTCGTGTTCGTGGGGCGGTTCCTGCCGGGCATCCGGATCGCGATCAACCTCTCCTGCGGCGCCGGCCAGATGGCGTATCCGCGCTTCCTCTTCTTCGACGTGCTGGGCGGCGTCGTGTGGGCGGCGCAGGCCGCCCTGCTGGGCTACTTCGCCGGCAAGGCCTTCGCCGACCAGCTCTGGGTCGCGTTCCTCGTCGCCTTCGGCGTCACCCTCCTGGTGGGCGGCTTCGTGGCCGTCAAGGAGCGCCAGCGCGTGAAGCGCGAACGGGCCGCGGCCGAGGCCGAGCGGGCGGGTGAGCCGACGACCACCCCCGGGGGGTGAGGGGGATGGCACCGATACTGTGAGTTTTCGTTGAGGCTCCGCGGCTCACAGGCGGTTTTCTGGGCTTTTGCGCCTCAGTGTTCGGCGACTCGTGTTGCATTGTCCGAGACGCGTGCCCAGAATCGTTGCCATCCCCCTCCAGCGCGACAACGGCAAACGTGCGTGACATGGCGCTTCCCGGCTGGGCAGAACCCGATGTCAGCCCCGCATCGCAGAGGGACGCGCGGCGCCCCGAGAGGGGCTCGCAGCTGCTGTCGGTCTCGGCGGCGGCGCGGCTGCTGGGGGTCAGCTCCTCCTCGCTGAGGGCCTGGGCGGCCGCCGGCCGCGTCCCCCACGTGCGGACGCCCGGCGGACACCGCCGCTTCGAGCTGGACGAGCTCGTGCGCTGGCTGGCCGAGCGCGGCGGGGCGCCGCCCGCCCCGGCCCAGCGCTCCGCCGAGCTCGTGCCGACGCACATGGAGCCGCTGCCCGCGCTGGCCGAGGCGCTGCGCGAGCAGGCGGACGCCGTCGTGGACGCCTTCGAGGAGGAGCTCGCCCAGACGCGCGGGGCCGGCGCCGGGCGCGCCTCGGCGGGGCGTCGCGCCCGCGTGACCGGAGCGCTCGACTCGCTGGCCGCCGCCCTCGACGCCGGCGACCTCGGCGAGTGCTACGCCGAGGCCGAGTGGGAGGGCTTCCGCCACGGCGCGTCGGGCCAGCCCGGAGACGTCGTGGTCACCGAGGCCCTCGCCGTCCGCCGGGCGGTCGACCGCGTGCTGGCGGCGGCCGGCGGCGGCCGCCCGCTCGACCAGCGCGCCCTGGAGCGCGCGCTCGACCGGATGGCGGTGCGGGTGGCGGCCGGCTACGCCGACGGGGTCCGCTGCCGGCTGCGGTCGGCCGGCGGCTGAGGCGGGCCGGGAGGTGACGTCGACGGCCCGCACCCGCCGGTCCGAGGGGCCCTGGCTGTCGGTCTCCGCCGCGGCCAAGGCGCTGGGCGTGAGCCCCAGCACCCTGCGCCTCTGGGCCAGCGAGGGGCGCGTGCCGCACGTCCGCACCGCCGGCGGCCATCGCCGCTTCGACCCCGAGGAGCTGCGCAAGTGGCTGGCGCGGCGGCCCGCGCGGGCCTCGCGGCCGGTGCGCCCGGGCGCCGTGGACATCCCCGTCGCGCCCGAGCTCGCCCAGGCCCTGCGGGCGCGCGCCGACCTGGTGTCGGACGCGGTCGAGAACCTCGTCGAGGGCCCGGCCGAGACGGCCTACCGCCGCCTGCCGGCGGCCGAGCGGCGCGGCGTGGTGCGGGCCTGGGTCGACGCCCTGGCCGACGCCTTCGAGGTCGGCTCGCTGGCCGACGCCCTGGACCGGGCCGAGACGTACGGGCGCGGCCACGGCCTGGCCGGGTCGTCCGCCGAGGTCACGCTCGGCGGCAGCCTCGCCCTGGAGCGGGCCCTCGACCGCGCCGTGCAGGCGCCGCCCGACCCCCTGAACGAGGATCAGCGCCGCGAAGTGGTCACCGCGATGAGCCAGCTCACGGTGCGGGTCGCCACCGCCTGGGCCGCCGCGGTGGCCGGCCGCGGGCCGCGCGCCCCGCTGATGCCCTCGCGCGACGAGCTCACCGCACCGCGACCCGAGCCCGCTCGAGGGTCGACCCGGCAGGCGTGACCGCCCGCACCGCGATCGCCCTCGCGGTGGCCGTGACCGTCAGGAAGTGGTGGGCGGCGACGCAGCGCCGCAGCGCGGGCGAGGGGCGCACGCAGGGGTAGATCGGGGCGCCGCCGCCGCCGGTCGTGATGTAGGTGATCCCCTTGGCCTGCAGCCGCTCGTAGGCGTGGTTGTGGCCCTGCAGCACCAGGCTCACGCGGCCGGCGCGGAAGATCGGCTCCCAGCGCCGCCGCGCCGCCTCGGCGGCGGGGTGCAGCCCGGCGCTGTAGATGGGCTGGTGGAAGGCCACGATCCGCACGGGCTCGGTCGCCGCGCGCAGCGTCCGGCGCAGGAACGCCGTCTGGGCCGGGTCGTCGGCGTGGTTCCCGTCGAGCACGACCACGCGCGCCGGGCCGGCCGAGAACGCGTAGTACGGCCGCGGCGACCCGAGCAGGCGCGCGGTGTCGCCGCCCGCGACGTCGTGGTTGCCCCACGCCGCCCGCCAGCGCACGCGCATCGCACGCAGGCAGCGCTCCGGGCGCCAGTAGTTGTCTGTCGTCGCGACGCCGTCGGGGTTGTAGAAGTTGTCGCCGGTGGTGAGCACGAAGGCGAACGGCTGCCGCCGGGCGACCGCGCACATGCGGCGGGTCACCGCCGCCTGGGCGCCGCCGCCCCAGCCCCAGTCGCCCTTGACGGCGAAGTGGACCGAGGGGGCCGGCGCCGCCTGGGCGGCGGTCGCCGGGGCGCCGAGGGCGAGCGCCGCGCCGACGATGGCGGCGCCGATCACCCGGGCGGGCCCGCCTCCCCCTCGCGCTCGATCTGGTCGCGCAGGGCGTCGGCGCGGCGCTCGCCCTCGGCGCCCCGGCGACCGCCGCCCCAGCCCCAGTCGCCCTTGACGGCGACAACTTCTACAACCCCGACGGCGTCGCGACGACGGACAACTACTGGCGTCCCGAGCGCTGCCTGCGCGCGA
>DATLLV010000196.1:0-3293 GCA_035537655.1 Miltoncostaeaceae bacterium
CTCCGCGACGGGCTCGATGCGCTCGTACGGCACGCGCGCCGGGCCGTACAGCGCCCTGGCCTCGTCCAGATCGCCGCTGCGCACGGCCGCGGCGAAGGCGGTCGTCGCGGTGACCAGCGCGTCGGACTGGTCCTCCAGGTAATCGCGGTAGGTGGCGACGGCCTGGTCGCTCCCGGCGCCGGCCCGCGCCGCCGTGGAGCCGCCGGCGCCGGTGACCGCGAGCTTGCCCGTCGGCTCCTGCGAGCCGCCCGTGCACGACAGCGTGTAGTCGCCCGCCTTCAGCGCGAGGGAGAAGGAGCGCTTGAGGCCGGGCGTGACGTTCTCGACCTCGCCGAGGATGCGCGAGCCGTCGAAGACCTCGAGCTCCGTCGTCTTGCCCGAGCCGCCGCCCGTCACCTCGAAGGTCGTCGGCCCGGCGGGCACCTCGAGGTCCTGCGGCGAGCAGCCGTCGTCGGTGAGCTCGACCTTGACCGTCTTGGCCCCGCTCGGCGAAGCGGCGCTGCCGCCGTCGTCGCCCCCGCCGCCGCAGCCTCCGACGACCAGCGCAGCGAGCGCCGCCAGCGCCGCCGTCACCATGCCCCGGCGCGCGCGCGGGCCCGGCCGGCGCGGACGCCCCTGCGGCCAGGCGACGAACAGCGCCACGGGGATGGCGAACAGCAGGTAGGCCGAGGCCTCCGCGACGGTCGGCATCGGCTGCAGGCCGAGCATCCCGGTGAGCAGGGAGCCGGTCACCGTGCCCTGGTGCACGAGCCAGCTGAGGTCGACGGCGCGCGCCTGCAGGAACTCGACCCAGCCGGCCTCGTGCGCGGTGTGCACGGCGGTGGCGAGCAGGCCGGCGGCGACGAACGCGAGCACGATCCCGGTGACGCGGAAGAAGCGCGACAGGTTGATCCGCACGCCGCCCCGGTACAGCCCCCAGCCGATGGCGACGGCCAGGACGAGGCCGAGCACGGCCCCGAACCCGGCCGAGGCGGGCTCGGTCGAGTCCTGGAAGACGGCGAGCAGGAAGACCGCGGTCTCGAGGCCCTCGCGCAGGACGGCCAGGAACGCCATGCCGACCAGCGCCAGCGTGGAGCCCGAGGCCAGCGCCCCCGCCGCGGAGTCCTGGAGCGCGCCCTTGAGCGCGCGCGAGTGGCGGCGCATCCAGACGATCATGTAGGTGACCATCGCCACCGCGATCAGGCCGACCACGGTCTCCAGGCCCTCCTGCTGACGCTGGGGCAGGCTCTCGCCCACCACCCGCAGGACGACGGCGACGGCGAGGCACAGCGCGACCGCCGCCGCGACGCCCGCCCACATCGGCCGCAGCGCGTCGCGCCGCCCCTCGCGCACGAGGAAGGCCGCGACGATGCCGACGATCAAGGCGGCTTCGACCCCCTCGCGGAGGGTGATCACGAGTGTGGGCAGCATGGTGGGCCGGAACTCCTTGCGACAGCGGGCGACGAACGACTTAGGGCACCCTAACACCATTAGGTGGGCCTAACAGAAAGCCAGGCGGAGATGAGGAGACGATGAGCGGGCTACGCCGCCCGCGAGGCCGCGCCCGGCAGCGCGACCTCGGCACCCTCGACGGCCATGGCGAACGCGCCCGGTGCGCCATCCGCCGCGGCCCAGCGCCGCGCCGCGTCGGCCCCGATGACGTCCAGCGCGGCGTCCGTGTGCACCGGGTCGTGGTGGAAGGCGACGAAGCGCCCCACGCCGGCCCGGCGGGCGAAGGTGAGGGCGTCGCCGATCGAGGAGTGCCCCCAGCCGAGGTGGCGCGGGTACTCCTCGTCGGTGTACTGGGCGTCGTGCAGCAGCACGTCGGCGCCGCGGGCCAGGTCCAGGCCGGAGATCCACTCGTCCTCGAGCTGGGCGAGCGGGGTGCCGAGGCCCGGCTCGTGGTCGGGCATGTAGACGACGCTGCGTCCGCCCTCGGTGATCCGGTAGCCGAGCGTCGGGCCGCGGTGCGTGACCGAGGCGGCGCGCACGGTGGCCGGTCCGATCCGCCACTCGGTCGGGTCCGCCTCCCGGAACGACAGGTGGCACGGTAGCTCGCGGATCTCGATCGGCGTCAGCGGCTGGGAGATGTAGCGGGCCAGGCGGTCGCGCAGCGGCGCGTCGCCGGCGACGGTCGCGGCCGGGCCGTAGATGACGACCTCGGCGTCGGCGCGGAACATCGGCTCGAAGAACATCAGGCCCTGGATGTGGTCCAGGTGCAGGTGGGTCAGCAGCAGGTGCAGCGGCCGGTCCGTCCGCGGGAGGGCGAGGCCGAGCGGGCGGATGCCCGTGCCCGCGTCGAGCACGATCTGCGTGCCGTCGTCCAGCGTGACCTGCACGCACGACGTGTTCCCGCCGTAGCGCATCGTCTCCGGTCCCGGCGTGGGCACCGATCCTCGTGCCCCCCAGACATGCAGCTTCATGCGACCTCCTCCTCGGCCGTCCAGAACACCACCATCGCCCCCCGGTAGCCGCCCGCGCCCACGATCGGCAGCGCGCTCGCCTCGATCTGGCGCTCCGGCCCGCCCTCCGGGCGCATCGTGAGCCGCTCGTGCGCCGGCCGGTTGGACCGCACGGCGCGCGTGAGCTCGAGCTCCTCGAAGCGGCGCGGATGACCGTCCGCGTCCACCGGCCCGAACAGGCGCGTCCAGACCTCGACCGGGAGCGGCCCCGTCGCCTCGTAGCGGCGGCCCAGCATCGCGCCCGTCGCCTCGTTGTAGAAGGCGATCTCGCCGCGCGCGTCGATCAGGAACGCAGGCGTGGACAGGCTCGCGAGCAGGTTGCGCGCCAGGATGAGTTCCAGGGGTCGCTGACTCCCCTCCATGCGGCGGCAACGTACCAGCGGTCCCGCGCCGTACCGTGCGATGGCGCACACAACGGGCGGATTCGTGCACCGGAAGGAGACCGCGCCCCGGCGGGCGAACTCCGGCGGCGATGGTCGAAGCCACGCGCACCCTGGTGAAGTCCGCCCCCGAGCTGTGGGCGGAGCTGTCGGATCCGGCCGCCCTGGCGCGCCACCTCGAGCCGTTCGGGGCCGTGCGCCTCGTGCACGCGGACGCGGAGTCGTCCGTCGCCTGGGAGGGCGAGCGGGCTCGGGGCAGCGTCGCGCTGGCGCCGTCGGGCTGGGGCACGCGGGTGACGCTGCGGGCCGACATCGCCACGGTGACCCCGCCGGCGCCCGAGCCGGAGCCGGAACCCGGGCCGGAGCCGGAGCCCGTCGCGGCACCGGCGCCCGAGCCCCGCCGCGGCTTCTGGGCGCGGCTGTTCCGGCGCCGCCGCCCGGCGCCCGTCGCGGCGCCCGAGCCCGCCCCGGC
>DATLLV010000197.1:0-7988 GCA_035537655.1 Miltoncostaeaceae bacterium
TCCACCAGGTCGCACCCGCCGATCGACAGGTGCCCCTCCGGGGTGAGCGTTGCCGAGGGGGGCAGAACCTGATCCAGCGGCATCATGTGACGCGCGGACGGTACCAGATGCCGGTTATCCTCCCGCGTCTTGCCCGCGCCCCAGGACATCGCGCTGCGGGCCCCCGGGGGGCCGGAGCTGGCGGGCCTGCTGTGGCCAGCCGCTGCGGGCGCGCCGGGCGTCGTGATCGTCCACGGGCTGGGCAGCCGCAAGGAGAACCACGCCGACTTCGCCGAGCTGGTCGCCGGCGCGGGGATGGCCGCCCTGGCGATCGACCTGCGCGGCCACGGCGCGCCCGCAGCGGCTGGCCACAGCAGGCCCGCCAGCTCCGGCCCCCCGGGGGCCCGGAGCGCGATGTCCTGGGGCGCGGGCAAGACGCGGGAGGATACCCGGCATCTGGTACCGTCCGCGCGTCACATGATGCCGCTGGATCAGGTTCTGCCCCCCTCGGCAACGCTCACCCCGGAGGGGCACCTGTCGATCGGCGGGTGCGACCTGGTGGAGCTGGCCGACGAGCACGGAACGCCCCTCGTGGTCTACGACGAGGGCGCCCTCCGCGCCGCGGCCCGGCGCTACCGCGAGGCCTTCGCGGCGGTCGACGCGGACGTCGAGGTCGTCTACGCCAGCAAGGCCTACTTCGGCCTGGCGATGCTGCGCCTGGCCCAGGAGGAGGGCCTGTCGGTCGACGTCGCCTCGGGGGGCGAGCTCTACGCCGCCCTGCGCGCCGGCTTCCCGCCGGGGCGCATCTACCTGCACGGCAACAACAAGGGCGACGACGAGCTCGCCGAGGCGATTGACGCCGGCGTCGGCACGATCGTGGTCGACAACCTCGACGAGATCCCGCGCATCGACGCCGCGGCCGCCGCCCGCGGGCGCAGCCAGCGCGTGCTGGTGCGGGTGACGCCCGGCGTGAAGCCGTCGACCCACTCCTACATCGCGACCGGCCAGCTCGACTCGAAGTTCGGGCTGTCGATCGAGGGCGGCTCGGCCCTGGCGGCGGTCGACGCCGTGCTCGCGGCCGGCTCGCTGGAGCTGGCCGGCCTGCACTGCCACATCGGCTCCCAGCTGTTCGACCTTGCCGGCTACGGCGCCGCGGCCGGCATCGTGGCCGAGTTCGCCGCCTCCCTGAACGGCGGCGCCGGGGTCGAGGTGATGAACATGGGCGGCGGCCTCGGGATCGCCTACACGCGCGCCGACCGGCCCGCCGCGGTCGAGGACTACGCCGAGGCCGTGGTCGAGGCCGTGCGCGGCGAGTGGGGCCGGGTGGGCCTGCCCCAGCCGCGCATCCTGGTCGAGCCGGGCCGCTCGATCGTCGGCCGCGCCGGCGTCACGCTGTACCGCGTCGGGGCGACGAAGGAGATCCCGGGCGTCCGCACCTACGCGTCGGTCGACGGCGGCATGAGCGACCTGCTGCGGCCGATGCTCTACGGCGCCGTCTACGAGCCCCTGCTGGCCAACCGCGCCGACGCCGAGCCCACCGAGACCCTGCGCCTGGTGGGCAAGCACTGCGAGAGCGGCGACGTGCTGGTGGCCGAGGCGTCGCTGCCGCCGGTGGGGCCCGGCGACCTGGTCTGCCTGCCGGCCACCGGCGCGTACGGCGTGTCGATGGCCTCGAACTACAACGGGGTGACCCGCCCGGCGGTGGCGTTCGTGGACGGGGGCCGCGCCCGCATCGTGACCCGGCGCGAGACCTATGCCGACCTGGTCGCGCGGGACGTGTGATCGGGGCCCGCGCGCCTGAGCCGGGGACGCCGGTCCGGATCGGCCTGCTCGGCTGCGGCACCGTCGGCCAGGCGGTCGTGCGGTCGCTGATCGACGGCGCCGACACGATCGAGCGCGCCTCCGGCCACCGCCTCGAGGTGGGGCCGGTGCTGGTCCGCGACCCGGCGAAGGAGCGCCCGGGGATCGACCCCGCGCTCATCACGGCCGATCCCGCGCGGGTGCTCGACGACCCGTCGGTGGCGATCGTCGTCGAGGTGATGGGCGGCGTGGAGCCGACCCTCGGCTACCTGCGCCGGGCGCTTTCCCGCGGCGCGTCGGTGGTGACGGCCAACAAGCAGCTGCTGTCGCGGCACGGGCCCGAGCTGCTCGAGGCGGCCGAGCGGGCCGGCGCGGAGCTGCGCTTCGAGGCCTCGGCGTGCGCCGCGATCCCGGTGATCAAGGTGCTGCGCGAGTCGCTGCTGGCGGCCGAGATCGAGGCCGTGACCGGGATCGTGAACGGCACCACCAACTACATTCTCAGCGAGATGACGCGCGGGGGCGCCTCGTACGCTGACGCCCTGGCCCGCGCCCAGGAGCTGGGCTACGCCGAGGCCGACCCCACCGAGGACGTCGGCGGCGCCGACGCCGCCGCCAAGATGGCGATCCTCGCCTCGATCGCCTTCCACTCGCGGGTGCTCATCGACGACGTCCCCTACGAGGGCATCGCGGCGCTCCAGGGCGAGGACCTCGAGCACGCCGAGGCGCTGGGCTTCGTGGTCAAGCTGGTCGGAGTGGCGCGGCTGGTGGACGGCTCGGTCAGCGTGCGGGTGTACCCGGCGCTGTTGCCGCGGGGCCACCGCCTGGCCGCGGTCTCCGGCACCGACAACGCCGTGCTGATCGAGGCGCCCGCGACCGGCCAGATCATGCTGGTCGGCCCCGGCGCGGGCGGGGACGAGACGGCCTCGGCGGTGCTGGCGGACATCCTCTCGGTGCTCGGCACCCATCAGGGCTCGTTCCTTCACAACGCCCTCGCCGACGCCGGCCGCCCGATCGCCCCGCCCGGCTCGATGTCGTCGCCCTTCTACATGCGCACGTCGGTGGCCGACCAGCCCGGCGTGCTGGCGCGGGTGGCGCGCATCTTCGCCGACGAGGAGCTCTCGATCCTCTCGGTGCTGCAGAGCGGGTCGGGCGACGAGGCCAGCCTGGTGCTGATCTTGCACGCCGGGCCCGAGGACCGCGTGCAGCGGGCGGTGGCCCGCGTCGCGGCGCTCGACGAGGTGCGCGGCGAGCCGGTGACGCTGCGGGTGCTGGGCTCGGGCGCGGGGGGCGACCGGTGAGCGGCGACCGCCCGGCGCTGATCGAGCGCTACCGCGACCTGCTGCCGGTCGGCCCGTCGACCCCGGTCGTGACGCTGGGCGAGGGCGCCACCCCGCTCGTGCCGCTGCCGCGCCTGTCCGAGCGCCTGGGCCTGCGCGTCCTCGTCAAGGTCGAGGGGATGAACCCGACGGCCAGCTTCAAGGACCGCGGCATGACGATGGCCGTCTCGAAGGCCGTCGAGGAGGGCGCCGGCGCGGTCATCTGCGCCTCGACCGGCAACACCTCGGCCTCGGCGGCCGCGTACGCGGCCCGCGCCGGCCTGACGGCCGCGGTCGTGATCCCGGAGGGCAAGATCGCCGCCGGCAAGCTCGCCCAGGCCCTGATGCACGGCGCGCGCGTGCTGGCGCTGGACGGCGGCTTCGACGACGCCCTCGCGGTCGTGCGGGCGCTGGCCGAGCGCCACCCGATCGCCCTGGTCAACTCGCTGAACGAGTACCGCATCGACGGCCAGCGCACGGCGGCCTTCGAGGTGTGCGACGCGCTCGGCGACGCCCCCGACGTCCTGTGCATCCCGGTCGGCAACGCCGGCAACGTCAGCGCGTACTGGCTCGGCTTCCAGGCCTACCACGAGGCCGAGCGCTCGCGCGGGTTGCCCCGCCTCTACGGCTTCCAGGCCGCCGGGGCGGCGCCGCTGGTCGACGGCGCCCCGGTGGAGCGGCCCGAAACCGTCGCCACCGCCATCCGCATCGGCAAGCCCGCGCGCGGCGAGCAGGCGCTGGCCGCGATGCGCGAGTCTGGCGGCGGCGTGGCCGCGGTCACCGACTCGGAGATCCTCGAGGCCTACCGCATGCTGGCGGCCGCGGAGGGGATCTTCTGCGAGCCCGCCTCGGCGGCCGCGGTCGCCGGGCTGTTGAAGCGGGCCGAGGCGGGCGACCTGGCCGAGGGCGAGACGGTCGTCTGCGTGCTCACCGGCCACGGACTGAAGGACCCGGACACCGCGATCGCCAACTCGGACGCCGTGCGCCGCCTGCCCGCCGACCTCGAGGCCGTGGAGGAGGCCGTCTTTGCCTGAGCTCGAGGCCCTCACCGTCAGCGCCCCGGCGACCTCGGCCAACCTGGGACCCGGATTCGACTGCCTGGCCGTGGCCCTCGACCTGGGCAACGCCGTCGTGATCACCCGCCGGCCCGGGCCGCTGGAGGTGCGCGTCACCGGCGAGGGCGCCGGCGAGCTCGCCGAGGACGGCTCCAACCTGGTCTGCCGCGCCCTCGCGACCGGCCTGCCCTCGCTCGACGGCCTGGCCGTGGAGTGCCGCAACCGCATCCCATTGGGCCGCGGCCTGGGCTCGTCGTCGGCGGCCGTCTGCGCGGGGCTGGTGGCCGCGAACGCGCTCGGCGGTCTGCGCTGGACCCCCGACGAGCTGCTGGCCCGCGTCACCGCGCTCGAGGGCCACGCCGACAACGCCGCCGCCTGCATCGCCGGCGGCATGGTCGCCGTGCGCCCCGGCCCGCGCAGCGACGCGGTGCCGGTGCCCGCGGACCTGGCGTTCGTCGTCGTCATCCCCGAGGCGCGCACCTCGACCGACGCGGCCCGCCTCGCCCTGCCGGCGACGGTCGCCCTCGCCGATGCCGCGGTGACCCTGGCCCACGCCGTCGGGCTGACGCTCGCCCTGGGCGAGGGGCGGCTGGACGACCTGCCCGGCCTGCTCGGCGACCGCCTCCACGAGCCCCACCGCGAGGCGGCGGTGCCGGCGGTCGACGCGCTGCGCGGCCTCGTCGGCCGGGCCGGCTGCCTGGGTGCGACGATCTCGGGCTCGGGGCCGTCGATGCTGCTCTGGTGCCGCAGCGACGACGCCGGCGCGCTGGCGGCCGAGGCCGAGCGGGTCCTGGCCCGGGCCGGCGCGCCCGGCCGCGCCCGGCCCTCGCGCGTCAGCGCCGCCGGCGTGCGCGCCCGCTGGACCGGCGGCGCCGACCTGCGCCTGGCCCGCGCCGTGGGGTGAGCGACCTCGCCTGGCGCCACGGGCGCGGCGTCCTCGACTGCTCACGGGGACGGTTGGTGGGGATCGTCAACGCCAACCCGGACTCGTTCAGCGACGGCGGCGCCCACGCCGGCACCGCCGCCGCGGTGGAGCACGGGCGGCGCCTGGCCGCGAGCGGGGCCGACGTGGTGGAGGTGGGCGGTGAGTCGCTGCGCTTCGCGCCACCCAGCCCGGCCGAGGTCGAGATCGGCCGCGTGGTGCCGGTGATCGAGCGCCTGGCCGCCGAGCTGGACGTGCCGGTGGCGGTCGACACCTACAAGCCCGAGGTCGCCGGCGCCGCCGTGGCGGCCGGCGCGGCGATCGTCAACGACCCCACCGGCCTGCGCGACCCGGCGATGGCCGAGGCCGTCGCGGCGGGCGGCGTCGGCGTGGTGGCGGCCCACTTCTTCGGCCCGCCCAAGGTGCGGCCGGCCGCCTTCCCCGACGTGGACGTCCCGGCGGTGGTGGCCGAGTGGGCCCGCGAGCGGGTGGCGTGGGCGGCCGGGCGCGGGATCCCGGCCGACCGCCTGGTCATCGACCCGGGCGTCGGCCTCGGCAAGTCGCCGCCCCAGGACCTCGAGCTGCTGCGCCGCCTCGACGAGGTCGCGGCGGCCGGGCGGCCGGTGCTGGTGCCGATCTCCAACAAGAAGGTGCTGGGCGCGATCACCGGCGCCGCGGCGGCCGACCGCCTGGCCGAGACGGCCGCCGCGCTGGTCTGGTGCCGCACGCGTGGCGCGACCCTCTTCCGGGTGCACGACGTGGCCTTCATGCGGGACGTGCTGGAGGTCGCGGAGGCGCTCGTCACGGGGCGTCCGGAGCGCTGGCACGACGTCGTGAAGTAGCGGCGGCGGCTGCTAGCGTGGCACCGAGGGAATCGACCCTGAGGGAGGGGCCTCATGAAGCTCTTCGTGGACTCGGCCGACCTGGCCGACATCGAGACGATCGCGAGCTGGGGGGTCCTGTCCGGCGTCACCACGAACCCGACCCTGCTCGGGAAGGTGGAGGGCGAGGCCGACGAGATCTACCGCCGCGTCTGCGAGCTGGTGGACGGCCCCGTCTCGGCCGAGGTCGTGACCGAGTCGCGCGGCGACATGGTCGAGGAGGGCCGCCGCCTGGCGGCGATCCACCCGAACATCGTGGTGAAGCTGCCGATGGGCGCCGAGGGCCTGGCCGCCACCGCGCTGCTGGCCGAGGAGGACATCGCGGTCAACATGACGCTCTGCTTCACGGCGCCGCAGTCCCTGCTGGCCTCGGCCGCCGGCGCCGCCTTCGTGTCGCCCTTCGTGGGCCGCTTCGACGACATCGGCCAGGACGGCCTGGAGGTGCTGCGCGAGGTGGTCGAGGCGCTGGCCCCCTCCATCTACGAGACCGAGGTGCTGGCGGCCTCGATCCGCAGCCCGGTGCACGTGACCGAGGCGGCGCGGATGGGCGCCGACATCGCCACCATCCCCCCCAAGGTCTTCTACCAGATGCTCCAGCACCCGCTGACGGCCAAGGGGATCGCGGCCTTCACCGAGGACCACCAGGCCCGCGCGGAGCGCGGGGCGAAGGCGTAGCGGATCCGCGGATGGCGACGGCCGAGGAGGGCACCGCCCAGCGCACCGTCACCGCCGTCGACTTCCTGAAGGTCACGGAGCAGGCGGCGATCGCCTCGGCCCGGTGGCTGGGGCGCGGCGAGCGCAACTCGGCCGACCAGGCGGCCGTCGACGCCATGCGGCGCGAGCTCGGCGACATGCCGATCACGGGCACGGTGGTGATCGGCGAGGGCCAGAAGGACGAGGCCCCCGAGCTCTACGTGGGCGAGGTGCTGGGCCAGGGCGGCATGCAGTGCGAGATCGCCGTCGACCCGCTCGAGGGCACCGACCTCGTCGCGCGCGGCGACAGCGGCGCGGTGGCCATCTGCGCCATCGGCGAACCCGGCGGGTTCCTCTCGGCGCCGGACATCTACATGGAGAAGCTGGTCGTGGGCGCGACCGCCAAGGGCCGCGTCAGCATCGAGTCGACGATCGGCGAGACGCTCGAGATCGTGGCCCTCTGCTACGGCCGCAGGGTGCAGGACCTGACCACGATCGTGCTCGACCGCCCCCGCCACGAGGACCTCATCGCCGAGATCCGCGAGGCCGGCGCGCGCATCCGCCTGATCCCCGACGGCGACATCACGGCCAGCCTCTCGGTGGCGGTCAGCGGCACCGGCGACCACCTCTACACCGGCCAGGGCGGCTCGACCGAGGGCGTGATCACGGCGGCGGCGCTCGAGTGCCTCGGCGCCGAGATCCAGGCCCGCATGGCCCCTCGCGACGAGACCGACCGCAAGAAGATGGCCGACTTCGGCATGAGCCGGCCCGACCGCGTCCTGACCACCCGCGACCTCGCGCCCGGGCCGCTCTACGTGATCGCCACCGGCGTGACCGACGGCGGCCTGCTCAAGGGCGTCCGCTACTTCGGCGACGGGGCGCGAACGCACTCGATCGTGATGGACTTGGAGGCGAGCACGGTGCGCTTCATCGACACGGTGCACCTGCTCCGGCCGACGATCATCCGCGAGATCCGCCTCTAGCGGATCCGCCAGGAGGAACCGCAGTGAGCGACAGCGATAGCGATTTCCCGTTCCCCTTCGCCTTCGGCGAGGGCGCGGGCGAGGAGTTCAAGGAGCGCCTCAAGGAGTTGATGCGCGCCCAGCGCGAGGCGTTCGAGGAGGTGCAGGCGGAGTCCGGCGGCCAGCTGGCGGCCGTGGACCGCTGGCAGGTGATCCAGCAGGCCGTGGTGCTCGCGTCGGCGGCCCTCGCGGCGATGGAGCCGCGGGCCAACCCGGACGACGCGGCCGACGCCATGGGGCTGCTGTTCGCCCGCTCGATGGCCGCGCTGCAGGGCGCGCTCCGGCCCACCCCGTAAGCGCACCGTGACCGCCGCGTGAGT
>DATLLV010000198.1:0-10752 GCA_035537655.1 Miltoncostaeaceae bacterium
GCCAAGCTCATCGCGCTGCCCGAGGGCTTCGTCCCGATCATGCCCCGCTCATGCTGGGGGCATCACTACGGCCTCATCGTGTCCCCGCGCGCGGTCGAGCTCCACCGCCGGCTGTGGGACAACGCGGTGGACGTGGACGGACCGCTCGCCTCCGCGCTGGGCGACGCCGCCCGCAAGGCCGAGGCATGGGTCGCGATCGGGGTCAACGAGCGAGAGGATGGGCGCCCCGGCACCCTGTGGAACTCGCTGCTCTGGTTCAACCCCGACGGCGGGCTGGCCCGCCGTCACCGAAAGCTCGTGCCGACGATGCACGAGCGCATCTTCTGGGGCCAGGGCGCGGGCGACGACCTGGGCGTCGTGCCGGCGGAGTTCGGCCGGCTCGGGGGGCTGATCTGCTGGGAGAACTTCATGCCCGCCGCCCGCCAGCACCTCCACCGGGACGGCGTGGACTTCTACGTGGCGCCCACCGCCGATGACCGCGACATCTGGGTGGCCGCGATGCGGACGTTCGCCTTCGAGGCGGGCGCCTTCGTCCTCTCGCCCGTGCAGTACCTCCGCACCGCGGACTTCCCCGAGGACTTCCCGCTGCGCGAGGAGCTCGCCGGTTGCCCCGAGGTCCACTTCACGGGTGGCAGCGTGATCTGCGACCCCTGGGGCAACCTCCTGGCCGGGCCCGTGCACGGTCGCGAGGAGATCCTCTACGCCGACTGCGACCTCGACCTGATCCTGAGCGCCCGGCGCGTGCTCGACACCGCCGGCCACTACGAGCGACCCGACGTGAGCGCCGTGTAGCTGGGTTGCAGGTTGAGTCCCGCCCAAGGGGCTCGAGGGCTAGTCGCGGGCGAAGCGCTCGATGTCCTCCTCGAAGTCGCGGATGAGCGCCCGGGTGAGGGTGGGCCGGGTGGCGGCCACGGCGGCCCGGAAGTCGCTCGCCACCGCCGGCGAGGGAGCGCCCGCGGACACCGCCCGCTCGAACGCCGACTGGGCCGCCTTGCGGGCGGCGAACTCGATGTCGGCGGGGGTGAAGAGGTCCGTCTGGCGGACCAGCGCGTCCACCTCGATGGGCTCCGAGGTCACCGCCTCCACGAAGCGCGTCCAGAGCGCCGCGCGCGCCACGGGGTCGGGCGGCCCGATCGGGAGCACGTAGTCGAAGCGCCCGGGACGGAGAAGCGCCGGGTCGAGGTCGCGCACCGAGTTGGTCGCGCACACCAGCAGGCGGTGCTCGCGCGCCCGGAAGGCGGGGATGGCCTTGAGCAGGTCGTTCGTCAGGCCCTCGGTCTCGGGGCGCGCGGCGCGCCGCCCCGCGATCTCCTCCACCTCGTCGATGAACAGGATCAGGTGCTCGACGTCGTGGATCAGCTCGAAGAACTCCCGGAGCGCCGCCGCCCGGCCGTGGGGGCCCTCGGCCGCCAGCCGGCTGGGGAAGAGCTCGACGAAGGGCCACCCCAGGCGGCCCGCGGCCGCCTTGGCGAAGCTCGTCTTGCCCGTCCCCGGGGGGCCGAAGAGCACGATGGCCTTCGGCGGCGTCACCCCGTGGCGGGCCGCGAGCTCCGTCCGGGCGAGGGGCATCACCACGCGGCGCTCGATGAGGGCCTTCGTGTCCGCCATGCCGGCCAGGTCGTCCCAGGCCTGGGGCGCGATGAGCCGCCCGCCCAGACCGCCGAGCACGTCGAGGTCGGCCGGCCGCAGCGGCTCGCGCTTCTCGAAGTACTCGACGCCGGGCGTGAGCTCGTAGCCCTGGTGGAGGAACGCCTCGTGGCCCACCCCGGCCCCGGGCAGCAGTGCGGCGATCCGGCGCACGCCCAGGCGTAGGAGCCGTTCC
This sequence comes from Miltoncostaeaceae bacterium, assembly GCA_035537655.1. Lineage (GTDB taxonomy): Bacteria > Actinomycetota > Thermoleophilia > Miltoncostaeales > Miltoncostaeaceae > DATAGF01. The sequence goes on from DATLLV010000198.1 coordinate 1,823, forward strand.
TCGAGCGTCCCCAGGAGGGCGGAGCCGATGCCCTTCCGGCGCCAGCCGGGCTCGATGGCGATCCGGAGCACCCAGGCGCGCTCACCGGTGACCCTCGCGACGCAGGTGCCCACGACCCGCCCGTCGCCGATCGCCACCACCGCGGGCTCGCCGCCCAGGAGCGCCTCGATGACCTCCGCCACGAGGAAGAGCGGGGCCCCGTCCTCCGCCGACGCGTCCCAGACGCGGACGGCCTGGTCGAGGTCGGAGGCGTCGAAGTCGCGGATGTGCCAGACGTCCAAGCGCCGATGATCCCACGGCCCCGGTCGCCGGGGCGAGGCGTCCTAGCGGCGGGCGGGCGTCGGCGGCAGGTTGGCGCCGCGCACCGTCGCGGCGACCGCGCTCGCCGCGCCGGCGGACGCGCCAGCGGTGCCCGTGAGGCGATAGCGGCGCGAGGCGCCGGGGCGCAGGCTCGCAAGCGTCCAGCACGCGCGTCCGCCGGCGAGGGTGGCGCCGGGGGCGCGGACGCCCTCGAGCGCGCCCGGCGGGCGCAGGCAGACCCGCAGGCGCGTCGCGGCCACCGGGCCAGGGTTGCGGACCGTCAGGACGACGGCGACGGGCGCTCCCGCGGTCACCCGGCGGGGGCTGACGGTCGCGCGCAGCGTGACCCGCGCCCTCCCGGGAGCGGCGCGGGCGCTGGCCCCGCGCAGGTTGTCGGTGTAGGACGGCTCGGGCCGCGTGCCGGCGGCCGCGGCCGTGACCGCCAGCCGGCCGGCCGAGCGCGGCCGGATGCGCAGCGCGACGTTCCGGACCTCGCCGGGCAGCATGGTGCCGAGCTCGCAGGTCACCGGCAGGCGCGTGCCGCAGCGCGCGCCGGTGTCGCGGGCACCGAGCAGGTCGGCCTGCGGGCTCGCCGCGCCGCGCAGCCGCACGCCGGTGGCGACGGCGGAGCCGGTGTTCGCCACGCGCAGGGTCCACGTGGCAGGAGCGCCCTGCACGACCCTCCGCGGCGGGCGGACGGACACGGACAGGTTCGGCCGCCCGTCGCCGACCGCCACCTCGATCGGCCGCGGCGTCACCTCGACCGCCGCCTCGGCGCGGGCCGGCGCGCCCGGTCCGGCGGGCGTGGCCTCGACGGCGGCGACCAGCCGCCCGCCCGCGGACGCCGCGGTGTCGGCCGCGAGCTCCACGCGCGCCTGGGCGCCGGCGGCCAGCGGTCCAAGGTCGCAGGCGGCCCCGGCGCAGGTGCCCTGGCTGGGCGTCGCCCCGCGCAGCGAGAGCCCGGCGGGCAGCACGCCGGCCAGGCGGACGCCCGGCACGGCGCTCGGCCCCTCGTTGCGGACGGTCGCCGTGAACGCCACGGGGGCGCCGGCGGCGATCGGACCCGGGCTCGCCGCCAGCGCCACCGACAGGGCGGACCACGGGCCCACGGTGAGGCTCAGCGAGGCGGAGGAGTCGTCGTCGGCCTGCGCGGACGAGACCACGGCCTGGTTCGTGAGCGTCTTGTCGGCGACGGCCACCTCCGCGCGGGCGCGGAGGTCGAGGGTGGGATGGTCGAACGGCGAGAACGGCGGCACGTCGCAGGACACGACCTGCCCGGCCACGCCGCAGCCGGGGGGGAACGGCGCCACCGGGGTCAGCCCGGCGGGGAAGGCGTCGACGACTGTGGCGTCGGAGACGTTGTCCGTCCCGGCGTTGCTCACCGTCAGGTGGAAGATCGCCTCGCCGCCGACGGCGACGGGGCCGGATCCGTCCGTGCGAGCCATGGTCAGGCCGAGGTCGACCTGGCCGAGCGCCGAGGCCGCCGAGGGCCCGCCCGCCACCGCCGCGACGGCGAGGAGGACGACCACGCTCCTCAGCCTCCGCATCGGCAGGACGGTACACCACCTCGGGGCCCGAGCCGCCGGAGCCCGGTGGGCCGTCCGGCGCCGCTACCCTGGCGCCGTGAGCGCCACCGCACCGCGCGGCATCGGCGAGATCATCGTCAGCAGCCGGCCCTTCGACGAGTACACGGCGATGTTCGGCCTCGCCGAGGGCGACGTGCTCGCCGGGCCGGTGCTCGACTGCCCTGGCGGCGCGGGCTCCTTCGCGGCAGGGGTGCGCGAGCGCGGCGGCGAGGCCGTGTGCGCCGACCCGGCCTACGCCCTGCCGCCCGACGAGATCGTCGCCGCCGCGCGGGCCGGGCTGGAGCACGGCATCCGGTACCTGGGCGACAACCGGGAGTCGTACGTCTGGACCTACTGGTCGTCGGTCGACGACCTGCGGCGCGGGCGGGGGGCCGCGGTCGAGGCCTTCGCCCGGGACTTCGCCGGCCCGGACGAGCGCTACGTCGTCGCGTCGCTCCCCGACCTGCCCTTCGCGGACGGCGCCTTCCGCCTGGTCCTGTGCGCCTACCTGCTCTTCGCGTACCCCGACCACTTCGACCACGCCGCCCACGAGGCCGCGCTGCGCGAGCTGGTGCGGGTGGCGCGCGAGGAGGTGCGCGTCTACCCGCTGATGGACACGGCCTACGTCCGCCACCCGGCGATCGACGACCTGCGCCGCCGCCTCGATGCCGACGGGATCGACAGCGAGGTGCGGCGGGTGGGCTACGAGTTCCAGCGCGGCGCGACCGAGGTGCTCGTCGTCGACCCGGGTGTCGATTCCCGGGGTCGCCGCGTGTCGTAGGGGTGACACCCCGAGCGGAGGAGCTCCGATGAAGTACATGCTGCTGATCCACCAGGGCGACTCGCCGACCCCCCGCGACCCCGAGGCGTGGGCCACGCTGTCCGAGGACGAGCAGAACGCCGTCTACGCGGACTACCAGGCGATCAACCAGACCCCGGGCGTCACGCCGGGCATGGCGCTGCAGGACCCCGAGACGGCCACGACCGTGCGCGTGACGGACGGCACGACGCTCGTCACCGACGGCCCGTTCGTCGACACGAAGGAGGCCCTCGGCGGCTGGCTGATCTTCGAGGCCGACGACCTCGACGCCGCCATCGAGCTGGCCGCGCGCATCCCGGCCGCCCGCCTGGGCGGGGCGATCGAGGTGCGCCCGATCCAGGAGTGGTAGGCGCCCTCGAACGGGCCTTCCGCGACGAGTGGGGCCGCGTCCTCGCGGCGCTCATCGGCTTCCTCGGTGACTTCGACCTCGCCGAGGAGGCCGCGCAGGAGGCCTTCGCGATCGCCGCCGAGCGCTGGCCGCGCGACGGGACCCCGGCCAACCCGGGCGCCTGGCTGGTCACGACCGCGCGCAACCGCGCGCTCAACCGCATCCGGCGCGATCGGACCCTCGCGGCCAAGGCCCGCCTCCTCCTCGACGCGCCGGAGGCGGTGGAGGACGAGATGGACGACGGGACCTTCCAGGACGAGCGGCTCGAGCTGGTCTTCACGTGCTGCCACCCGGCGCTCGCCACGGAGGCCCAGGTCGCCCTGACCCTGCGGACCCTCGGCGGGCTGACCACGGACGAGATCGCGCGCGCCTTCCTCGTCCCCGAGGCCACCATGGCCCAGCGGCTGGTGCGCGCCAAGCGCAAGATCAAGGCCGCCGGGATCCCCTTCCGGGTGCCGCCGGACCACCTGCTCCCGGACCGGCTCGACGCCGTGCTGGCCGTCGTCTACCTGATCTTCAACGAGGGCTACGCCGGCCGCGGCGACCTGGCGGGCGAGGCGATCCGCCTGGGCCGGGCGCTCGTCGAGCTGATGCCCGACGAGCCCGAGGCCGGCGGGCTGCTGGCGCTGATGCTGCTGAACGACGCCCGCCGCGAGGCGCGCTTCCGCGAGGGCGAGCTGGTGCTGCTGGCCGATCAGGACCGCGCCCTGTGGGACGACGCCCAGATCGCCGAGGGCAGGGCGGTGCTGGACCGCGCCATCGCCCAGCGCGGGCGCGGCCCCTACGTGCTGCAGGCCGCCATCGCCTCGCTGCACGCCGACGAGCCCCACGACTGGGCGCAGATCGCCGCCCTCTACGGCGAGCTGGCGCGCCTCACGGGATCCCCGGTGGTGGAGCTGAACCGCGCCGTCGCGGTCGCCCAGGCCGAGGGGCCCGAGGCCGGCCTCGCGATCGTCGACAGGCTCGCGCTGGACGACTACCGCTACCTGCACTCGACGCGCGCCGAGCTGCTGCGGCGCCTCGACCGCACCGACGAGGCGCGCGCCGCCTATCGGCGCGCGCTCGAGCTGGCCCCTGACGAGCCCGAGCGGCGCCTGATGGCCCGGCGGATCGAGGAGCTCGGCGGGTGAGCGCGGCTAGGCGGCGGCGGCCGCCTTGGCCTCCTTCGAGAAGAAGTTGAGGGCCGTGCGCGTCTTGGTCTGCTGCCGGCCGCTGAGGTCGATGCCCAGCTCGCTCAGGTACGCCTTGCCCTCCGCCGCGACCTGCAGGGCCTCCGCCGGCGCGCACTTGGTCGACAGCTCCAGGATGCGCGACCCGTCCGGGTAGAACCACAGCTCGGCCACCAGCTTGCGGCCCATGTGCTTCATCATCTTCAGCTTCATCACGGGGATCGGCCCCAGCACGACGAGGTCGGAGAGCGCGACGCCCTCGGGGGCGTGCTCGTCGAAGAGGGCCCGCTGCTCCTTGGTGAAGATCTTGCGCAGCGGCCGCTCGCCGCCGACCGCCTCCCAGACCGCGGCGTTGTCCCCGCCGACGGCCTTCAGCGACCCGGAGCAGACGAAGCCGCCCGGCATGGCGTCGACCTCGACGCCGAAGTTGGGCGACACGCGCAGCTCCGCCGGCAGCTCGCTGGGCACCACCGGGCGCAGCTTGATCACGGTGTCGGCGCCCCGCCCCTGCACGCGCCGCGCACGCGCGACGACGCCCGCCTGGTCCAGCGCGAGGTCGGGCGTGTCGAAGAAGAAGACCTGCCGGATCTGAGCGTCGAGCGGGTCCATGCCGAGCGCGCGCACGGCCGAGCGCTGGCTCGACTCCGGCACCGTCAGCTTGAGCTCGACGCTGTCGGCGCCCTCCATCAGTGCGAGCATCTCGGTCAGGCGCTCGTCGAGGAGCGGTCGTACGGGGGTCGCGCGTGCCATGCCGTGTCTCCTGGTCGGGTGAAGATGCATCTTCCTCCCCGCGCCGCGGGCGCGCCAGCCCCGGGGTGCGGCGATGCTGGATACTCGCCGCCATGGGTGACCCGCGCCGCGCCCTCCCGTCGGTCGACGCGGCCCTGCGGTGGCCCGAGCTGGCGGCGATCCTCGAGGGCGCGCCGCGCGGCGCGGTGGTCGACGCCGTCCGCGACGCCCTGGCGGGCCGGCGGGCGCGGGGCGAGGGGGCCGAGGGCCTGGCCGGCGAGGTCGCGGCCGCGCTGCGCCCCTCGCTGCGGCGGGCCGTCAACGCGACCGGCGTGATCCTCCACACCAACCTCGGGCGGGCCCCGCTGGCCGCCGAGGCCGTCGACGCGGCCGCGGCGGCGGCGCGCTACGCGACCCTGGAGTGGGACCCGGCGACGGGGGAGCGCGGCTCGCGCCAGGACCACCTGGTCGGCCACCTGCACGCGCTGACCGGCGCTCCCTCGGCGTGCATCGCCACGTCGAACGCCGGGGCGGTGCTGCTTGCGCTGCTCGCCCTGGCGGGCGGCGGCGAGGTGTTGGTCTCGCGCGGCCAGCTCGTGGAGATCGGAGGCGGCTTCCGCGTGCCCGAGGTGCTTGCGGCCTCGGGCTGCCGCCTGGTGGAGGTGGGCACCACCAACCGCACGCGGATCGAGGACTACGAGGCCGCGATCGGCCCCGAGACGCGGGCGATCCTGCGCGTCCACGCCTCGAACTTCCGCATCGTCGGCTTTACTGAGGAGGCCGCGATCGAGGAGCTTGCCCGGCTCGCGCGCCGCCGCGGGCTGGCGCTGATCGACGACCTCGGCAGCGGCGCGCTGCGCCCGGAGGCCCTGCTCGCCGGGGAGCCCGACGCCGCCGCGAGCGTGGCGGCCGGCTGCGACCTGGTGGCCTTCAGCGCCGACAAGCTCATCGGCGGCCCCCAGGCCGGCATCCTCGTCGGCCGCGCCGAGGCCGTCGAGCGCGCCCGCCGCCACCCGATGATGCGCGCCCTGCGGCCCGACAAGCTCATCCTCGCCGCGCTCGAGGCGACCCTGGCGCTGCACCGCGACCCCCGCCTGGCGCGCGAGCGCATCCCCGCCCTGGCGGCCCTCCACCGGGCGCCCGCCGAGCGGCGCGCCCGGGCCGACCGGCTGGCGGCCGACCTCGGCGGCGACGTGGTCGCGACCGTGGGGCGCATGGGCGGCGGCGCCCTGCCGCTCGCCGAGCTGCCGAGCTTCGCCGCGGCGCTCGGCGACCCGGAGCCCGCCGCGCTGGCCGCGGCCCTGCGGGCCGGCGAGCCGGCGGTGGCCGGGCGCCTGCGCGACGGCCGGGTGCTGCTCGACGTCCTCGCGCTGGATCGTGAGGACCTGGCGGCCCTGCCGGCGCTCGTCGCACGGGCGCGCGAGCGGGTGGGTAGGGTGCCGCGGCGGTGAGAGTCGATCTCGAGCACGTCGTCGCCCACCCGCCCTCGCGGGTCTTCGCGTTCATGGCGGACGTGCGCAACCGCCCGCGCTGGCAGGAGAACACGCGCGACGTGGAGCCGATCACCGACGCCGAGCCGGGCGTCGGGACGCGCTGGCGCGAGACCGTGAAGGGCATCGGCACCTACGAGGCGGAGTGCGTCGAGTTCGAGCGCGACGCGCGTTGGGTCGAGGCCGCCGACCTCGAGATCGGCAGCGGGCGCGTCGAGGTGACCTTCGCGCCCGCCGACGACGGCGCCGCCACCCGCGTGCACGTCACCGTGGAGATCTCCCTGCGCGGCACGAAGCGCCTGATGGCGCCCGCCCTCGCCCCGATGATCCGGCGCCAGATGCCCAGCGACCTCGAGCGGATGGAGGCCCTGCTCGACGGGGACGCGGCGGCCGGCTGAGCGACGCGGCGATCGAGGTCGCCGACCTGCGGGAGCCTGGGCGAGCCTACGGCTGGGACGGAAGGACCGAGGGGGCGACCGGCGAAGGGGCCGGACGTGACGAACGCACGGCGCCCGGCGGCGGTGGTGCTCGCCGCGCTCACCGTGGCCATCGGCCTGGTGCTCGCGGGATGCGGCGGCGGCGGCGGCGCGGCGTCCGTCCCGAGCCCGACGGGTGAGCTGACCGAGGCGGAGCGTCCGGCGGCGACGCGGCCCGCGACCACGGTGACCGCTCCGGCGACGACGGTCACGGTGACCGCGCCCGCCGAGACCGTGACGACGCCGGCCGAGACGGTCACCGCGCCCGCCGAGACCGTGACGACGCCGGCCGAGACGGTCACCGCGCCCGCGCGGACGGTGACCGCGCCGACGGCGACGGTCACCGTGACGACGCAGACCTCCGAGAACCGGCCCGGGGCCGCCGCCGCGGGGGCGGCGGCCGGCGCGGCGGTCGCGAACGCCGGGTCGGAGGGGGCGGAGTCCGGAGCGTCGGCCGCGACGCCGCAGCCCGCGACGCCGCCGGAGTCCGAGGGCGCTCCCGACTGGGCCTGGGGGCTCATCGGCGCGGCCGTCGGCGCCGCGCTCGCGGTGCTGATCTTCGAGATCGTGCGCCGCCGCCGACGTCACGCGGCGCCCTGACGCACGCCGCCCGGTGCTGGGAGTTGGGTTGAGCCCCGAGGGGACCTTCACGCCGCCCTGAGCCGATCCTTAGGGACGGCTCCTACCGTCGGTTGCCACCGGCGCCCCCGCCGGCATCGACCGAGGAGGGAACGTGGAGGCACGCAGACGACGGATCGCGGTGGCCGGGACCGCCCTCGCCGCGCTCGGGCTCGCCGCCGGCGGCGTCACCTACGCGGCGACGAGCGGCGGAGGCCCCCAGCAGGAGTCGAACGCGCTGGCCGAGGCCATCAACGCCCGCGAGGGGACGCACCTGACGGGCGACGACATCCAGGCCGCCCTCACGGACGTCCTGAAGGAGCGCCTGGACGCGGCGGTCAAGGCCGGCAAGCTGACCCAGGACGAGGCCGACAGGATGCTCGAGCGCGCCAAGGACGGCGGGGTGCTGCTCGGCCCCGGGTTCGGCGAGCGCCACACGATGTTCCGCGGCGGCCCCTTCGGCGATCCCGCGGCGAAGGCGCTCGGCATGAGCGAGGACGCGCTGCGCGACCAGCTCGAGGCCGGCAAGTCGCTCGCGGACATCGCCAAGGCGCGGAACGTCCCGGTGGACACGGTCGTCGCCGCCATCAGCGACGAGATCCTGGACAACCCGCCCCCAGGCGCCACGGCGCCGACCAGCGCCCAGGCCACGCAGATGGCCCAGCGGATCGTGAACGCGAGCCCCGGCAGGGGCCGCTTCCACGTCGGCGGGCCGCCGCCGCCCGGCGCGCCTCCCGGCCCCTAGGAGCCGCGAGGGCGCCGGTCCCGAGGGGACGCGCCGCGCCGGGCCCCTGGTAGCGTGGCCCGGGTGGCCGTCCCCTCCCCCGCCCTCTCGGTCCTGGACCTGTCGCCGGTCCCGAGCGGGACGTCCTCGGCGCAGGCGCTGCGCAACACGATCGAGCTGGCGCAGGCCGCCGAACGTTGGGGCTACCGGCGCTACTGGCTCGCGGAGCACCACAACACCCCGGGGCTGGCGAGCTCGGCCCCTGAGGTGATGATCGGCCAGGTCGCGGCCGCCACCGCGCGGATCCGTGTCGGGTCGGGCGGCATCATGCTGCCCAACCACTCCTCCCTCCACGTCGCCGAGACCTTCCGGGTGCTGGAGGCCCTCTTCCCGGGCCGCATCGACCTCGGCATCGGCCGCGCGCCGGGGACCGACGGCGTCACGGCGGCCGCGCTGCGGCGGTCCGCCGACGCGTTCGGCGCCGAGGACTTCCCCTCCCAGCTGGCCGAACTGCTGGCGTACGCCGGCGACGGCTTCCCCGACGACCACCCCTTCGCGACCGTCAGCGCCGCGCCGGCCGATGTCCCCCTGCCGCCGATCTGGATCCTCGGCTCGAGCGAGTACGGGGCCCAGGTGGCCGCGATGATGGGG